>JAYTQG010000105.1:0-10225 GCA_043746815.1 Thermoleophilia bacterium | reverse complement strand
GATCTTGACGCACCTCGGGTTGGAATTCGAAGTTGTCGAATCCTTGTTCGAGGAGACCGAGGTGGGTCAAGATCCCAGGGGGCTCGTCCTCGCGAATGCGCTGGGGAAAGCCCGTTGGGTTGCGGCGCAGGGGCACCAGCTGGTCCTCGGGGCCGACACCGTCGTAGCCATTGACGGAATTTCGGTCGGCGCTCCTGCGGATGAGGCCGCTGCAAAACGGCTGTTCGATCAACTTGCGGGGCGGACGCATACGGTGATGACGGCCCTGGCACTGCTCTCCAACGGGCGAGAATCGAGCGCCGTTGTGGAGAGTGAGGTGACGTTTCGGCCCTTGAGTAGGGAGATGGTCGCCTGGTACGTCGCGACTGAAGAGTGGCGAGGCCGCGCTGGCGGCTATGCAATCCAGGGTGCAGGTGCCGCGATTGTCGTGCATATTCAGGGAGAGCTCAGCAACGTTATCGGCCTGCCGGTTGGGGCTTTGCTCGACCTGCTCGCCCCAATCGGAATTGCACCGTGGAGCAACCTGACCCTTCAGGGGTAGTTTCTGGCGCGCGCTCGCGGTACCGTTTCAGTTCTGCCGCGCACGGCTGGCCGTTGTGGTCGCCTGCAAGCACGAACGGGGCACGGCCATCGGGCTTCTGACATATCTCACCGGATTCGGTGGCCGCGACATGGCCGTCGACCTCGGGACTGCCAACACGCTTGTCTATGTCCGCGGGCGCGGCATCGTACTGTCGGAGCCATCGGTCGTCGCGATTGACACGCGTACGAACGAGGTTCATGCGGTCGGCATTGAGGCAAAGCGGATGCTGGGGCGCACTCCCGGCAATATCCAGGCAATTCGTCCGCTGAAGGATGGCGTGATCGCGGACTTTGACGTCACGGAGCAGATGCTCCGTCACTTCATCCTGAAGGTCCACCAGAATCGTTGGGCGCATCCGCGGGTGGTTGTCTGCGTTCCCTCAGGGGTGACGGGCGTCGAGAAACGCGCGGTGGAGGAGGCAACACTCTCCGCTGGCGCGCGCCAGGCGTACCTGATCGAGGAGCCGATGGCAGCGGCAATCGGTGCTGGGTTGCCCGTCGCGGAGCCGACCGGCAGCATGATCGTTGACATCGGCGGCGGAACGACGGAAGTTGCGGTGATCTCCCTCGGCGGAATCGTCGTTGCCCAGTCCATCCGCGTCGGAGGCGACGAGCTGGACGAGGCGATCATCAGCTATGTGAAGAAGGAGCACAAGCTGATGATTGGGAGCCAGACCGCTGAGGAGGTCAAGTTGGAAATCGGCTCCGCCTTCCCATTGCGCGAGGAAGTGGGCGCCGAGATTCGTGGTCGTGACATGGTTTCCGGTCTGCCGAAAACGGTCGTACTGAGTTCCGAGGAGGTCCGCGCGGCGGTTGAGGAGCCGGTCCTGCAGATCATCGATGCAGTGAAGTCAACACTGGACCGGACACCGCCGGAACTGTCTTCAGACATCATGGATCGTGGCATCATGTTGGCGGGCGGCGGTTCGCTGTTGCAGGGCTTGGACGATCGTCTCCGCCAGGAGACTGAGATGCCCATCCACGTTGCCGAGTCGCCACTGACATGTGTGGCCATTGGTTCGGGTCGTTCGCTCGAAGAGTTTGAGGTCCTCAAGCGGAGTGCGCGCGGTCGAGGTGGACGGCGAGCGCCGCGGCGGGCATACCGGTATTAGTCTGAACAGGTTGGTTGGGTCTGTGGGAGCCATGATGGCGCGACGCGGACGGGGCATTCGAGGGGAGTCGACAAGCTGGGGACATCAGCCCACACGACGGTAAGCCGGCGTCGGATCATGGTGCGTCGCGGCGTGCTCGCGACCCTCGTCGTGACATGTATCGGCTTGTTCACGGGCTTTTTCCGAGAGGGCGCCACCGGCCCGCTGCATTCCATTCAGTCAGCGGTTGGCGGTCTGGCGGGTCCCATGCAGTCGTTCGCCGATGCCGCCATTCAACCGGCAAAGGACGGCTGGCACTGGACCACGAGTCTGGTAGGCGCACGCGATCGCGCGGCGAAGTACGAGGCGCAGGCCCGACTCCTGAGTGAGGAGATTGTTGCCGCCCGTAACGCGAACATTGAAGCTGGGATCGCGAAGTCGCTTGAGGGGATCAAGACCGTCCTTCCCCCCGGCTACCGTCCCGTGGAGGGTGCAATCCGCAATCGCTCTCAGAACAACCTGTTTCAGTACGCGCGCCTTGACGTCGGATCCGCTAACGGCGTTGTTCGTAACTCGCCGGTTGTTGCGCCGGGCGCGAAGGGCGCGGGCGCGGCGCGCCAGCCGATTCTCATTGGCCTCGTGACGTCGACCACCAGCCACACCGCTGACATTGCATTTGTCACGGCAACTGGCTCCAGGATTGGGGTTCAAGTGCAAGGCGGAAGCGCCGTCGGCCTCCTCGCGGCCGACGACGGCGGCAACCTTTCCCTCAGCCAGGTTCCGCGCGAATTTCCGCTGCGAAAGGCCGCGATTGTCCTGACCTCGGGGTACGCGGCGATGGATTTGGATTCGCTCTACCCGCGGGGCCTCTCAATCGGACGCGTGCAAGACTTCGGCGCCGGCGAGCCGGATGCCTTTCAGACGGTGCAAGTCGAGCCGCTGGTCGACGTCCGGCAAATTTCCGGGGCCATCGTTCTTGTTCCCACGAGTGCCGAGGCGAAGCGCCGAGCGAGGGGCGGATGACCGGAATCGCTCCCACGGTCGAACCCAGTCGTTCGAACAGCGTTGGCGTCGACGCCGTTAGCGTCGGGCTGTTCGCGGCCCTCTGCCTGGCTGCGGTGCTCCTGCAAATCAGCATCATCTCGGAACTTCGGGTCGCCAATGCAATCCCCGATCTGATCGCCGGGGTGAGCGTCGTTGCAGGCTCCCGGCATGGAGCACTCGCTGGAGCCGTCGCGGGGTTCTCCGGTGGCCTGCTCGTGGAGCTCGCGACGCCAAGTGGGACCCTCGGCGTACTCGCGTTGGCGGGCGTCCTTGGAGGCTCGTGGGCGGGGATCCTTGCCGAGCGCGCGCCGCGACCAAGCCTGCTCGTGCTCCTCCTTCGAACCGTTGCCGTGGCGCTCGGAACCCAGCTGCTCCTGGCAGCGGTGTGGGTCCTCCTGAGCCACACCCTCAATGTGACCGACTTCGTCGTGAGCGTGCTGATCCCGGGCGCCGCGTTGACTGCGCTGGTGTCGCTCCCGGCTCTCGCGATGATTCGACGTCGCATGTGGCCAGCGGCCCCAGCCGTGGACGCGACGCCGCTGGTGGAGGTGACACCGTGATCGACGGCCCTGAACGCGAGGATCACGGGGGTGGAACGCCCGTGATGAATCAGACCGTGGCCAGGCGTGTCGCCGTGATTGCCGCGGCCGTTGCAACGATCGTTGGCGTGCTTATCCTGCGACTGTGGTTTTTGCAGGTGGTCTCCGCCCCAACGTACGCCGCAGCCGCCACCAAGAACCGTATCCACACCCTCGTTGACGAGCCAGTCCGCGGCATCATCGTCGACCGGCACAACGTCCCGCTAGTCCAGAACCGCGCCGCGCAGAACGTCGTCATGCGCCCCCAGGAGTTCAAGCTCAACACGCTCGAGGAGCGTCGTGCGCTCCTTCGGCGCCTCAGCCGGATTACCGGGGTCGGCGAGCACAAGCTGCGTGTTCTCGTGCACGATGGGCTCAAGCACAACCCGAGCGACGACACCGTTCTTGCCCCAAAGGTCGATGCTCCGATCGTCAACTATCTTTCCGAGCGCCGCCGGGACTTTCCGGGGATTGGTCTCGACACGGTCTATCTCCGCTCGTATCCGAATGGCGCCCTCGCCGCCCAGATATTTGGCCAAGTCGCCCCGGTCTTTGTTGATGAACGGCAGGCCGCGCTCAAGAAGGGCATTCCCCTCAATGCGCGTCTGGGGAGATCCGGCCTGGAGAAGCAGTACGAGGCCTTCCTCCACGGAACGGTCGGGAAGCGTCAGGTCGAGGTTGAAGCGAACGGCACGATCGTGGGCCCGGGGCCGGTGTCGACCCCTGCGCAGCAGGGCGATACGCTCGAGACCTCGATCGACATTGCGACAAACACGGCGATGCAAAACGCGCTTGCCGTTCAGGTCGCCCGCACGGGCTCGCCGGGAGGGGCCGCCGTAGCGCTTGATGTCAACACCGGCCAAGTCCTGGCGATCGCATCCGTCGCGAGCTTCGATCCGAAGGTCCTCGTGGACGGAAAGGCGGCCGCCGTGGACGCGATTGTCTCCAGCAAACGGTCGCCCCTCTTGAACCGGGCGACAGAAAGCGTCTTCGCGCCCGGGTCGACCTTCAAGCCGTTCACGCTGATTACGGGGATGGAGGAAGGGCTTCTCTCGCCGACGGAGTTCATCGACTGTCCGGGGCGGATCACGCTGTTCACCAACGAGTACAAGAATTTCGGGTTCGAGTCCTGGGGCGCGATATCGCTGCCATTTGCGCTCCAGGTGTCGTGCGACACCTACGTCGATGCGGTTTCGAAGCTCCTCTACCAGAAGTACGCGAAGACCCAGGACACCCCAATTCAGAATTGGGCCAAACTTTTCAGCTATGGATCGCGGACAGGGATCGATCTCCCAAACGAGGCGCCGGGCTTGGTACCGGACCTGTTTTGGAAACGGACCCACAACCTCGACAGCCCAGAGCCCTCGGCACGCGACTGGAAGCCCGGGGACACCATCAACCTTGGGCTTGGCCAAGGTGATCTTCAGGCGACGCCGCTGCAGGTGGCGGTCTCGTATGCCGCGCTGGCAAATGGCGGGAAGCTGGTCACGCCGACCCTCGCGCGACGGCTGATCCGCCCTGATGGCAGCGTCGAGCGGAATTTCGTCAACGCCGTGCCGCCGCGCGAAATTGTGCTCCAGGACAAGAACGGCAACCCAAAGAAGCTGACACCGGAGATCCTGGATCCGATCAAGGAGGGGTTGTTCCTCGTCGCGAATGGCAGGGATGGGACGGCCTACGACGTCTTTCACAACGTCCCCGAAGGATTCAAGGTTGCGGGGAAGACCGGCACCGCCGAGAACACGATCAAAGGAAAGATTGCCCAGGATCACTCGTGGTTCGTGGGCTACGCCCCGTACGATAATCCCAAGATCGTGGTCGCCGTAATTGTCCAGAACGCCGGCACCGGCGCGAGCGCCGCAGCGCCTGTGGTGTGCCGCACGATGGCCTCCTACCTTCGCTTCCCGGTGGACTCCTGTGGCGACGGCAGCGGGACGCAAGGGAAGTCGCATTGAGCACCCTGGCGCCCGTTACACGCGGCTCGGGCTCGGCCAGGCGGCGGCTGCGCGCCGAGACTGTGGGCATCGACTGGGTTCTGATTGCGGTTGGGGTTTCGATTGCCCTCTTCGGGGTGCTTGCAGTGTGGGCCGCCACGAAACAGAGCGACCTCTATCTCACCAAGCAGGCTGGCTACGTTGTGCTTGGTCTCGGGGCGATGGCAGCGGTGAGCCTCGTTGACCCGAGTCGGCTCGCACGCTATCCCTGGTTCCTCCTCGGTGGCCTGTGTGCGTCGGTCCTCGTCGTGCGGCTGGTCGGCACCGTTGTCAACGGAGCTCGTCGCTCGATTAACCTCGGAATCTTCCAGCTGCAGCCATCTGAGCTGGGCAAGGTTGTCGTGATCGTGATGGTCGCGGCCGTCGCGATTGAGCGTGCAACCGAGCTTGGCACCTGGCGCTATACGTTGACGTTATGCGGGGTCGCCGGGGTGCCCGCCTTCGCGGTGTTCCTTCAGCCGGACCTCGGTACCAGCCTGGTCTACTTCGCAATCCTGGCGTCGATTCTGCTGGTGGTCTGCGTCCCGTGGTCGCATCTGGCAACGCTTGGGAGTATCGTCGCCAGTTTGGCGGCGCTCCTATTCGTCATCCTCCCGGCATTTGGACTGAGGGTGCTCCCGGCCCACCAATATGCGCGGCTGCTCTCGTTCCTCTCGTCCAGTGACGACAGCTCTCGCTACGGCTATCAGGTCAAGCAGGGTGTCATCGCGATCGGTCATGGGGGTGCAACGGGCACGGGGCTGGACAACGCCAGCCAGACCTTCGGGTTCGTGCCCGAGCAGCAGACGGACTTCATTTTCGCCGCGCTCAGCGAGGTCTTCGGCTTCGTCGGTGCGGCTCCCCTGATTCTCGCCTTTGGCCTGTTGATGTGGCGCGGTGTGCGGACGATCACCCAGGCATCGACGCGACTTGACCTCCTCATCGCGTCTGGGATTGTCGGCATGTTCGCGTTTCAGGTCTTGATCAACATTGGGATGAACATGAAGATCATGCCGATCACGGGAATTCCGCTTCCGTTTGTCAGCTACGGCGGGAGCCAGACCCTGGTCAACTTCACCGCTCTGGGGCTCCTTATCGGTATCGGCCGCCGGTCGGCCATGGTCCGGAGGTAACGGGGTGGGGTCGATCAAATTTGCGCGTGCGGTCGCTGGGCGCGCGAAGCCACTCCTGAAGACGGCGCGTAAGGTCGAGGATCGCGCCAAGGCCGGTGGGCAGCTCGCCATTCTCGCTGGCGCACCGAAGTTGACCGCCGCGTTGGAGCGCCTTCTGGGTGTCGCCGCGGGCCGGGTGCCCGGTGAGGGCGCGCTGCTGGTCTACGCGGCGGGTGGCGCGGCCGACGCCGCGACCGCGGCCGAGACGCTGTCGCGCCACAAATCGCGGGGTGGCAGGGTTTGCGCGCTCCTGGTCGGCGGCGCTGAGGAGCACGGGGCTCTTGAGGCAGTCGTGCTTGCCGCTGCACCCTTGGAGCTTTCTGACACCGTCCGCGTTGCGTCGCTTGCCGGTGATGGCGGTATCGCTGCGCGTGCCGCGGTGATCATTGCCCTTGGCGACGACGCGGTGGCAGCGGGTCGCGCAAACGCGACGCTGCGGGATCCGGTCGCGCGCCTCCTGATTGACCGGGCATCGAAGCGATCCGCCGCGGTTGGTGCAGCGGGCTTCCTGCCAGGCGCCGAATTCCCGGTCCTGCTCGCCCAACAGGTTCGCCTGGTCTCCCAGCTTTCGGCCCTTCACGACCGACCGGCAGGTCGCGCGCGGACCGCCGAAATCGCGGGAGTCGTCGCGGCCGGGTACGGTTGGCGGGCACTCGCCCGTCGTGCCACCTCCCGCGTCCCTGGCGCGGGGCTCGCACTTCGCAGTGGTTTCGCCTACGGGGCGACTCGCTCGGCCGGTGAGGCCGCACTCAAAACATTCTCGGGCGCTCCCAAGGGAGCCGCGCCACGTAAAAGGACCTCCGACTGAACACGCAAATTTTGGTCTCCGTTGACCGATTCGAAACCCGCGTTGCCCTGCTTGAAGATGCCCGAGTTGTTGAAATTCACATCGAACGCCGCGGACGCCGCTCCGTTGTCGGTCACGTGTGGAAGGGGCGCGTCGAGAGCGTTCTCCCGGGCATGGAGGCGGCCTTCGTGCAGTTGGGGATCGAGAAGAGCGGCTTCTTGCACGTGGACGAGGTCTACGCCCCGGGAACCTCACGCAGCCGCCGCCAGATCGGCGACCTGCTCAAAAAGGGCAGTGAGGTGCTCGTCCAGGCGGTCAAGGACCCGATGGGCACCAAGGGTGCGCGCCTAACGATGCAGCTTTCGCTTGCGGGCAGGTACCTCGTGTACGTGCCCTACGGCGAGGGCCTCGGTGTCAGCAAACGCATTGACGACTCCGAGCGGAAGCGCCTTAAGGTCATTTGTGGGGCCTTCGAAATGGATGAGGGCGGCATCATCGTCCGCACAGCGGCGGCCGGTGCGGCTGCTGGCGAACTCGCCCGCGACCTGGCGTCGCTGCGCAGACTCTGGGCTGCGCTGAAGTCCCGCTCGGCCGAGTCTCCCGTTCCATCATTGCTCTACAGCGAGGCCGACGCGTCCCTTCGTGTCATTCGCGACCTGCTGGGCGCCCACGTTGACGAGGTGCTTGTCGATGACGACGCCCAGTACGAGCGTCTCGTTGCGTTCCTGCGCCGCACCTCGCCTGAGCTCGCCGAGCGGGTTGCTCGTTACGAGGGTGAGTCGCCGATGATGGAGCACTATGGGGTCGAGAGCGCGGTCAAAACGACGCTCGACCGTCGCGTTCCGCTGTCGTCTGGCGGTTATCTGATCATCGACGACACCGAAGCGATGACGGTGATCGATGTGAACACCGGACGCAATGTCGGGCGTGGCAACACCCAGCTTGAGTCGACGATTACTCGCACCAACCACGAGGCGGCCGAGGAAGTCGTCCGCCAACTGCGCCTGCGTGACATCGGCGGCATCGTGATCATCGACTTCATCGACATGTCGGACCGCAAGAACCGCAAGGCGGTCACGGAACGTCTCACCGATGCACTCTCACGCGACCGCAGCCGCACCTACGTCGTGGAGATCTCCGAGCTCGGGCTGGTGCAGATGACGCGCCAAAACATCAGTGAAGGCCCGCGCGAGGTCATGACGACCATGTGCCCGACCTGCCAGGGTCACGGCTTTGTGCTGACCGACGAGAGCCTCGCCATCCAGGTGAACGCAACCATTGCCCGACAGGCATCACGTCTGGGCGGGCCGGTGCGGGCGCGGGTGAACCCACGGATCGCTCCGCTGCTGGTTGACCCGGCGGTGGAAGGGGAAGAGGCCGGATCCGACAACGGCATCCTGATCGAGGCTGATCCTCGTGTCCCCGCTGATGCCGCAATCGTCGCCCTGCGCGATGAGGCGGGCGTCGCGATCTAGCCGTTGGCTAGTGGTCTGACATGAAAATACCGATGCCGTTCCGACGGCTGCGACACATCGCGATACGGCGTCCTCGGTGCCCTGAATATTCCCGATATGCAGGCAACACTGCGTCCTAGTCTCGCTCGGTCTCGCTCGCCGGAACCACCACCTCATTTCCATGTCAGACCACTAACGGGCAGGCTTCAGGCGCGTCCAGATGGGGCCGAGGATCGGCTGGTAGACGAACGAGCCCGGGGCGATCCGGGCGGAGAACACGTCGGAGCGGGAATCGTTCGCGAACGGCACCCACGGCTGATCGGCCTTCACCGTCTTCGCGAGGTTCTGCAGTGCGAGTGCGCGCTGGGGCGTGCCAACCTTGAGCTTGCGCACCGCCTTAATCTGCTGGTCCACGGCGTCGGTGGAAAAGTTACTGAAGTTCAAGCTACCGACACGCCCGGCGGGTCCAACGCTCTTCAGGGCATTGAACATGCCGCTCGGATCCGGGATCTCGGCACTCCAACGGTAGTAGCCGATTTGCGCGCTCGTCTTGCCGCCCTTCAACTGGCTCTCGAAGCGACTCTTGTCGAGAAGCTTAACGGTGACGTTCGTAAACTTGAGGTCGGTCAGGACGGTCTTCAAGTACTGGGTGACGGCTGGCGAGGGGTCAATGTTGTAGCCCCAGATGGTGATTTTCTGTGCGAGGGCTGCCTTGTCCAGCTTCGCCGCTGCGATCTCCTTGGCCGCAGCGAGGAGATTCGCCTTCGTCGCGACGGTGCTTGCCGCCCCGTGGGCTGCTTGACCGCCAGGAAGCACGTTCGGAATGAGATCGTAGGTCGCCTTCGCGCGTCCGCCGAAGAGCTTCTCGATCTCCCCGCGGTCGATGGCGAGGTTGACTGCCGCACGGACGTGCCCGTTGCCGAATGGCTTCGATTTCACGTTCATGAAGAAGTAGTAGGTGCTCGGCTGTGTCGAGTCGCTGATATTGATGTTTCGCGTGTAGCGCTTCTTGGCGGCATCGACTTGGTTCTTGTCGAGTGATGCCAACGTCACGTCGAAGTCGCCGCCAGCGATGCCACTGACCGCCGCATTCGCACTGACGCCGA
The DNA here is from genome assembly GCA_043746815.1 of Thermoleophilia bacterium. Taxonomy (GTDB): domain Bacteria; phylum Actinomycetota; class Thermoleophilia; order Miltoncostaeales; family Miltoncostaeaceae; genus JAYTQG01. Next base: position 438 of record JAYTQG010000105.1, on the reverse strand, counting down.
TCTCGATGTCAACCTGCTGAAACGTCGGGTCTGGGAGTGCCGGGTCGGGTGACCGATAGTCGGAATTCAGGCGCAACTCGATCGCGCTGCCGGGTCGATAGCGGGCCACGTAGAACGGACCTGCAGAGGCCGGACTTGAGGTGGACTGATCGTAGGTCGGCGTATCGGCAGGCAGGACCGAGGCCCACGGAAGGGCCAGTGCCTCTTCAAAGGTTGGGTCGGCCTGAAGGAGATCGAACGAGATCGTTCCGCGGTCGTTGTCGATGTGAATGCCGCCAGCCGCGCCACGGGCGTCGCGGTTGACCTGCTCTGCGCCGCGGATGACGAAGTACCGCTCCTTTCCGGGCGAGTCCATCAGCAGCATCCGCTCGATGGAGGCCTTCACGTCCTTTGGCGTGACCCGACGGCCATCGACCTTCGGATCGGCGCTCGCGAAGT
>JAYTQG010000104.1:0-1999 GCA_043746815.1 Thermoleophilia bacterium | reverse complement strand
TTGCAGGCATTTTGGTGGTTTAGTGATCTCGTTCCCAGGCGAACTCGTGTTCGCTTTGAGCAGCTTAGCGATGCCTAGATCGTGCCACGTTGTTACTCCCGTGTTACTCCCGAGGGTACCGCGGGCGCTCGGTGGAGCGAATGCGGTGGACCTCGCGACCCCGATTGCGCGTGCTCGGTAGATGCGGCCTTCCGCCCTCGTCCGCGCCGTGGTCGGTGTTTGCGCGCTGAGCGCGACAGCGGTTGCATCCGCTCCACCGTTTGGGACTCGGCTTCCTCCGGGCTGGTCGCGGGTGGGCTTCCCGTTGACGCTGACCACCGATCCGGTGGAGCGGTATGCCGCCGCCAGCTTTCGGTTGCATCGAGTTTCGCGCGACGCGGGTTGCGTCTTCGTCGGTGAGGGTGTTCGCCGGCAGATGCCACCGAACGGCGTGATCGTCGACGTTGTCGAGTGGGTCGGAAGCGCACCACCCGTCCCACGCACCTTTCCGCCGCTCTCGCGCCGTCCAAGCCTGGGACGTGCTGCCAACCTGGAAGGGTGCTATGGCCGGGCGTACAACGTGCCGTTTCGAATCGGTCGGCGAGCGTTCCAGGCGTTCGTGCTCGTGAGGGCGAGGCCCAGCGCTCGCCATCTGAAGCAGGCACGAGATCTTCTCGGCAGTCTCAGGATTGGCGCGAGCAACCCGGTCTGAGGTTCTTCATCGTGGCCTTGGCGATTGCTGCGTCGCGCGGCTCGTGCGAGCTCTCGGGTCCTCATAATCACCAAGCGCCGCACTGGTGCGGCGCAAGTTGCCTTGGTTTCGTGCAAAGATCGGAATCCTTTGGAATCCAAGCTGGTCGCGCCGGTCATCGTCCAGTTCCGATCTGCATCGTCAGATCTGAGCCCGGGCCGATTCGATTCATTCCCGCCGAAGTAGTGGTCCCCCGCGGTGGTCCGATCGGCGAGCGCAGCTAGGTTTGGACGATGCGACGCGTCGGATGGTTCGTAGCCCTACTTTCCGCGGGTCTCACCATGCTGGTCGTGCCTCAGGCGACGACTCATATCCAAGCGGCGAGCGCCGCTGGTAATCGCGCGTTGTGGCCGGTTGCCCTGACGGGACTCCGCAATGTGTCTCCGGTGTTCTGTCGACCGCGCGGGTGCGGCGTCGGAGCAGTCGCCACGAGCGCGCTCTATCCAGGCATGGTCTTCCCGTATCCGCACCTCGGGCCGGGCGGCGAGATCTACCTCTCGGACTGCCACGAGCAACTCGCCGAGAGACTCCGTGTCCGCCAGGTCCCAGCGGAGCCCCCTGACCGATGCTCCGAGGTCGGGCATCGCCTCGACGTCGACCCCAACGACGCGCGCGCCTTCGGCCGTAAACCGCTCAGCGATCGCGCGCCCGATCCCATTCGCCGCGCCCGTGGCGAGGGCCGATCGCCCCTGAAGTAGTGTCATAGGACTGCCTCCGTCTTGGCGTAGGTCGTGCTGCATGAGTTCAGTCGTGGCGAAGATCGCCGCATGCCTCCCCGCTCGTTTGGCGCGTCGCCGGCTACGCGACCGGATTCTTTCCGCGGATCATGCGCGTTTCCGCCACAGCCGCGTGCTCCAGGCATCTCGTCACGCTTGCTTCACTCGTCAAGACGGGTGTCTTGACTTCGGCACGGTTCCTGCTCTATCCTCCAAGAATGAATCACAATTCCACTATGTGGAATCAAACTGTGAATGGCAGGGGTGCGACGGCGGGGTCGAATCCAGTCATCAACGCTGAATCCGCCGACGGAGGAGACGAGTGTCTGAGTTCGTGGTGAACATAGAGAATTGGGGATTCCAAGTCGACCAAGATCGGATGGGCGAAAAGGAGGGTTGGTTCGCACCGACCTTTGACGCATCAGCTTGGATGGCTGTCAAATCTGGGGCACCGTGGGATTTCTACGACGACGCGTTGCGCGGTTATGAGGGGGTCGGGTGGTACCGGATTGAACTAGACGGTGACCTTCTTGGGACTGACTCAGTGCACCGA
>JAYTQG010000103.1:0-2002 GCA_043746815.1 Thermoleophilia bacterium | reverse complement strand
CTGTCTGGCCTTCACCTTGATCCAGTCGCCAGACCGTTGGCCGGGAAGGTACGGAGCGCTTCGCCGCTTGACGACGACCCCCTCCACTCCGCGCTCGGAAACCGCTTGGAAGAGCGCCCGCCCGTTACCGGAGGTCCAGTCGGAGCGCAGGATCGGCGAGCCAACGACCGGTGAGAGGACAGCCTCCAGACGCGCGGCCCGCTCCTCCCATGGGCGCTCCGTCAACCACTCGCCGTCGACGTAGAGCAGGTCAAACACGGCGTAGCGGATGTCCCCGGTGCCGGATTGCAGCCGACCGAAGTCAGCCCGCCCCTCGGCGTCCAAGGAGACGATCTCCCCGTCAAGGATGCACTCCGCACACAGCACATAACGCCGCAGGTCGGACACCTCCTTGAATCGCGCCGTCAGGTCATTGCCCTCGCGTGAACGAAGCTCCGTGCCCCCTCCCGAGATGTAGGCAAGCCCACGAAAGCCGTCCCACTTGATCTCAACGGCATACGCCGGATCGTCCAGCCGGGGCGAGTCGACGGGCTGCTCTTCGGCCAGCATTGGTCGGAGTGCCCGATAGGCATCGCCCGGATCGGGCGTCCCCGGCGGCCCCTTCTTGGAACGGAAAACCAGCCACTCATCTCGGCCCCCGCGACCTGCGGTCTTCACGAGGTGGTACTCGCCGTCCAGCACGTTGCCGCGCAGGTGCACCTTCCATTCGTCGCCGCCGACCAGGATCGGTTCATACGTCCCGTGGTCCCAGATCGTCATCAGCCCGGCGCCATACTGACCGGATGGAATCTCGGCAGCGAACGTGAGGTATTCCAGGGGGTGGGGCTCCGTGCGAACCGCCAGCCGCTTGACGTCCTCGCGCAGTGGCAGGCCCTTCGGAACCGCCCACGAGGCCAATGCCCCCTCGAATTCCAGCCGCAAATCGAAGTGGAGCGCACGAGCGTCGTGTCGCTGGATCACAAACCGGGGTGGACCGCCATACGCTCCCGCGAGCATCGGCGGGGGCTCTGGAGTCAGGCCGAAGTCGCGCTTTTCGCGGTAACGGTCAAGGTTCTCGGCCACAACCCGCAGGCTACCGTTCGGTGGGTTGGGTGAAACCGACGCCATCTTTGACGTATTCGAGCGGTCGGAGGTTGGCGCCCTTCGCTTGATCAGCACGGCGGGGGCCGGACCCGAGCTGGCGCACCATCTCAACGTCCTGCGTCGTGCCGCGCACCCAGGGTCTCACCGTGGCGGCCGCGAAGGTTCGTCTTGCCAAGCTTTGGCTGCCGCACACAGGTTCTCGGCGTGAGAGGCCGCGGCGTCCCGCGTGGCCGGGTCCGTGGAGCCATCCAACCGGTGGGCCCAAACGGCGTCACGGTCGTCCTGAGGGTGCAACGCTAGGAGAACGCAATGTGTGTCACGTGTGTGTCAACCGCTTGACTTCCTGAATAGTCCATTTTCGGGGTCTGACCCGGGTCTGACCCCTTCAGTGTCCGAGCGTCGCGAGGATGGCGCGCTGCCAGCCGGCTGAGGCCTCGCCGCCTTGCAAGTGATGCGGCGGCGTTGCCCAGATTCGGTCCACGGCTGCCGCCTCCCGGTGGACGCGTTCTCGAACTGCGTCGGGGCTGCCGGCCGCGGCGAAGCGCTCCACCATGTCCTCCCCGACCGCCTCAGCCAACTCGTCAGTATCTCGTGACACGAACGCGCGCCGGATACCGGGGAGGCGCGCTGCGAACCCCTCCTCGCTGAAGAGCTCCTCGTATGTCTTCACGGTTGCGTAGAAACCGACCGTGCAGGCGGCTGCTCGGCGGGCAGCCGTGGGATCTGTCCGGCTGATCGCACAGATGACGCCCCCGCAGATCTCGGGCATCGGCCTCCCTGCTCGCTCGGCTCCCTTGGCGATCTGCGGACGGAGGCGTTCGTTCAGCCAGGCGGGTGTCGTGACGGGGTGGTCGATGAACCCGTCGGCGATCTCACCGGCTAGGCGAGCCATCCCCGGCATCACGGCCGCCAGGGTGAC
>JAYTQG010000102.1:0-4435 GCA_043746815.1 Thermoleophilia bacterium | reverse complement strand
ACGCCACCCCGAACGCTGACGATGCGCGCCCCTTCGGTCGACCGACGGGGCGAGTCGATCATCCCCGTGACGCGCCGATCGCCTCGACCAAGAAGCGGGTGTGCGCCTGGAGCATGGCCGCCTGACCGACGAGGTTCGTCCGCTCATGGTCCAAAAGAAAATCGCTCCCCTCGCGAGCCACGATAGCGGCCTTCGCGGCGCGATCGGTACCGAAGATCAGGTCCCCAAGGCGCGCCTGGTTGTCGGCCATCCATACGGTGACACCGGGAGCGAAACTCACACCTGCGGCGTCATCCAGAAGGGACAGGAAGTAGCGATGCCAGGCGTTGACGAGCATCCGGCGTTCAACAACTTTTCGGGTGAGGGGGTCCTCGCCTGCGGCCTCGCCGAACTGGAGGGTGGTCTCCAGCCCAACTTGCTCGGCAACCGCGTCGAACTCCGCCTCCAGCCGATCCCGCTCCGCGTCAACGCGGATGTCGAAGTCCGCCGCAAACGCGCTGAGGCCCTCGAGCGTGCTGGGTGCAGCGCTTGCCGCAAGGGCCTCGGCCACAAAGCGGAGGTGGGCCCGGATCGCACCTTCGGATACCGGAGAGCGATCCGAAAACCGAACCGACTCGCTCGCCATAAGTTCCTGCATTCGCCCCGAGTTGGCTTGCATCCAGCCGAGCAGTGCTTGGCTGACGGGGTCCTGGGCGCGGGTCGTCACCCGCCGAATGCTACCGCCACAGGACAGACTTCAAGCCAGAAGGGCGCTGGCTCGAAGAGTCATGCCAACGGCCTCCTACGTAAGCGTGTACTCGGGGCCGCTGCCACCCTCCGGCGGCGTCAGGCGTCCGCCCTTGGCGGTAATCGCACCGCACTGGATGCAGTTCGGTGCATTGACGCGGACCGTGACGGTGCCGTTTTGGGGCATGTCCTCGGCGATCTCGTAGACCTTTGCCGGGCACATGCTCTCCCAGGCAACCGCAAGTTCGCGCGGCACCTGCGTCTGGACGCGAATGTGGCTGGGCTGGTCGTCGCGGGTCTTGTTTCCACTTGCAAAGACACTCGAGAGCTTGTCGAAGATGTACTCGCCATCGGCCTTCGGATAGTCGCGGGGAGCGCCAATGAAAATCGGCTCCGCGGCGTCGGCCTTGAACTTGACCTTCTTCGGCAGGGCTCCTCGCGTTGCCGTCGCCATTGGGTGGATCATCGCGCCGTAGAGGAAACTCTTCTGGAAGGCAGGACGGATGTTGCGGACCTTCCAAAGGTCCTTCCAGACCTCACTCTCATGGATCTTCTTGTCGTAGCCCCAGAGACCCGTTGTGGTCGTTGCGGTACCGGCCTTCAGCGAGTCGTAGATCGCCTCCGCTGCGAGCATTCCGGAGCGGATCGCGTAGCCGACGCCCTTCAGCGCGGCCATGTCCACAAAGCCAGCAGCGTCGCCGACCATGACGGCGCCCGGCACATGCAGGCGGCTCGGTAGCCCGTAGATGCCGCCACCGGGAATGGTCTTGGCGCCCCAGGCGACGCGGCGGCCGCCCTCAAGGACACCACGGACGAGCTTGTGCGTCTTGAACTGCTGCAGAAGGTCGTGCACCGAGAGGGTTGCGTCTGCGTGATCGAGGCCAACTACGAAGCCAATCGAGACCTTATCGTCGCCCATCGGGTACATCCACGACCCGCCGTACTCGCGGTACTTGGCCCCGAAGCGCAGTGGCCATCCGAGCGTGTGAATCAACTTGTCGAGGGCATTCGGAACTTCCCAGACCTCTTTGACGCCAAGCTCCCAAATCTGGGTGGAGTCGCGGTCAAGCTCCCAGTGCTGGCGAGCAACCTGGGCGAGGTGCCCCTGTGTTCCCTCAGCAAGGACGGTGACCTGCGCGCGAACCTCAACGCCAGGCTCGAACGTGGCCTGCTCCTGGCCCTCGCGTCCGCGCCCTTTGTCGCCGGTCAGGATGCCCTGGACGCGACCATCGTCGACCAACAGCTTTTGGGCATCGGTTTCGGGAAGGAGGTACGCGCCAAGTTCCTCGGCCTGCTCGGCCATGAACCGGGCCAGCTGGCTGACGGAGATGACCCAGTTGCCGTGATTTTTCATCTGCGGCGGCGGCGGGAGGCGCAGCGCCCCGCCCTTGGTCAGCATGTAGACCGCTTCCTTCTCAACGACGCTCTCAACCGGCAGGTCCGCGACACCCAGTTCGGGGAAGAGATCCTTCAACGACTGCGGACGGATGACCGCGCCAGAGAGCAGGTGAGACCCAGGGCCCTTGCCCTTTTCGACAACCGCCATCGGAACCTCGCCGAGGGTCTCCGCCAGTGCCGGGTCCTTCGCGAGCAACTGGCCGAAGCGGACCGCACCGGCCAGTCCCGCCGAACCGGCTCCGACGAACAACACGCCCACATCAATGCGCTCGTCCTCCCCGGCGGAGGGCGCCACGACATAGTCGGACGCGCGGAATCGGGGTGGGTAATCCTGAGGAAGGATGCTCATTGCTCGGGGCTCCGAAATACGGTTTGCGTGTTCTCGGAGTCTATCCGCGGGATCTCATGATCTTGGCCCCTCGTCACAGTTGTGACGTTTGCCCCGAACCTGGCGTGGTCCGGCCGACCTCGGTCCGCCGCTCGCCGCCATCGGGGTGGCGGCGAGCAGCGGACCGAGATGGGTCATGCCTTGGTGATGATTGCCTGACGTTCTGCGCTGTCGGGCTCGACCATCTTCTTCACGCCGTCCACGTTGACGTCGGCAACGATGATCTCGCCGACCTCTTCGTGCGTGGCGCTGAAGATGCCCATCGCCTTGAGGTGCTCCGACTGGTGGTGGTTGTCCTCAGTCGGTGTCAGGTAGTGGATCGACGTTGCCTTGTAGCGGTGGATCAAGAACAGGTGCAGCAGCGTCATCAAACGCTTGCGGCGCAGGGCCTGCTCAGTGTTCTGGTCGCGCACCGACAGGATCACCCGTCCGCGGCGGTCCTGAATCGTCGTGAAGATGACGTTTGCGGCCTTGGCCCCGTCGCTTCCGATGATCGAGAGTTCCAGGAGGTCGGAACCGGCCGTGTGCGGACGAAGCTGAACCCGCAACGGGCCAGCGACGCCGTGATGGGCGACCCAGGTGTCGAGCCAGCCGCCGAGCAGCTTCGTCGGAACCTCGGTCTGCACCAGGTGCTGGCTCTGGGTTGATCCCTCGCCCATCGCCTTGGTGGTTGCCGTCTGCCCGGACAGCGACATAAGGGCGGCGTCCGCTCGCGGTCCACCGACCAGGGTCTGTGGCGTGCGGTAGGGCGACTCCAGGAGGCGAAGTTTGCGCTGCAGACGAGCCAGCGCGAGCATTCCGTCCTCCCGAAGGGCCGTCGTGAACTCCTCCGCGGCGAGGCCGTCGATCTGGTGGCCGCCGTAGGTCATGAAGTTGAAGACGAAACCGAGCTTGCCGATCTCAATCGGGAAGTTCCGCATCTCGTCGTCGTTCATGCCGGTCGTGTCCCAGTTGAACGACGGCGACAGGTTGTAGGCCAACATCTGGTCCGGGAATACGGCGTGGATCGCCTCGGCGAACTCTTTTGCATCATGAATGTCGGCGGTCTTGGTCTCCATCCAGAGGATGTCCGCGAAGGGCGCAGCCGCGAGTGACTTGGCAACGGCGTACGGAATGCCGCCCTGAATCTGGAAATACCCCTCGGGTGTCTTCGCCAGATCGGCGCTCCACGTGTATTCGACGCCAAGGGCCTGGGCTTTGGCGCGTGCGTCGAACCAAGAGGCCGTCGACGCGAAGGCCTTCCAGTCGTCGATGCTCATGTCGAAGGAAGCGCCCTCGTCAATGCGGAAGGCCATCGCATCGGCAACAGCCTGGCCGAGTGTTTTCAGACCGGCAGCTGACTGCCAGATGGCCAGGAACGTGTCGGAGACCTTGTCGAGGGTTTCCTCGGAGGTTCCGCTGGTGCCGGCCGCATAGGCGGCTGCGGCGTCTGTGATGGCGGCGGAAACGCCACTTGAGGCCAGCCACGCGTCAGCCGTTGCGTACTCGTCAGCAGAGACGGCGTAGAGCTGGTGGCCGTTGATTTCGTCGACACCTGCTGCGTGCAGTTGGCGCATCACCGAGAGGTAGCCCACGCGGTACGAGGGGACGTCCAGGCTGGTCGTGCCAAGCACAAAGGGCTGGTCGCGCTCGTCCGCGCAGCCTTCCAGCAGGTTGGCTGCCTCGGCGTCGGTACGGGCCACGATGATCCCAGGCACGCCCATGATGTCGAGCTGAAAGCGTGCGGCCGAGAGGCGCTTCAACTGCTCGTCGGAGCCGACAAGCACCTTGCCGCCCTGGTGGCCACACTTCTTGGCGCCGGGCTTTTGGTCCTCAATGTGGTACCCGGGAACGCCAACCTCAACGAAGCGGCGGACGAGGTTTCGCACGTGCGCATCGCCACCGTGGCCGGTGTCGGCGTCGGCGATGATGAACGGGCGGAAG
>JAYTQG010000101.1:0-10322 GCA_043746815.1 Thermoleophilia bacterium | reverse complement strand
CGTCCAACACGGAAGTCAGGACGCAGTGTTTCTTGCAGATCGGGAATCTTCTGGGAACCCAGGACGCCCGTATCGCGATGTGTCGCAGCCGTCGGAACCGCATCGGTATTTCGGCGCCAGACCACTATGTCTGGAGCACCTGTAGCCTCATTCTCCGGCGAACGTGCGGAGGCAATCGTGAAGGAAATGACGGCTCAGGACGCCCACGATGCATGGCACCGAGGTGAGGTGAACCTGGTTGATGTCCGCGAGGCGCATGAGCACGCCGCCACTCATGTGGCAGGTATGCCGTCTTTGCCGATGAGTGAACTCGCCGCGCGAATTGATGAGCTGCCGGTCGGCAAACCCTTGGTGGTGATGTGCCGAAGCGGTGCCCGCAGCGCGAAGGTCGCCGACTTTTTGAACGGCGAAGGACGAGATGACGAGGCGATCAACCTTGCGGGCGGAATCCTCGCCTGGGCGTCAGCGGGTCTCCCGTACGAGGGCGACACCCCGGCCTGAGCGCCACTGCATTGGCACACACCTGACACCCGGATCGCAGACGGCGAAACAGGTTTGGCGACTACACTTAGACGCGGGTGGTGGTCCGGGGTGGCCCCTGGCTGAGCGCAGCGAAACTGCTGCCAGGGTGCGATTTCAAGCTGGGAACCGGCGCACCGTCTTGTAGGTGGTGTCCCGTTGGACGGCTCGTCGTCCCGTCGCCTCGATGGCGTTGACCATTCGTTCCGTGTCCAAACGGAAGGCCGTCCCGGCCGCTCGGACGACATTTTCCTCGATCATGATCGAGCCCATGTCGTCGCAGCCGAACTCCATCGCCAACTGTCCGACGCGCAGGCCCTGGGTGACCCACGAACTTTGGAAGTGATCGAAGTTATCGAGGTAGAGGCGGCTGACGGCCAGCATCATCAGATAGTCCGCTGGCGTCGTGTGCATGTGGTTCTCACCGCGAACGCTTCCGCCACCTGATTGGTAGCTCCAGCAGACGAACGCTCGATACCCGCCGGTCTCATCCTGCGCCACGCGCAGGCGCCGCAGGTGCTCGATACGCTCCTCAATCGTGTCGACGGTGCCGTACATCATGGTCGCAGTCGAGGCGAGGCCTTGGCGGTGGGCCTCGGCCATGACGTCCAGCCACTCATCGGTTGTCGTTTTACGCGGGGCAATGATGTCGCGAACGCGGTCCACCAGAATTTCTGCGCCACCGCCGGGGATCGAGTCGAGTCCCGCCGCGACCAGGCGTGTGATGGTGGTCGCGAGATCCAGCTTCGAATACGTCGCGATGTGCAGCACCTCCGACGGCGAGAGTGCGTGCAGGTGAATCGGATAGCGTGACTTGATGTCGGAGAAGAGATCTTCGTACCAGTCGATCCGCAGTCCCGGGTGATGTCCCCCTTGCAGGAGCAGCGCCGTTCCGCCGAGATCGAGCGTCTCTTCGATCTTTCGGAAAATGACGGGCTTCGGGAGGACATACCCCTCGGGGTCGCGCGGGTGACGATAGAACGCACAGAAGTCACAGTCGGTTATGCAGAAGTTCGTGTAGTTGACGTTGCGATCGATGACGAAGGTGACCTCATCCGGGTTCGTCGCGCGGTCCCGGGCGCGCGCGGCGGCGGAACCTACCGTCACCAGATCTCGCGACGCCAGTAGTGCGAGCGCGTCGTCCTCACTCAGCCGCTCGCCAGCGTCGGCACGGGCCACGATCGATACGACCTCGTCGCGGGGCGGTGCAAGTGTCGTCATGCCGCGATCTCCATTGGTACGCGCTCTAACTCGCCTGCCTGCTGTGCGAGCTCCAAAAAGTGGCTCAGGCCTTCGCGTTCCGCCGGGCCAAATCGGTAACGCAATCCTTGGAAGTAGTCGGCGACCATGGCCTCGGGCAAGCCGAAGCGCACCGCAGCAGCGCGGGCCACCGCTACCGGTTCGCGGACGTACTCCGCTCGTGCCGATCGCAATAGTTCAGCGAAGGCGTCAACCGCTTCGGGGTAGCGCTCTGCGACGTCCCGTCGCGCGGCCCAGACGGCGAACACCATCGGGTGGCCCGTCATCGACTGCCAGCGCTCGGAAAGATCCGTGTGGACCGGGAATTCGCCCCCGCGCAGCACCTCAAGGGCTTCGTCGGCGATCAGGAGGACGCCATCCTCTGGCGCGTCTCGCGGGTCGCCCACCAGGGGGTGAAACGCAACGCTCGGGCCAGCAAGGACACGGAGGAGGGCGACCGAGGTTGCGCTGTGCGGGGTGATCGCGACCGTACGAAGTTGCTCGAATGGCACGTGTGAGAAGACCTGTATCGAGTCGACCGCGCCGTCCGCCGCGATGCAGGCATCCGGCAGGATCTGAAGCTGGTCGGCATTCCGGGCATACGCGATGCTGGACACGGCAGAGATGTCGACACGCCCCTCAAGCAGCGCCGCATTCAATGCCGTCGGTAAGCCATCCAGGAACGTCAGGCCTTGGCCTTCGGGGCCAGCGAGGTGGTGGTAGAGCGGATACATGTTCAGCGCGTTGATGCGCCCGATGCGCAGCGGTTGGTTGGTCATCGGGCAACCGCTTCGCAGCCGACCGCAGCCGCAAGCAAATCCGGATCGGTTCGGTCGCCATCGGGAATGACCCAGTCATTGGCACCAAAGGCGACCGCGACCTGAGAAAGCGCTGGGCCAAGTGTCACCCACGAGGGGCGTATCCACTCCACATCCGGGAGTGCCAGACGGGTGGCCGCGATCACCGCGAGATCCTGCACTCCCCAAGAACCCGGACTTCCCTCGGCTGGTACCGGTCGAACCGCGCGGACCTCGCCCATGGGCCGGGCAGCGAGCGCAAGAAGGTGATCAGCTGTCACTTCTGGGGCGACTTCTGTTCCGTACGGGAGAGACTCTGCCGTCAACGTTTCGTCACCACGCGTCCAGGTCACCAAGCGAACGGGGGTGACGCCTCGCGCTGCCGCGAGCGGGTCGCGTGCCCGGAGGATCTCGATGAGATCGTCGCGAGTCATGAATACCGGTCCACGACGCCGTCGGCGAGCTTCAAGAGGACCTCCGCGTCAACGCCGTCGAGCGGTGCGTCCAGGGCCGCGCGGGCCTCAGCGACGAAGCCCAGCGCACGCTCACGCGCGGCACCAATGGCGGGGTGTTCGGCGAGACGGTCGCAGAGCGCCTCGACGCCGGTCCCGTTTCCCGCGGTCGCGACAAGGTGGGCAAGCTCCGGTTCGCGCTGGAGCGCGTAGATGACCGGCAGCGTAATCGTTCCGCCCAGAAGGTCGGTTCCTCGACGCTTTCCCGTCTTTGCCGGGGTTCCGGCGACGTCCAGGATGTCATCAAGGATTTGGAAGGCGATCCCAACGCGCTCCCCGAAGATCGCCAGACGCTCCTGAGTTTCTGTTCCAGCGCCCCCGACCATGGCGCCGAGGCGCGCCGCGGCCGAAAAAAGCGATGATGTCTTGCGACGACAGCGGGAGAGGTAGTCCGCTTCGGACAGGTTGAGATCGAATGCGGCACGCTGTTGGTCGATCTCGCCTTCTGACAGGTCGAGGGCGGCCCCTGCCAGCACGCGGACTGCCTCAGGCGGCGCATACCCAGCGAGTTCTGCGAATGCCTGGGCGAAGAGGTAGTCGCCAACCTGGACGGCGCGATCCGCACCGTGTGTCGTCGCGACTGTTGGGTGCCCGCGACGCAGCTTCGCACCGTCGAGCAGATCGTCGTGGACGAGCGTTGCCATGTGGACCAGCTCCACGGCCGCCGCCGCCGACACCAGCCCATCGGACTGATCGGACCCCGCGGGGGCGCTGCAGAAAACAAGCAGGGGGCGCAGACGTTTGCCTCCAGCGGCCAGTATCTCGCCTGCTGGACCGGTGAGAAGATCGGTGCCGCCCTGCACGATTTCGCCCAACCTCATCTCGCAAGCGGCAAGATTTCGCCGGTGGTGGCGCAATGAAACCGCGTGTTTGGTCAGGAGCGTGGCGATACAGAAACCTTGCCACAATGAATCGCGATCGTTGCGCCCATGTAGGTCCGCCATTCGACCCCATCAAGACCGGCAGCACGGAGCCGATTCGCCAACCCAGCGGGATCCGGAAACCGGCGGACAGAGGCAGGGAGGTAGGCGTACGCGGATGCGTCCTTACCAACGAGGCGTCCAAGGCGGGGTACGACTCGCTCAAACCAAGTCAGAATCAGCGGACGCAGCCGCTTCGGTGTCGTGATCTCCAAAATGACGACACGACCGCCTGGGCGCACAACCCGGGCGAGCTCCCGAAGGCCCTGGTCGAGATCCGAGAAGTTCCGCACACCGAAGGCTGCGGTTGCCGCCGCGAACTCGTCGTCGGCAAACGGCAGGGCGAGCGCATCGCCCTGAACGAGGTCGACTGGTAGGTCAGCAACCTTCGGTCGGGCGCGACCTAGCATGTCCTCGGCGAAGTCCAGGGCGACAACGCGACCGGTTGGTCCGGTGCGGTGCGCGAGTTCAACGGCGAGGTCACCGGTGCCGGTGCAGCAATCAAGGACACGGTCACCCGCTGCGACATCCGCAGCGGCCGCGGCAGCGCGTCTCCAACGCCCGTCGAGGCCCGCGCTCATGATTCGGTTCATCCGGTCGTACCGCGGCGCGATGCGGTTGAACATCTCCCGCACCTCAGCGGCGGGCAGTGTCCCCGCGGGGCGGCTATTCATGCGGGGCACCGTCAGGCTCGCCCCAGCGCTTCAGGAGCTCATGCTCCACGCCAACGAGGTCAAGGGCCTTGCCGACCACGAAGTCCACGAGATCGCCGATGCCCGTTGGGATGCCGTAGAAGCCGGGCATGGCGGGCATCACGATGGCCCCGGCGCGTGTCACGCTCAACATGTTCTCCAGATGGACGGAAGAGAGCGGGGCCTCCCGCGGGATCAGGACGAGGCGACGGCGCTCCTTCAACATCACGTCGCAGGCACGGTGGATGAGGTTGGTTCCCGTCCCGTGCGCGACCGCCGCGAGCGTTGACATTGAGCACGGTGCGATGAGCGCTGCAGGAGTCTTGGAGGACCCGGATGCGAACCGCGCGGTCAGATCGTTCAGGCCGAGGACCTCGACTGATCCCGCTCCCTCAGCGAACTGCTCGACAAAACGGAGCTCGGTTTCCTGGATTGAGATTGCGGGTTTTGGACCGAGACCAAAGATCTCGTGTCCGATGACCTGTGCGCCAGCGCCGCTCATGCATAGGCCCACCTCACAGCCAGCCCGGGTCAATGCGGCGAGCGCGTGACCACCGTAGATGGCCCCGCTCGCGCCGGTAATACCGAGGAAGACGCGCATCCTGCCCTCCCGGGTAGGCATTGACCTACTTGTACTTAGTGCCGAGCCCCTCAAGGAGGTAGGCGAGCTCGTCGTACTGCTTCGTGGTCAGGTTTGCAAACGCACTCATCCCAGAGCCAGGAGTCTTGCTTTGCGGATTTTTGAGGTGGGCAATCTGCCATTCAACCCCTCGGTTCTTTGCGGCCTCCTTCGTCAGATCTGGCCCTGGCCCCGCCGCGCCCTGCCCCTTCAACACGTGACAGGTCTGGCACGGGAGTTTCTGGAAGGTTTCAAGCCCAGCCGTTGCTTTGGCATCAAGCCCAGCAAGCTCAATCGTCCCGCCACCCTCAGGTGCAGTCGCTCCCAGATACGTGAGGTAGCAAAGGAAGAACATGACGGTACCGGCCGTCATCATCGCGATCGGACGCTTGTGTGGGCGGCGCTCGGGGCCGCGGTCGATGAATGGGACGAGGAACATCAAGGCCATCAGAATGTTCGGCACGATGAATGTCGCCATGATCAGCGGCTCGAAGGCGTTCTGGTTCCTGAAGATCTTCAGCAGGTGGAACAGGAAGAAGAAGTACCACTCAGGGCGCGGAACGAAGTCGGTCGTGGCCGGGTTGATCGGCTCCCCAACGGTGACGCGAACGCTGATCGAAAGCACGATGACAATCGCGATCGCCAGCAGTGCGACGATATGGTCCTTATAGATCGCGTACGGAAAGAACGGCTTACCGTCAGCTTTTGCTGCCGCGTAGTCCTTCTTGTAGGCCTCCTTCTGCGCGCGATTCACGAGGTTCCCTTTGCGGTCGCCGAGACCTCGGCCGGAATACCGGGAACGGTGGTACGGCCGGGCGTCGGCACGCGCTCGCGGGCAGCGCGACGTCGGGCGTCCTCTTCGTCGCGTTCAACACGCAGGCGGCGCTTCGACCACGGCGGCTCGCTGATGCCGAGCTTTGTGACCAGGTAGAGGTGCAACCCGATAAAGGTCGCAAGGCCACCGGGTATCAGGAGCATATGAATCGAGTAGAAGCGGCTGAGCGTGTCGGGGCCAAACTCCGGACCGGCGCGAAGAATCGAGCCGAGGTACGGCCCGACGATTGGCGCGCTCGCCGTGATGTTGACGGCAACCACGGTGGCCCAGTACGCCTTCTGGTCCCAGACCAGGAGGTACCCGGTCAAGCCCATGAACATGGTCATCATCAGGAGGACCGCACCGGTGACCCAGGTCAGCTCGCGTGGGTACTTGTAGGAGCCAAAGAAGAAGACACGGCCCATGTGAAGGAAGACCACGACGATCATCGCCGAGGCGCCCCACTTGTGCATGCCGCGCACCAGCCAACCCCACGTCACATCGTTTGTGATGTGGGCGATCGAGTTGAAGGCCGAGTTGTTCGCCGATTCCGGCTTGTAGTACATCGCCAGGATGATCCCGGTGATGGCCTGCATGCTGAACAGCACCATGGCCGTGAAGCCGAGCGTCTGGAACCAACTCGTACCGCGGGGAATGTTGCGCGTCAGGAACCAACTCGCACCAAACTTCACGCCGGTGCGCTCGTCAACGTAATCGAAGGCCTGCAGGCCGGGGGTAACGCCCGGCGGCTTTGGCCCAATATTTTTGGTCGCCATTGCCGCGCCTCCTACAGGGGGTAAAGGTTGGAGAGGACGCCGTCGACCGGCTCGCCAGGAAGGTGCAGCTTGTACGGCCGCTCCTGGCTATCGACGGAATACGCCTTGCCAATCAACACCTTGTGTTTGGGGCTTGGCGTCTTCACATGCTCGGCCAGCGGGATGTCTCGCTTCCCATCGGTCAACTTGATGTCGAACCGGTCAAGCGGGCGCGGCGGTGGGCCAGATGTCACGAGGCCGCGCTCGTTGTATGCGCCACCGTGGCACGGGCAGGCATAGACCCCGCCGCCCTCCTTCACCGGGCAGCCAAGGTGCGCGCAACGGTTCCAAATGGCGAGGAGTTCGAAATCGTCGCCGGTCAGGCTCTTCCAATCCGCCTTCGTCTTGCCCTTCTTGAGGGCCGAGACGATGAACACCCGGCGGTCGGACTCGGCCGCGGGACCGGAGATTGCAGTGGAGGAAACCCCCCCAACCGGAACGTTCGCGTCAGTAAATGGCGGGAGGCCCTTCAGGAGGTCGCTGGCCAGGCCAGCATCCACCCAGCGGAACTCCTCCTCTTTCAGCGGGTCGACGACAGCGAAGCCGACCACCGGGACGAGGATTGCGGCGCCCATGACGCCGCCAGCTGCCAGCGCGACGCCCGACAGGAAGCGTGTTCGCGTGACGTCCGCCGGGTCATGCTCGTGGACGGGTTCTGGGTCGTGCGCGCGCGGGCCAAAGTACTGGCCATCGCCCGTGGGCTCCGGTACGCCGTTGTCTGATGTTCCCGCCACTCAGGTGCCTCCTGGGCTACCGACAGATTCCGTTAACCATTCAACCAGACCACGGGTGAGAAGCGACCCCGACGGGGCGGGGAGAATGTCCCCGAAACGCCCCACATCATGTCAGCCCCAGGTCGCCCAGCCCAAGCTCCGCCCAGCGCTCGGTGACGCGGGCGCGGATCTCCTCATCCATTCGGATCTCTTCGGGCCATGGGCGGACGATTCCTTCACCCGGCAGCTTGCGGGTTGCGTCGAATCCGACCTTGGAACCCAGCGCGAAATACGGAGCCGCGTGGTCAAGCGCGTCGACGGGGCCTTCAGTGACCAGCATGTCGCGCCCAACGTCCACATTCGAGAAGGCTTGGAATGCGACGGCGCTCATGTCGTGGACGTCGATGTCGTGGTCGACGACGACAACGCACCGGGTGAGCGACATCAGGCCCATCCCCCAAACCGCGTTCATCAACTTCTTGGCATGACCGGGAAAGCGCTTCTTCACGCTGACAATCACGCAGTTGTGGAAGACGCCCTCTGGAGGGAAGTGCATGTCCACAAGGTCA
The DNA here is from genome assembly GCA_043746815.1 of Thermoleophilia bacterium. Lineage (GTDB taxonomy): Bacteria > Actinomycetota > Thermoleophilia > Miltoncostaeales > Miltoncostaeaceae > JAYTQG01. Next base: position 2,113 of record JAYTQG010000101.1, on the reverse strand, counting down.
GGCGTCGTCATCCGAAGGAGCGGCAGGAAGATCCGCTCGGTGGCTTTCCCCAACCAGAAGTCCTCCATGGGGGGCAGACCGACGATGGTCGTGGAGTAGATCGCATCCTGGCGCATCGACATCCCCGTGAGGTGGAAGGTCGGATACTTGTCGACGGGCGTGTAAAAGCCGGTGTGGTCGCCGAATGGTCCCTCGGGCCGCAAATCTGTTGCGTCGACGTAGCCCTCGAGGACAATCTCGGCGTCGGCAGGGACCTCGACGTCGACTGTTGCGCAGCGCACCATGTCGACGCGACGCCCGCGCAGGAATCCGGCGAGCATCATTTCGTCGATGTTCGGCGGCAAGGGGGCGGTTGCCGCGTAGGTCACGGCTGGGTCCGACCCGATCACCACCGCCACGGGGACACGTCCGGAGGAGTCGCGCAGGTGCGCGGCCCCGTCCTTGTGGATCTGCCAGTGCATCATCGCGGTCGTTTTGTCGACCTTCTGGATGCGGTACATGCCGCAGTTGCGGATGCCCGTGGTCGGATCCTTGCTGAACACCAACGGCAACGTGACGAACGGTCCGCCGTCCAAGGGCCAGCAGGTGAGGATCGGCAGGAGGTCCAGGTTTGGTTCGAGGCGCTGCTCCTGGCAGGCGCCGTCCTTCACGACCTTGGGCGCCCAGGAGGCGAGGTCCTTCAGCTTGCCCAGCGCCTTCATCTTGTCGACGATGCCCTGGGGTGGCTGGAGCTCCAAGAGTTCTTGGATACGTTCACCGACTGCGTCCAGGCGATCGGTGCGGAGCCCCATGCACATCCGCCGTTCGCTGCCGAACTGATTGATCAGCACCGGCAAGGCGCTTCCGCGGACGTTCTTGAAGAGCAGAGCAGGCCCGTGTGCCTTCATCACCCGGTCGGCAATCTCGGTGATCTCAAGGTTCGGATCGACCTCAGCGGTGATCTCGACCAGCTCACCGGCGCGGCGCAGCTCGTCGACAAAGTCGCTCAAGTTCTTCATGGCGTGAGGACCTCCGCGAGTTCGGGGTAGCAATCGGACTGTTCGGCAAGATGGACGAGCGCGCTCGGGTCGCCGGAGCTCATCGCGTCGGCCGCGGCGGCCAGCTGGTCGATGCCCTCGCGGCCGTGGTTGGCGATCGTTGCGACAGTGGCAGCCCAGAGCGCGGGGAGGAGGTCGTGACGTTGATCCGCGACCAGACTCGCCGAGCGGGCGATTAGATCCGCGAGCAGTCGGATGACCACAAGGTCACCTGCCGCTGCAACGCGAACGAGCCCCTCGGCGTAGCAGGCATCCCCGGCGAGGACCGGGCCGCTGGCCTGGGGTTTTCCCCGCGGACGTCCGTGGTGCAGCAGAAAGCCCTCCAGGATCAAATCGAGTCCTACGGCCTCGTCGGGGGCGAGCGGCGGCGATGCGTGGCGTGCGAGGAGTGGCGGTGGGGCCGCGATTCGCTCGGCGATCCCCGGGCTCACGCGAGGGCCTGGGCGAATGCGTCGCGCGTCAGCCGATCGGTTTCGGCGTCGTGGGCGAGGCCTGCGAACCATGCTTCGAATTGCGATGGGGGTGGGTAGACACCGGCGGCAAGGAGTGCTCGCGCGAATGTCCCGTACGCCTTCGTGTCGCTGGATAGCGCTCCCGCGTAGTTGGTCACGGGCTGGTCGGTGAAGAAGGGCGTCAGCATGGAGCCCACGCGGTTGACCTGCACCGGGGCACCGCTTTCACGGATCAGGGCTTCCAGCCGCGCGCCGCCGTCCTCGAGGCGTTCGTAGACGCCGGGGCTCCCGAGTTCTGCGAGCATCGCCCGCCCGGCCGCGGTCGCCAGCGGATTGCCAGAGAGCGTTCCCGCCTGGTAGCAGGGCCCTTCGGGTGCGAGCTCGCCCATGATTTCCCGCCCACCGCCGAATGCCCCAACGGGAAGGCCCCCGCCAATGACTTTGCCGAGGCAGGTCAGGTCAGCCCGAACGCCGAAGCGCGCCTGCGCCCCACCGAAGGCGACCCGAAATCCGGTGATGACCTCGTCGAAAATGAGCAGTGCGCCGTGGCGATCACATGCGGTGCGCAGGCCCTCGAGGTAGCCTGGTACTGGCGCGACGACGCCCATGTTGCCGGGAACGGGC
>JAYTQG010000100.1:0-24713 GCA_043746815.1 Thermoleophilia bacterium | reverse complement strand
CAACCTTACGTTCGATGGTTACCTTCGTTTCCGCAGCTGCCAGGCGAGCCTGGCCAAGGATGAGAAAGTTTCGCTTGCGTTTACCGACAAGGGTGGATCCGACCGGGAACGCCGACGTGCGGGCTGCTGGCTTCGGCTGACTGTTCAGGTCAATGAGGCCTGATTTCCAGTTGTCGTTGTCTTGCAGGAAGTACCAACTGGCGAGCTGAACCCGCGGATCAAGGCGTAGCCGGATGTAGGTGTCGGCGAGCGACGAAGCTTGCTGCGCGGGGGTAACGACCAGCTTGTCGAAGTTCGCCGTCTTTTCAGTGTTGAACCCAAACTCGGTCAGCCAGAAGGGCTTTCCTTTCAGATAGGTCGCGTCAACGGCCTTGTAGAGGAAGTCCAGGTTGTAGAGGTCGACGTACGACGCGCCAGCGAAGGTCGTCTTGGGAGGAAGACGGAGTGCGTACGGGTGATGGGCGATCGCGTCCATCGGGGGCTGGTTGCCGACCTTGCCGAGTTCTGCGACAAAGTCAACGGGAGCGGTACGGCCAAGCGACGAGGTTGGGCATCCACTCGGACAGCGGTCACCACTCGGCGCGGTTACTCCACCCGCAATCACTGCCGCAGGGTCGACGGCCTTGATGTTCTCGTAAAACGACCGAGCGAGTTTGGAGTACGCAGCGACCGAGACGTTTTTCCAGGCGGTCCCTTCCTGAGCAAACTGGGGGCGAAAGAACAGCGGGATGTTCGGCTCATTCCAAGCCTCGTAGCGGTGGACGCCAAGAGGTCCGTATCGCAGCGCGACGGCGCGTCCAAACGCACCGAAATCATCGGGGTTTTGTGGCCGTCGACTCTCTGGCCCAAACGTGAAACTCCCGTTCGCTGTCGACTCTGTTGCCGGGACCGTTGGATCCCCCGCCCAGGTCGGCGTCCCAAACACGGTGAACAAGATCGGAATGTTGGCAGTGGCGGATGCGGCGACAACCTTGTCGTACCAGGCCCAGTCATACGCGGGATCGGCGGGGTTGGCGGCGTTCGCGGGCTTACGGGTCGCGACGCGGTCCCACCGCAAATCCACCCGCGTGAGGCGGGCTCCAACCTTTGCGAGTTGTGCAAAGCGCTCCGCCGGGAGGCTTCCCTGATCCTGACTAAGGCGGTCATCCTGCACGGCCGCAATCGGCGAGTTGACGGGCGCTGCCTGACCCAGGCTGGCGGCAAGGGGGGTAATCGCTACTGCGACGAGAAATGCGTTCGCGAAGGATCTGAGGGGAGAGACGCAGGACGCTGTGGGGTCATTCGTTCGTGTCATGCGGGGCATGATGCCCGACAACGGCCGATCAGGCACGAGGTTTGCAAACGCTTAACGCAGTCAATGTTGAGCGGTTACATCCGATGGTGCGCAGGACTCAAGTATCGCCCGCGGCCAACCACCCCTCGACCGAGGTTTGGTACGCCGGGGCGAGTTCGCCCTCGGTGCGATGGGAAATGAGCAGTTCCTCCGCCTCCGCCGGTTGGAGGCCGCGCAGGCGGAGTGTGGCGTAGGCGACGAGTACCGAGCGGCGGCGGCCCTGCTGACAGTGGATCAAGACTCCTGTCGACGGATCATCAAGGGCACGGACGGCAAACCGCGCCGCAGGACCAAACACCGCTGGATCCTGCGGGCGTCCGTTGTCCCACATCGGAGCGCAGATGACGGCGTCCGGGCCAAAGACGAAGCGCTCCAAGGCGAGTTCCCCGGAAATACGCGTCTGCGCGGCCGCGCGGCAATTCACGACATGGGTGACGCCGTCCGCCTGCGCGAGCTCCAACCCTCCTGGAAGCGGCAGCGCACCGACAGCGATGCGTGTGTCACCGATCCAGGTGTATGGCCGACGAAAACGGCCGGGTCGATACACCCGTGTGGCTGCCCAGTGGTGCAGCCTCCGGTGAGCAGACGCCCGCGGGGCCATCACGGGTTGCGGCCGAAACGGGTGAGGCAGATGCTGGCGTTGTGGCCCCCGAAGCCAAAAGCGTTTGAAATCGCGACGTCCACCTTCGCGTCTCGTGCGGTGTTCACGACGTGATCGACGCTCGCGCAGTCAGGGTCCAGATCAACGAGATTGATTGTCGGTGGAAGTCGCTGGTCCCGAATCGCAAGGGCAGTGAGGGCGCCTTCCAGCCCGCCTGCTGCACCAAGGCAGTGCCCGTGCATGGACTTTGTGGAGCTGACTGGCGTGCGCGCGGCCTGCTCGGCACCAAGCGCGAGACCAATCACACGGACCTCGGCCCGGTCGCCGACGGGAGTCGATGTGCCATGGGCATTGACGTAGTCGATCTCTCCGGCAGTGACGCCCGCATCTTGCATCGCCATCGTCATCGCGCGTGCTGGACCCGCTCCGGTGGGATCAGGCTCGGTGATGTGATGAGCATCACCAGAAAGGCCGTAGCCCGCAACCTCGCAGATGATGGTTGCCCCACGTGACAGGGCGTGCTCAAGGGATTCCAAGACGAGCACGGCGCCAGCCTCCCCCATCACGAAACCGTCTCGTCCGGTGTCGAAGGGGCGACTCGCGTGTCCGGGATCGTCACTGCGTTTTGACAGGGCCTTCATCGAGTTGAACGAGGCGATCCCAATCGGTGTGACTGCGGCCTCGGCACCTCCTGCCAGCATCACATCAGCACGACCAAGGCGAATCTGGTCGGTCGCCTCACCAAGAGAGTGGTTGCCAGCAGCACAGGCGGTTGTCGCACACGCCAACGGCCCCTTAAGGCCGAGCTGCATCGAGATGTGTGCCGCCGCCATGTTGGCGATCATCGAAGGAACAAAGAGGGGTGACACGCGGTCCGGTCCGCGCTCGTTCAACACGATCGCCTGTTTCGTGAAGATATCGAGACCGCCGACACCGCTTCCCACCATCACCCCGATGCGTTCAGTGCGACCGTCAATCGGCAGGTTCGCGTCCGCGACAGCGAGCCGAGCGGCGGCGACACCAAGCTGGCTGAAGCGCTCCATGCGCCGGCCCGCCTTGTGATCCATGAAGTCTGCCGGATCGAAATTCGGCACCTCGCAGGCAAAGTTCACGTCAAAATCCGTTGTGTCAAACAAGCTGATCGGGCCCGCCGTTGAGGTTCCCGCGAGGGCCGCCGCCCATGTTGCCTCCGCTCCGACGCCGAGCGGCGAGAGAACCCCGATTCCGGTTACGACGACGCGAGGTAGGCCGTCAGCGCGGCGCATGTCCTTGTGGTCCACGTGTGTTCTCCTCTATGCGGCCAGCAGGCCGCCGTCGACGGGCAGGACGACGCCGGTCACGTAGGACGCGGCCTCAGAGCAGAGGAACTGAACTGCGGCCGCGACGTCTTCGGGTGCTCCGAAGCGACCAAGCGGGGTTCGTGAGAGGAGCGCGGCGCGATGTTCCTCGGCGAGGTCGGCGGTCATGTCGGTGGTGATGAACCCTGGGGCGACCGCGTTGACGCGCACACCACGTGCCGCGGACTCGACCGCAAGCGCCAACACCATGCCTACAAGGCCAGCCTTTGAGGCTGCATAGTTGGCCTGGCCAACGTTACCCATCTGGCCCACAACCGACGAGATCGCCACGATGCTTCCCGATCGCTGCTTCAGCATCCCGCGAAGGGCCGGACGAATGACGTTGAACGCCCCCGTGAGGTTCACGTCAATCACCGCGCTCCACGCCTCGGCGTCCATTCGAATCGCTGGACCGTCACGGGTGATGCCCGCGTTCAGGACGAGACTGTTGATCGGCCCGAGGTCGTCCGTGACCGCGCTGACCATCGCCTGCGCCGCCTCTGGGTCCGAGACGTCAGCCTGGATGACGATCCCCCGCTGACCAAGCGCTTCGATCGCTGCGAGGGTTTCCCGCGCGCCAGGCTCGTCGCGGGCGTAGTTCACACCGACATCGTGGCCACTCGTGGCCAACGCCAAGGCGCACGCCGCGCCGATGCCTCGACTTGCTCCGGTGACCAGTGCGACAGCCATTAGGCGAGGACCTTCGCGAGATCGTCGGGCGTCTGAATCTGCATCGTCGGCACCTCGCGGTTTATCCGTTTGACAAGGCCGGAGAGCACGCGACCGGGACCCATCTCAACAAATCGGGTGACCCCGCGAGCCATCGCCGCTTCGATGGACGCCCCGAAGCGGACCGGTGACAACAACTGGTCGAAGATGACCTGACGAAGCCGATCGGGCCCCTCAACTGCGACCGTGGTCGTTGAAAGAAACGCTGGGTCCGGTTCGTTTGGCGTCCAGGCGTCGAGCGCGGGGCCAAGCCGCGTCGCGGCGGCGGCCATGAGTGGAGAATGGAATGCGCCGCCGACGACGAGTTGAGTTGCCTTGTTTCCACGCGCTGCCGCCAGTTGAAGGAGGCGCCCAATCCCGTCGATGCTTCCTGAGGCCACAACTTGACCCGGACAGTTGTAGTTGGCCGGCCATACGTCACCGGCCTCAGCGCACAGGGCCTCGGCCTCCACATCCGTCAGCCCGAGGAGCGCCGCCATTGTTCCGGGCTGCTCTTGGCCTGCTGCGTGCATCGCGGCTCCGCGCTCGGCGACGATCCGCAGCGCAACATCGAAGGGCAGACTTCCGGCCGCCACAAGGGCGGAGAACTCCCCGAGCGAGTGACCCAGAACCAGGTCACCGTCGAGGCCAGCGTCGCGCGCTGCCCGCCAGGCGGCAATTGACGTTACGAGGATTGCGGGCTGGCAAATGTCCGTCGGAACAAGCGCCTCCGCTGGACCCTCAAAGATCAGGGTCGTTAGGTCATAGCCAAGCACGTCATTTGCCTCTGCGAAGGTGTCGCGGGCAACGGGGATGGCCTCGGCAAGTGCCTTCCCCATCCCAACCTGCTGGGCGCCCTGCCCCGGGAAGAGCAACCCAATCACGCGGACGGACCCCAGTAGCGAAAGAGACTGCCAGCCCACGCAAGGCCAGCGCCAAAGCCAACGGAGCAGACCAGTTGACCTGGCAGGAGCCGGCCCGTGTCGACCGCCTCCGCGAGTGCGAGTGGAACGGACCCTGCCGACGTGTTTCCATAGCGATCGAGGTTGACGATGACGCGCTCCATGGGAATGCCCGTACGGGCGACGGCGTGTTCGATGATTCGCAAGTTTGCCTGGTGAGGAACGAAACAGTCGACATCATCGGCCTGAAGCCCCGCCTGCTCCAATAGCCGCTCAACACACTCCACGATCACTCGCGAGGCCCAGCGGAAGACCTCGCGTCCGTTCATGTCGATAAATCCTTCCGGCCCGTTCGCGTGTCCGCGGTTTGCCGGATTTCGACTTCCCCCCGCACCGAGACTAAGGCTGCCAAGGTCGGGGTTGGTGCCGAGATCAAACGCCAGGAATGAGCCCTCCGCTTCAACATCCGTTCCGACAAGGAGCGCTCCCCCGGCTCCGTCGCCGAACAGGATCGCGGTGGACCGGTCTGACCAGTTCGTGATGCGCGACAGCGTTTCGCCACCCAACACCATCACCGTATTCGCGATCCCAGCCTCAATCATGCCGCACCCCTGTGCGAGTCCGTACACGAAGCTCGAGCAGGCGTTGAGAAGATCGAATGATCCGGGGGTGATCTCCAAGGCCTGGCAGACAAGCGATGCCGTGCTCGGAAAGAGGTGGTCCGGTGTGCAGGTCCCGACAAGGAGTGCGTCGATATCCGTCGCTGGCATGTTGCTGCGCTGAATCAGCGCCCGGGCGGCGCCCAGCACGAGGTCGCTTGTGGCCTCATCGTCTGCAGCGATGCGGCGCTCACGGATACCGGTGCGCGCCACGATCCAGTCGTCACTCGTGTCTACGATCCGCGCGAGCTCGACGTTCGTGAGGACGCGCTCGGGTGCGTGCCCAGCCAGCGCAACGACGCGGGCGTAGCGCCGCGGGTGGCCGATCATGAGGCGTCTGGCCCAGGCGCAACCGCGAACTTCAGTGTTGCGCTGCACACCAACGCGCCGTCGACCGTTGCGGTGGCATCGCCCTCCCCTAGCGGCCCACGCGAACGGGTAAGGGTCATTTCGAGTTCGATGGTGTCTCCGGGACGTACCGGGCGACGAAACTTTGCCCGTTCAATTCCGGCGAAAAGGGCCAGTTTGCCGCGGTTCTCCGGTGCGGCGAGCACGGCAAGCGCACCGGTCTGGGCCAGCGCCTCAATGATGAGGACCCCTGGCATGATCGGCTCTCCCGGAAAGTGTCCCGCCAAGAACGGTGCGTCCGTCGGAAGCGTGTACCGGGCCCGAGCCGAGTGGCCAGGCTCAAGCGCGACTACCTCGTCGACGAACACGAAGGGTTCGCGGTGCGGAAGGATCTCGGTGGGTGTCGGCAGGCCGTCGATCGGCGCATGCTAGTACGCAGCGGCAGGGAAGGGCCGTGGGAAACGCGAAGTCCACACCGATGCGTGCCCTTCTTGCTCCCGTGTGTCTCAGTCTCACTGCGGGGCCCCTGCTCGGCGTCGGCCAGTACGCCGGGGTCTACTCTCCCCGCATTGTCCGCGTTGGCCCCTACGGACCGCCGTCACGAACCACCGCATGGACCGCGACCCCGCGCCAACGCATCGCACTCCGCGCGGAGCCTGCCGCGCGGGCGAAGTCCCTTGGGCGCACAAACCTCCGCACCCCAAGCCGGAACGTGAGTCGATTTTTGGTGATGGGATCCGGTGTCGATCAGGCCAGGGTTACGTGGGTTCGCCTCCTAGTGTCCGGCGGGATCCAGCCGGTCACTGCGTGGGCCCCGGTGGGCCAGTTGCGCATGGCCGAGACCCCATTTCGGATCGAAATCAGAATCGCGAGTCGGCGGCTGAGCCTGCTTCAGAGCGGTCGTCGCCGTTTGAGTTCCGGCGTTGGGGTCGGTGGAACGGCAAGTCCGACTCCGCTCGGGACGTTTGCCGTGCGTGAAATTGTTCGGCCGGGCAGGATCACCGCCAGGGCAATCGGCCCAGTAGTCGTCGCCTTGACCGGCATGACCGCGACACCCAACGAGTCTCCCTATGAGGCGCGACGCCTTACGGTGATTGGCCTGGGCCGAAATTCGTCGCGGCTGCTGCGAGGGGCACCGACACTCGGCAGTGTAAGGACAACTAACCGGGTCGTCGTCTTGCTTGGCCGCATCATCGCAAGTGGCGTACCCGTGACGATCTCAGCACGCTAACCCACGTCATTCTGAGGTGCCGCCCCGGAAGGCTGCCAAGCCCGTGCGCTCGACAACCTCCCGGACGACCGCCGATCCCGGGCGTCCTACCCAGGGTCGGATTGTTGGCCTGCCGACAGTCTGCGGGCCGAAGTGATTGCAACATGAGGCTCATCCGAAAAACGAGGACAGTAGTAGCTGCCGATTGGTTACAACCAAGGATGGTCAGCCGATTCGCCCGTTAAGCTCATCGCGTCCGCCCGGCTGGGCTCTGGAGGGTTGAATGTCTGCTGGCATCGTTCTTCTTGTCCTCATTGGCATCGTGCTCGCGTTCTTGCTGACCTCGGTCAAGATTGCAAAGGAATACGAGCGTGGGGTCGTCTTCCGGTTGGGGCGCCTTCTTCCCGACGAGAAGGGGCCCGGAGTTTTCGTGACGATTCCGGGCATTGACCAGCTCCGAATGATCAATACGCAGACGATCACTGCGACCGTTCGCCCTCAGGAGGTGATCACCGCCGACAGTGTTTCGGTCCGAATGGATGCGGTCGTGTACTACCGGGTGGTCGACGCCCGTCTGGCGGTGGTCGAAGTGCAGGACTATCGACGTGCCACCCTTGAATTCGCCCAGACGACCCTCCGCAGCGTCGTCGGGTCGAAGACGCTCCAAGAACTTCTCAGCTCGCAGACGGCGGTGAACGAGTCGCTCCAAGAAATCATCCACGCCACAACAAGCGGCTGGGGGGTGGACGTCGAAGCGGTCGAGATCAAGGACCTGGAACTCCCGAAGGAGATGCAACGGGCGATCGCGGTCTCGGCGGAGGCCGAGAGTGAGGCACGCGCCAAAGTCATCGCCGCTGAGGGTGAGAAGGATGCGTCTGTCGCGCTTACCGCTGCGGCCGCGATGATGGCAACGCAACCCATTGCCCTGCAGCTTCGATATCTGCAGTCAATGGTCGAGATCGTCGCAAACGACTCCGCATCAACGATCATCGTTCCGGTTCCGATCGACCTCCTTGAACCTTTCCTGCGGCGCAAGGATCATCAATCACCCGAGCAGAAGGCTCCAGCCGTAACCTGAACTCGGCGCTAGAGTCTGGGCATGCGCTCCATTTGGAAGGGATACATCAGCTTCGGACTCGTGACGATTCCGGTCGCGATTGGTCTCGCGCAGCAGCGTAAGGACGTCAGCTTTCGGACACTGTCGCGGGCGAACATGGTTCCGGTCAAGCAGAAGCGTTGGGATCCCGTCAGCGACACCGAAGTCGGCCCCGATGACGTCGTAAAGGGCTATGAAGTTGCCAAGGGCCAGTATGTGACGGTCGACGAGGACGAGCTCGCCCGATTCTCGGTCAACCAGGAGCGCACGATTCAGATCTTGGAGTTCGTCGCCTTGGACGAAGTCGATCCGGTCTTCTTTGAGAAGGCCTACTGGATCGAACCCCAAGAGCGCGCTGAACGGCCCTATGCGTTGCTGGGCGAGGCGATGCGCCGTGCCGGTCGGGGTGCCATTGGACGTTTCGTGCTCTCGACCAAGGAACATCTGGTCCTCATCCGGCCATCCCCCGAGGGTGCCCTGATCTTGCAGACGCTCTTTTACGCTGAAGACCTTCGGCGCTCTGAAGAACGCGAAATTGCGGATCGCGTTAAGGGCGTAGAGGTCCGCGAGGAGGAACTCGCGATGGCGGAGCAGCTGATTGGCGGGCTCACGAAACCGTTTGCTGCCGAGGAACACACGAACGCCACGCGTCGCGCACTGGTCGACTACCTGGAGGCGAAGGCAGCTGGTGCCGCGCCGGTCGTTGCCGCCGAAGAACCTGCGCCTGCCCCGGTGGTGGATCTCATGGCAGCACTGAAGGCGAGTCTGGCCGCTGCAGCAGCCGCACCAGCAGAGATACGAAAGGCCTCTTAGCCCTCCGGTGTTACAACTGCCTCACCAGTGTCAATCTCTTCGGCTTCGGGTTCGTCTTCGCCCATCGGAACGGGCGCGAGCGTTACAACGGAGTCGTCGTCGCGCACGTCCATGAGGCGTACTCCCTGAGCAATTCGCCCGACCTGGCGAACGCTCTCGACCGAAATTCGAATGACTTGCCCGTGCTCTGACACGAGGAGGAGTTCGTGGTCGTCACGCACCGGGATGGCAGCGACCAGCTCACCCTTCTTGTCGGTGACCTGGATCGTGCGGACACCCTTCGTGGGGCGTCCCTTCGTCGGGTATTCGGCCATTGGGGTGCGCTTGCCGTAGCCATTTTTCGTGACGACAAGGAGTTCATCCTCGTCATTGGCGACACAGAGCGACAGCACACGGTCGTCCGTTTCCGAGTTGAGACGCATCGCCATCACGCCGCGCGACACCCGACCCATCGATCGAACTTGGGCTTCTTTGAATCTGGCAGCCTGACCTCGTGCGGAGATGATGAGCAGGTCGTCGTCGCCGCCAGTCAACTGGACGCCAACGAGCTCGTCGCCCTCATCTAGGCGAATTGCCGTGAGGCCACGTTCACGCAAGGAGGTATCGTAGTCCGAGAACGGGGTCTTCTTGACGTACCCGTTGCGGGTGGCGAGCACCAGGAACTCGCCCTCGCTGTAGTCGCGAGTCTTGAAGACAATCCGAACCTCTTCGCCGGGAAGCATGGCGAGTACATTCGCGATATGGCGTCCCTGTGCCTCGCGTCCACCCGTGGGGAGTTCGTGCACCTTGCTGCGGTAGACGCGACCCTGATTCGTAAAGAAGAGCAGATAGTCATGGGTGGAGGCAACGAAGAGCGTGTCAACGACGTCCTCCTCTTTCAGACGTGTGCCACGGAGGCCCTTGCCGCCGCGATGCTGCGCGCGATAGGTGTCGACGGGTAGGCACTTCACATAGCCGCCGCGGGTCATCGATACGACCATGTCCTCTTCGGCGATCAAGTCCTCGACGTCAATGTCGCCCTCGCCGCCGATAATCTCGGTACGACGCTCATCGGCGTAGCGACCCCGGACCTCAAGAAGTTCTTCCCGGATCACGCCGTAGACGCGGTTCTCATCGCCAAGAATCGTTCGGTACTCGCCAATTTCCTCGGTGAGTTTCGTGTGCTCGCCTCGAATCTTGTCGGACTCCAGCTGAGTCAACCGTTGGAGACGGAGGTCGAGGATCGCCTGGGCCTGCATCTCGGTAAGGCCGAACTGTGAAATCAGACCCTCACGCGCCGCTGCGGGATCAGCAGAGCGTCGGATCAGCTCGATGACCGCATCCAAGTTCGTGAGGGCAATGAGCAGCCCCTCAAGAATGTGTGCCTGGTCCTCGGCGCGGGCGAGACGATGGCGTGTTCGGCGAACAACAACCTCGCGCTGATGGTCGAGGTAGTGACGGAGGATCTCGCGCAGGCCGAGTAGCCGCGGGACGTTATCGACCAGGGCGATCGCGTTGATACCGAAGGTCGACTGACATGGGGTGTGCTTGTAGAGCTTGTTCAGGACGACCTTCGGAATCGCGTCACGCTTCAGCTGGACAACGAATCGCAGACCGTCGCGGCCGCTCTCGTCGTTGACGTCGCGAACTTCCGAGAGCACCCCATCCTTTGCGAGCTGGGCGATCCGCTGGGCGAGCTCTGCCTTGTTCACCTGGTAGGGCAACTCGGTAAACACGATCGCGGTGCGGCCGTTTGTCAGCTCATCAATGGTGGAGCGCCCCCGAACGACCACGCGTCCACGTCCGCTGCGATACGCATCGACGATGCCCGAGCGTCCGACAATCGTCCCTGCGGTCGGGAAGTCGGGGCCCTTGACGTAGGCCATTAACCCCTCGACGGTGATCTCCGGGTTGTCGATCATCGCGACGGTCGCGTCGATCACCTCCCCCAGATTGTGCGGGGCCATGTTCGTGGCCATGCCCACCGCGATTCCCGACGAGCCGTTGACAAGCAGGTTCGGGAACCGCGCCGGGAGAACGACTGGCTCCTGATGCTTGCCGTCGTAGTTCGGTGCGAAATCCACCGTGGATTCGTCGATGTCACGCAGAAGGTCACGGGCGATTGGCGCGAGTCGCGCTTCGGTGTACCGCATCGCGGCGGCAGGAAACTCGGTTGAGCCGAAGTTGCCTTGCCCGTCAATGAGCGGGTAGCGAGACGCAAAGTCCTGGGCCAGGCGAACGAGTGCGTCGTAGATCGCCGAGTCACCGTGAGGGTGGAAGTTGCCCATAACCTCGCCCACGACTTTGGCGCACTTGGAGTGCGGCCGGTCGGGCTGAAGTCCCATGTCGTGCATGGCGTACAGCACTCGGCGGTGGACCGGCTTGAGGCCATCACGGACATCCGGTAGCGCCCGGCCGACGATGACGCTCATCGCATACTCGAGATACGACGAACGCATCTCTGTCTCAAGCTCCCGCTGCTCGATACGACGATCGAACTGGTCTGGGCTGATGTCGCTAGACATCCAAGAACCTCACCGAACGGGCATTTTGCTCGATGAATGCGCGCCGCGGTTCGACCTTATCGCCCATCAGTAGGGAAAACAGTTCCTCAGCAGCGGCAGCATCTTCCAGGGTGACCTGTTGAAGGATGCGACGCGTTGGATCCATCGTCGTCTCCCAGAGCTGATCTGCGTTCATCTCGCCAAGGCCCTTGAACCGCTGGACGAGAACACCCTCGGAGGCGAGCTCCATGACCGCGTTTTTGAGGCCGTCGATCGTTGCCACATCGCGGTGGCGGGCGCCGCGGCGAACGACAAAGGGCGGCGCTCCGACTGCCAGGCCGAGCTTTTCGATGGCTCCGCGCAGCCCGACGAGCTCACGCGACTCCATGATGTCCAGTGGCAGTGTGATCGACCGTGCCTCACCCGAGTGCAGCTGCACCGAGCGAATCCGAACCGTTCGAGCCTCACGATCGACGATCTCAACACTCAAGCTGCGAATGCCGTCCGAACGCCCTTCGATGGCGGCGGCGGCGTCGTCGATGTCGGAACTTGGAATGTCCAAGAAACCATTCGTGATGAGGAAGTCCGCCAGGTCAGCGCCCCGCAAACTCCGGAGCGCGTTCGCCCATCCGTCGTGCTCGCGGAGCACACGGACATAGCGCTGAAACTCGTCCCGACTGAGACCAACATCGCGTCCATCGATCGTGATGGAGGCGAGGTTTCGGTCCAAGAGCCAGTCGTCGAGCTCGTGCTCTTTCTCGATATAGCGCTCGTCGGTTCGCTGTTTCACCTTGTAGAGCGGCGGACATGCGATGTAGACGAAGCCAGCCTCGATCAGCTCACGCATGTGGCGGAACAAGAAGGTCAGGATCAGGGTTCGAATGTGAGCGCCATCGACGTCCGCGTCGGTCATGATCACAAGCTTGTGGTACCGGGCCTTTGCGACATCGAATTCCTCGCCGATGCCGGTTCCCATCGCGGTGATCATGGCTTCGATCTCGTTGTTTTGCAGCACCCGATCAAGGCGGGCCTTCTCGACATTCAGGATCTTTCCACGGAGCGGAAGGATGGCTTGAAAGGCGGATTGACGTGCTCGGACCGCTGAACCACCGGCCGAGTCGCCCTCAACGAGGAAGAGTTCCGTGTTCGCGGGGTCCTTATCGGAACAGTCGTTCAGTTTGCCGGGAAGCGTGCTGGAGTCCATCGCGCTCTTCCGACGGGCCATGTCACGGGCGGAACGAGCAGCGAGCCTCGCCTGTTGGGCACTCGCCCCCTTCATCGCGATCGTTTTCGCCTCAGCCGGGTGCTCTTCGAAGAATTGCCCGAGTGCCTGCGTCACGGCTTTTTGAACGAACCCGGCGATCGCCGAGTTGCCAAGTTTGGTCTTCGTCTGTCCCTCAAACTGCGGGTCGCGGAGTTTCACCGAGATGATGGCGGTGAGGCCTTCCCGGACGTCCTGACCCTCGAAGTTGTCGTCTTTTTCGCGGAGCACGCCAAGCCCTCGGGCGGTGTCATTCACGACGAGCGTCAGCGCAGTCCTGAAGCCGGAGAGGTGTGTTCCGCCCTCATGGGTGTTGATGTTGTTCGCAAACGTGTGGACCGACTCGGTGTACCCACCCGTCCACTGCAGCGCAACCTCGACAAGCCCCTCGTCACCGTCGACTTCAAGCGAAATGACGTCCGGGTGCAGGGCATCACGGGATTCGTTCAGATGCCGAACGAAATCGCTAATCCCGCCGTCGTACTGGAAGGCAACCTCCCGGGGTTCGGCGCGTTGATCGCGCAGCGTGACACTCAGACCACGCGTCAGGAATGCGGTTTCGCGAAAGCGTTGCTGCAGCGTGTCGAAGTCGAAGACCGGGTCTTCCATGATATCGGCATCCGGGAGGAACGTGATCGTCGTTCCACTGCCCTCGGCCGGTTCGAGCTGTTCGATCGGACCGAGCGGCGTTCCCCGCGCGTAGCGCTGACGCCAGAGAAAGCCGTCGCGGCACACATCAGCGACCAACCACTCGGAAAGGGCATTGACGACACTCACGCCGACGCCATGCAGACCGCCGGAGACTTTGTAGCCCTCACCGCCAAACTTTCCTCCGGCATGCAAGACGGTCAGCACGACCTCGAGGGCACTCCGCCCGCCTTGATCGGCCATTGGGGCAACCGGGATTCCGGCGCCGTCGTCGCGCACCATGCACGACCCATCAGGGAACAGGTCCACCCAGATCGCCGAGCAACGCCCGGCCATCGCCTCATCGACGCTGTTGTCGACAAGCTCGTACACGAGGTGATGAAGACCCCGTGGTCCGGTGGAGCCGATGTACATCCCTGGGCGGTGGCGAACGGCCTCGAGGCCCTCGAGGACCGTAATGTCCTCGGAGTCGTAACGAGCGGGCTCGGGTGTGTTTGCGGGTGCGGTTTCGCTCACGGGAATTGAGGCGATGACCCGTGGAAAAAACCGGTCTCTCGCAGCAGGCATTCTATCAGTCGGGGCCGACGTCTCCCGCATGCTGACGTTGATCGCGCAGACTGAGCGCAAGCGCCACAAGACGTTCAAGGCGGGCCCGGAGTGCCGGGTCAGCGACGTTCGCGCTCGCCATGCGAGCGGCGGTTGCGGCGCTTGGTGAGATTCTGGTTAGTTCGATTGGGCCTTCGGGAGCGCCGGTCGGCAGCGACGCCGACAGGGACCCGACGACAAACCTCAGCTGACGGATCTCCAGGGCCTTGGCACCCTTCGCAATGCTCGCGATGATCGCGTCTGACTCCGCAGAGAGTTCCTGCGCCCACCCGGCGTCCGTACAGGCGATGGTCGCAACGCCAGCGCGAGACAATCGCTCCGGCCAGGCATGGTCAACGAGCCGCGGAAAGGTCACCGCCCAGTGGTCCCGGAGTTGCTCAATAGGCTCCTTGCCGGTGGCACGCCGCCCAGCGATCTTTCGGAGGACCGCGGCGTCGGCCACGGGTCGAAGGTCACGCCGATGTTGCGACATGACCGTCCTTTACAGTAATCAGCTGGGCGTCGACGCTTCCAGCGAGCTCGCTGGTTCCCGGGTCGGCGCTCGTGACAATCGCCTGTCCATGACGCCCGATGTTCGACAACAGTCGTTCACGTCGAGCGGGATCGAGCTCGCTAAGTCCATCATCGAGGATCAGGATCGGTTGGGCGTTGGTACTCGCCAAGTGATCACAGTGCGCAAGGAGCAACGCGAGAACAGCGGTCCGCTGCTCACCCTGGCTCCCAAGGCGGCGAAGATCGACACCGGCGGCACCGATGAACAGGTCGTCGCGGTGAGGCCCGAGAAGGGTCTGGGCCGCCCGAATATCCGCGGCGCGTCGGTCTCGAAGCTCGTCGCGCATCGATGTTTCGGTGTCGCCAGCGTCATCCGTCTTCCGTTCGCGTGGCGAGGATTCCAACCGCAACTCACCACCATCCGCTCCCCCAAGAGCGGCGAGGTAGTGGGCAAACGGTGTTCGCAGCGCGTCGATGCCAGCTGCTCTAGCGCCCGCGACGATCGCGCCGTACCGTGCGAGTTGGGCGTCCCATGGATCGAGACCATCTGCTCCGGTGAGGCCTGCCCGAATACGACGAAGAAGGGCATTTCGTTGAACGAGCGCTTCTTGATAGTGCGAAAGGGCTGCGGCGTATCCAGGCGTTGCCGCTTCAAGCAGGCGGTCCAAATGGCGACGGCGCGCAGCTGGAGGACCTTTGACGGCCCGGAGTTCATCGGGAACAAAGACGAGTGCCGAGCCGACGGCCCGCCATGTCCGGAGAGAGTCGGCCGGCTCACCGTCGATCGACAGCCGACGTCCTTGGCGAGGGGCGATGCCGATGCCGCGTCGCCGCAGTCCCGCAGGTCCGTCGAGGTCCAATTCAATGTGAAGCGCGGATGCCTCGCGCCCAATGATTTCGGCGTCGCGGGTCGTGCGCGGCGATGCGCCGAGGCACGCCAGGTAAAGCGCCTCGACCAGAGAGGTCTTGCCAGCACCGTTCTCGCCAGTCACGACGATCAGACCGGACCCGAGTTCAATGGTCGCCCGCTGCCAGCACCGAACTCCGGAGAGTTCAATTCTGCGTGCCAGCCATTGGGCTCTGGCTACCTCAGGCGTTTTTGCGGATCGGCATCAGGAGGTACGTGAACTCGTCGCCAGCACCACGAATGATTCCTGGACGCATCGGACTGATGAGTCCGATGCGCACTTCATCACCGTCTGTGGCATCGACTCCGTCACGCAAGAACTCAGCGTTGAAGCGGATCTCTAGGTCCTCACCGCTAAACGACACCGGGATTGTCTCCTCGGCTTCTCCGTGCTGTTCACTCATCGCCATGACCGTTACTTGACCATGGGTGAAGGCGAGACTAATTGGGGTTCCACGGGGCGCCAGTACGCCGATTCGCCCGAGCACCGAGAGCAGTTCCGTTCGATCGAACCGCACTTCCTGTTCGGCTGTCTCTGGAATGAGTTGGCGATAGTCTGGAAATTGACCGTCGATCAATCGGCTCATCACCTCGACGCCACCGACTCGAAACGCAGCGAGATGCTCGCCGAGAAGGAGCTCGACCTCGTCCGCTTTCGTGGACTGTGCAAGTCGGCTGACTTCCTGAAGTGCGCGGGCTGGAATAAGCGCTGCCCTCGCCTCCTGGGGGGCCGATTCGAGTGGAGCAACCCGCAGTGCCAACCGATAGGAGTCGGTGGCAACCATTGTCAGTGCGCCAGGCTCAACACGCATTAACACGCCGGTGAGGACTGGGCGGGTGTCATCACGGGACGCAGCGCGTGCAACCCGCTCAACCGACGACGTAAACCGCTCGGCAGGAAGAACAATCCGGTCTCCATCGACCTCCGGCAGCTGTGGAAAATCGGATGCCTGAAGCGCGTTGAGTTTGAAACTTGAGGAACCACTCGTCAGCATCAAGGACGCTTCATTCTCCCGATGCTCAAGCACCACAGGTCCGGGCGCAAGTGATCGGACAATGTCGGCAGCGAGTCGGGGAAGGACGATGTCGCCGGGCTCCTCAACAGTCGCCGTCACCGGAAGCCGGAGGCTGAGTTCCATGTCGGTCGACGAAAGCTCAACGCCGGTTGCTCCGGCCCGTAGCAGGACGTGACTGAGCACTGGGAGGGTGCTCTTCGTTGACGCCCCTCGGGCGGCGATGGCGAGTGCTGCTGCAAGATCGTCGCGTTGGCTCGTGATACGCACGCTTGAAACCTACCGATCGGTGTTCTCGCCAGCGCAATGACTTCGCTGTGCGGGTGAGGTTGAAGAAAGGAGAAGAAAAGTATTGATTTCAGTGATCATGATCGGTGCTGGGGAAAGGACTGACGATGGAGGTTTGCCCTGCAAACGAGCGAAATTAATCGGGGTCCACAGTGTGGAGAAGCCGGTGACGAGTAGCGCACGCGGCCCGGCCTCCAATCTCGCCGGAGTCCGGGTCACTCCACCCCGTCCACACGTGCCTGTGGATTGCGGTGAAACTTATGAACGGGGTCCCTTCAACCGAAGGGTCAGAGTCTGCACGGCGGCAAACAGTTCGCTGTCGTGCGGGAGCTGGCCGCTGACACGCTGGACGGCGTGGAGCACGGTGCTGTGGTCGCGCCCTCCGAAGGCGAGCCCGATCGCTGGCAATGAGCTATCGGTCAATTCTCGGATGAGGTACATCGCGACCTGCCGAGGGGTAACGACCCGTCGGGTACGGCGCTCGCCAACGAGTTCATCGATGCTCACGCCATAGTGTCGGCAGATCTCGTCTTGGATTTCGGCGACACCAAGTTTGCGGTCGCGGGTGGGATAGAGGCCATCGAGGACCTCAGCGGCAAGCTCGAGATCTGCAGCCCTACCGGTAAACATGCTGCGTGCCATGAGGCGGTTTAGGGCGCCCTCGAGCTGGCGGACGTTGTCGGTGACCCGGGCGGCAATGAACGTCAAGATGTCTGGGTCGTTGATCTTGAGGTCGTCAGCGGTTACTCGGTTTCGCAGAATGGCGATACGTGTTTCGAGGTCAGGCGGCTGAACGTCGACCGAAAGCCCCATCTCAAACCGCGAACGCAGGCGGGCCTCGAGAGTCGCGAGTGCGCCAGGCGGGCGGTCCGAGGTGATGACGATTTGTTTTCGCTGATCATGCAGGGCATTAAACGTGTGAAAAAACTCTTCCTGGGTCTGCTCTCGGCCTTCCAGGGACTGGATGTCGTCGATGAGAAGGATGTCGGTTGAGCGGTACCGGTCCTTGAAGCTGCGCATATTCCCGTCACGCACAGAATCGATGAACTCGTTGGTAAAGCTCTCGACCGAGACATACGAAAACGACAAGCCTGGATGGTTGCCGGAGACATAGTTCCCGATCGAATGGAGAAGATGCGTCTTCCCAAGACCAACGCCGCCATAGATGAACAGCGGGTTGTACTTCAAGGAGGGCATTTCAGCCACAGCGAGAGCCGCATTGTAGGCAAACCGGTTTCCCTCGCCAGCCACGTACGACTCGAACGTAAATCGCGGCTGGAGCAGCCCCTGGGAACGACGGAGCAGGACGGGCGGGTCAATCGTCACCGGTTCCGGGTCCGTCGGAGCAGAGGGATCGAGTGATCCGGGGGTGACCTCCACGCGAATCTTCATGTCGATGTTCAACACATCGAAAAATGCGTCGCGGAGCACCGAGAGGTATCGGCGGTTTACCCAGTCTCGGGCAATTTCCGTCTCGACGGCGATTGTCGCGACCTCGGAGTCGATTGCGACAAGTCGAGCGCGCTCGAAGACAAGGCCAAAACTCTGTGCTGCAAGCGCTTCGCGGAGTCGGTCACGAACCTTCGACCATGTCGTTTCAGGATCGATAGGTTGATCCGCTGACCCGGTGGCAGTGGTGTTCAAAAGAGGCTCGTAATGAGGTCGCTGCCCCGGCGTGTCAGTCCACGAGAGCCATCCGGTGAACGACTAACGAGTCCCCGATGCTCCAAGAGAACAAGCTCACGTCCACAGTTGGAGGTCTCGAGGAGAAGTTCCTCGGCCAGCGTATCTACGCCAGCCGATCCAACCTCAGTAAGCAGTGCCATGATGAGTCTCGCCTCCTGCGAAATCTCGGGTGTCCGGTGTTCTCGAGGCGACATGTCGCCAGCACCATGCAGTGTGATGACCGCGCCATGTCCAAGGTTGTCAGAAATGGAGAGGTGTCCGCCCCCAGTTTCCATCACAGACTTCGCGAGAGAGAGTCCACATCCCACTCCGCGGATGAATGTTCGCATTTGGGTGGTCGCGGTGGTGTACCCCGGTTCGAGTGCCAGGTCGGCGTTCGCGATGCCTGGGCCGAGGTCGGCGACACGAATTGTCTCGCCGTTGTCAAGAATGCTTACGAGGGCGCCCATGAAGTCCGCGTGGACCAGATTCTCGATGACCTCCCGAATTGCGACGCAAGGGAGACAGGCCTCGTTTGCCACATACTCGAAGAGCCGTTCGATCATGCCCTGGGTGTGGTCCGCAACCACATCGAAAATCATCGGTGGCGAGTCGCTCACGCTGTGTCGAGCGACTCGGGCAACGAGGGTGTCGCCGGTCGTGGCGAGGGCGGTAGGAGGACGGAGAGCGGGCGCGGCGGAGATCATCGGGCGGTGAATCTACGCTTGTCCGATGCCCAGAAAACCGGTTTGTTGCCCCTGTGGATAACCAAATGCCGTGTAAGCGAGAAATACGCGTCAATCGGCGGCGGCGGCGGCGGCACCAGCGAATGAAAAGACCTGCAAAAACCCCAGCAAAAAACTTCTCCACAGTCTTCTCCACAGGTGTGGAGAACGGGAGTGGCCGAGGGCGATGACCAGGATTCCCGCTGGCTGGTAGTCTCCAGTGAGGACCTCATCCGGCGTGTGTGCGCCGCGATCGTTCACCCTTGAGGAGCTCCAAGTGAAACGTACGTACCAGCCGAATACCCGTAAGCGCAGCAAGACACACGGTTTTCGCAAGCGAATGAGCACGAAGGCTGGGCGGGCCGTGTTGTCGCGCCGTCGCGCGAAAGGCCGTGCCAAGCTCTCCGCCTAGTACGAGCACGGGCGGTGGTCCACGGGTCGCGCGTCGGCGTCTTTCGCGCTCGGGTGACTTTGACTCGGTCTACCGCCGCGGCCATTCGGTCGCAAACCGGCATCTCGTCATGTACGCGTTCTCCAGGCCAGAAGGGAGCGAGGGCCCTCGACTGGGCCTGTCTGTTTCCCGAAAAGTTGGCGACGCTGTTGCTCGGAACCGTGTGAAACGGGTCATTCGCGAACAATTCGCCGTTCATGGGCAGGAGCTTGGTGCTGACACTGACGTGGTCGTGATCGCTCGCCCCGGCGTGGCCGGGTACCTCGATCAGCACGGAAGCCTGGTCCTTGGCGAGCGACTCGCGGAGCTCATTCACCGCCTGAGTCAGCGGACTGCCTCATGACGGGGCTGCTCGTCGGTGTGATCCGGGTCTACCAACGGGCCGTTTCAGGCATGTTTCCCCGCCGCTGTCGCTACTACCCCACGTGCTCTGAATACGCCGCGCTTGCGCTTCGTCAGCGTGGAGCCGTGGTTGGATCTGCGCTCGCCGTGTGGCGGATACTTCGTTGCAATCCATGGAGTGGAGGTGGCGTGGACTATCCCGGCTATCCGAGGGGGGTCGCCCCATGATGCTCAGCATCAGTCTGAATCCGCTGACTCCCATCGAAAACGGGTTGACGTGGGTCATCAAGTGGCTCCACGACACGGGTCACCTGACGTACGGATGGGCCATTGTCGTCCTGACGATTCTGGTCAGACTGGCGCTCGTTCCGCTCGCGGTGAAGCAGTTGCGTTCGATGCGTCACATGCAGGAAGCCGGACCACAGATCAAAGCCCTCCAGCAGAAGTACGCGGGCGACAAGCCGCGTCAGCAGCAGGAACTGATGGCGTTTTACAAGGAACACGAGATCAACCCGTTTGCTTCGTGCCTGCCCCTGGTCTTCCAGGCGCCGATCTTTCTTGGTCTGTTCTACTCGTTGAGGAACTTTTCGGAACATGTTTCGAAGGGGGCAGATCTTGGCTTCCTGGGGATCGTTCCTGATATCTCAGCAGGCGTGAAAAGCATCGGGTGGGGTGCGGTTGTTCTGCTATTCGTCTACGGGCTGTCGCAGTTGCTGTCCTTCGAGGTGAGTGCCACCCCGGCGACACCGAAGTTTCAGCGATGGCTAATGCGGTTTGCGCCCATCGTCATCACGCTCTTGGTGCTCGTCTACCCGAACATCACGGCCGGGCTCTTGATCTATTGGGTGACCACCAACCTCTGGACATGCGGTCAGCAGCTCGTCCTGAAGAAGAAGATTGGACCGGCGATGGTGTTGGCGAATGGAGCTGGTACGCCCACTCCGCCGTCGCGGACCATTGCTGGCGAAGCGCCGAAAGGATGGCGGGCACGGCTTGAGGCCATGCAAGCGGCCGCGCAACCATCAACCAACGACGTTGACACGACGGACGTGCCAGCAAAAGCTCACGAGAGCTCCGCCAGGCCGAGTTCGGGCGGCGGCTCAGATAACGAGACCAAGCGCCGACCCCGTCCAAAGGGTGGTGCCTCCGCCTCGGCTGGCAGTCCACCACCACGGCGCCGTCCACCGAAGAAGGGAAGCACGCAGTGATCGAGTCGAACAGTGTCCTGGAGGGTCTCCTCGAGGCCGTAAATGTCGGCCTGGAGCTTGATTGCGTCGTCACTGTGCGGACCGGCGAAGACGACAGCCTGGTCGGAGAATTAGATGGACCCGGTGTGGCACGTCTACTTGATCGACACGGCGAGCTGATCGAGGCGCTTCAAGTAGTTGCCCTCCAGGCGGTTCGGCGGGTGGATCGCGGTCGACAGATCGTGGTCGATGCAGGCGGGTATCGCGCGCGCCACCGGGCGGCGTTGGAGCGCTTGGCAACACGGGCGGCCGCTGAAGCAGTCGAGACCGGCGACGAGATCGAGCTCGACCCGATGAATCCGCACGACCGGCGGATCGTGCACATCGCCCTGAAGGAAATCGGTGGGGTGTCGACGCGAAGTGAGGGCGACGAGCCCCGTCGTCGGATCATTGTCGAGCGCATTGACGACTTGGGTTCGTAGCCACGGGTTCGACGTGAAACACGCTCTTGGGAACACCGGACTTCTTCTGGAGCGGTGCGCCGAGATGGGTGTCACCCTTCCCGCGGAGGTAGCCGCCGTTCTCCTCGGAATTCTTGAGGCGTTGGCAGGCGAATCCCAGAACCTGACACGCATCAGCGATCCGGATGCTGCCGTCGAACGTCACCTCGCTGACAGTCTCAGCGCGCTCGGGGCTGGGCTTATCCCTGTAACCGGCCAGCTCATCGACATCGGCTCGGGTTCGGGGTTTCCTGGTCTTGCGCTTGCCGCTGCCTGTCCGGGTCTTGAGGTGTCACTGCTGGAAGCGGAAGGGAGAAAAGCGGATTGGCTGCGACGCGCATCCGCGACCCTCTCGAATGTGCGCGTGATTCACGACCGAGCCGAGTCCCTGGCCCTTCGCCAGCGTGGCCAATGGAACATCGCGACTGCCCGTGCGGTCGGTAGCCTTTCGACCGTGATCGAGCTCGCCGCACCACTCTTGTCCACCGACGGTCGCTTCGTTGCCTGGCGCGGTCCACGAGTGATCGCCGAAGAGGATCGGGGTGATGCAGTTGCTGAGATCCTTGGCTTTGCGCCTGGGCAAGTTATCTCAGTGCAGCCATTTCCCGGCGCAGAGCGCCACCTTCATGCCTTTGATCGTGTGAGCGAGACCCCGGACCGCTTCCCGCGCCGCGATGGACGTGCCGCGCACCGTCCGCTTCTGTGATCTACGCCGTCGTCAATCAGAAGGGTGGCGTCGGAAAGACCACCACCGCTGTCAATCTCGCCGCCTGTCTTGCGGAGGCAGGCCGCAAGGTGCTACTCGTGGACATCGATCCTCAGGCGAACGCCACCAGTGGGCTTGGTGGCCCCCGGGAAGGGATCATTGGTGCAGCGGAAGTGGTGTTGGACGGCGCGGACATCGACGAGGCGATCAGGGGAACCACGATCGACAATCTCGACCTCCTGCCCGGTAGCCCGGACCTTTCCGCCGCCGCTGTGGAACTTCCAGGTCGAGCCGATCGCGAACAGATCCTGAGTCGCGCACTTTCCGACGTCCATGAGCGCTACTCGTTTGTCTTTTTGGACTGCCCACCATCGCTAGACCTGTTGACGATCAACGCGCTTGCGGCGTCCGATCGCATCATCATTCCTGTTCAGTGCGAGTACTACGCACTCGAGGGGCTCACCCGCCTGATGCAGACTCTGGACGCGGTGCGGGAAGGGATTAATCGCAATCTGCGGGTTTGCGGGATTCTGATGACGATGCATGATGCTCGGACTCGAGTGAGTGGTGAGGTTGTTGCCGAGGTGCGGCGTCATTTCGGCGACCTTGTTTTCTCGACGGTCGTACCCAGGAATGTTCGCCTCGCGGAGGCGCCATCTCACGGGCTTCCGGCGATCCGATATGACCCGATATGCGCCGGTTCAGATGCCTACTTCGAAGTGGCCAAGGAGGTCGCGGCACGTGCCTGATATCGCGGGAGTCCCACGTCTTGGTCGAGGGTTGGACGCCCTGCTCGGACAGGCTTCGTCCACACATCTCCCTGCATCTGGCCTGGAACGCGTGCCGCTCGATGCGATACGCCCGAACGCGGATCAGCCACGTCGAGCCATCGACCCCGATGCGCTCAGGGCACTTGTTGCGTCAATTGAGGCCAGTGGCCTCGTGCAACCCATCGTGGTTCGCCCCCTTCCAGGCGGGCGATACGAGCTGATTGCCGGTGAACGGCGTTGGCGAGCCGCCCAAGCCGCTGGCCTCACCGAGATTCCCGCCCTGATTCGCGACGCGGACGAGCGGGAGCGCCTCGAACTCGGACTCGTCGAAAATATGGTCCGCGAAGACCTCAATGCCATCGAAGTGGCCCGGGCAATTGCGATTCTTCTGGAAGACTTTGGCCAGACCCATCAGGCGGTTGCGGACCGGCTTGGTCGGAGTCGACCGGCAGTAAGTAACCTCGTTCGTCTCCTCGAGCTTCCCGACGAAGTCCAGCAAATGGTGATGGATGGTGAGATCTCTGAGGGTCACGCGCGGGCGGTGCTGATGGCCGATGGCGCCGCCGCTCGCAGGCGCCTGGCCGAGCGCGTTATCAGCGAGGGACTGTCGGTCCGTGCGGTCGAAACGCTTGCAACCCAAGGGCAACGACGCCGACCCGACCGTCGTGTCGTCTCACCTGCTGCAGACGAGGCAACAGATGCCTTCTACGGTGCCTTTGCGGTGCCCGTTCGGATCAAGCCAGCAGCCAAGGATGCCCTGATCGTGGAACTCCGGTTCCCGGATGCTGAAAGCCTGGCCTCCGCAGTGGAGCGCCTAAGGGCACGGCCGCAGGCCGAGTAGCCCGAAGCGAAAAATTCCGGCTGAACAGTCGCCGTGTTGCGTGGCCTGGGACTAGTCAATAAGCCCGCTACGCAGGGCAAATGCGACTGCGGCAGAACGTCTGTCGACCTCGAGCTTCGCCAAAATATGCCGAACATGAGTCTTCACCGTTTCGGCGCCAATGTACAAATGTGTTGCGATCTGGCGGTTTGACAGCCCGGACGCGAGGAGCGTGAGGATCTGCACCTCGCGTGGACTCAGGGAGTCGAGATGACCGAGGGGGGTGCCAGATTTCTCCGCAAGCACCGGAGGAAGTCCCTGTCCGGCGGCCGCGGCGCAGAGACCACGCAGGATCGCTGCCGGTGCGCTTGACTTTAGGATGGCACCGACGGCACCTGCGTCAACCGCCGCGGTAACTCGGTGAATATGGCCTTCATCGACGAAGGCCACCACAATCAGATTGGGATTGGATCGCAGGAGTTCAGCGATCGTCTCGACGCCGTCCGGCCCGGCGAGATTCAAACTGATCAGGGCCAGATCAGGTCGCCGCCGGGCCGCGAGGGCCACCGTCTCGACGCCTGTGGACGACTCGGCCACGATCACAATGGGGCTTGCGTCGCCGACAATCGAACGAATCCCATCCCAGACCACGGGATGGGGATCCGCAACGAGGCAGAAGACGCGGCTGCTGCTGTGCGTCGTCACGGCTCACCAAGAAACGAGTCAGACCAGGACCGACGTATGTGAAGTGGGCGATCCTGGATTCGAACCAGGGACCTCATCCTTATCAGAGATGCGCTCTAACCGACTGAGCTAATCGCCCTGGATCGGGCGCGAAGGGT
>JAYTQG010000099.1:0-2024 GCA_043746815.1 Thermoleophilia bacterium | reverse complement strand
TTTGCATCGCCGACGAGGTTCAGGTTGGCCTGGGCCGGCTGGGAACGCACTTTTGGGGGTTCGAGATGCAGGGTGTCACCCCCGATATCGTCGTGCTGGGGAAGCCCATCGGCAACGGTTTCCCGCTCGGCGCGGTGATCACCACACCCGCCATCGCGTCTTCATTCGACCACGGCATGGAGTTCTTCAGCACCTTCGGCGGCAACCCCGTCGCCTGCGCCGCAGGGCTGGCCGTGCTCGACGTCGTGCGCGATGAAGGGCTGCAACAACGCGCCCTCGAAATGGGGGAGCGGCTCTTGTCGGGCCTGCAGGACCTGATGCGCCGCCGTCCGCTCATCGGTGACCTGCGCGGGTCGGGTCTTTTCCTTGGCGTCGAACTGGTCAAGGATCGCGCGACCCTCGAACCGGCCAAAAGCCAGGCGGCTTATGTCGTCAATCGCCTTCGCGAGATGGGTATTCTCACCGGGACCGACGGGCCGCATGAGAACGTCCTCAAGCTGCGACCTCCCTTGACCCTTCAGCCCTCCGACGTCGATCTCTTTCTCTCAAGGTTTGACGACGTCCTGGGGGAAGGCGAAGCTCAAGTCTGATTCGCCGGGGACGGGGCGGTAGTGACCCTCAGTCCTCGTTGGTGAAGCCGCGTTTGACCCGCTCGGCCCACTTCACCGCCCAACCCGGTATCGCCTCTCCCGGCATGGCGCGTCCGATGAAGTACCCTTGGGCCGCATCGCAGGCGGTCGCCCTGACAAAATCCCAGTCGGCCCGATCCTCGACGCCCTCGGCGACGGTGCGCATCTGAAGTTCCTTCGCGAGGCCAAGACAGGTGGTGTACATGGTGCGGCTGGTCTGATCCATCGCGATCTTGTGCACGAAACCCCGGTCGATCTTGAGTTCGTTGAAGGGGATGTCCTTGAGTTGGGCGAGCGACGAGTACCCCGTGCCGAAGTCGTCAATGGACAGCTGGAATCGCGCGAGATGGAGGCGGGTGAGGACCTCCAGCGAAGTGCCGATGTCCTGAACCAAGCGGCTCTCGGTAACCTCGAGGACGATGTCCCTGGTCGCAATCCCCGCCCCCCCCGCCTGCTCTGACGCGAAATCGACGAAGTCCGCCGAGGCGAGCGCGTCAACCGAAATATTGACGGCCACCCGAAGCGAGAGACCCCCTTCGCGCCACCGGTTGGCTTGGGCGAGCGCTGCCGGGAAGACAAACCGGGTCAACTCCAGAATGAAGCCATTGGCCTCGGCCGTGGGGATGAACTGATCGGGGAGGACCATGCCGTCCTTTGGGTGCATCCAGCGGATCAGGGCTTCCACGCCGGTCACGGCGCCGTCGCGCAGGCTGACCTTGGGTTCATAGTGCACGACCATGTGCCGGTTTTCGAGCGCCCGGCGGATTTCGTCTGCCGGGTACTGCTTCTTCCAGGTGATGGGTCCCGTTCCCGATGCCGGCCGCCAGCGCCTCACCAGCGCGGCGAGCCTCTCGGGCTGGACCGGTTTCCCAAGATGCCCGAGCACCCGGATCTGTCGCGCCAGGGCCAGTTTGGCCACGGTCTGAAGCACGCGCTCGTCCTCGCCGCTGACCAGAATCAGCCGCCCGGTGAACTTGCGATCGCCCAGATGACGGATGAACTCGACGCCGTCCATCTCGGGCATGCTCAAGTCGAGGAGGATCAGGTCCGGTACCTCCCCGCCCTGGTCCATCTCCGCGAGCGCGCGCGGTCCACTCCCGCAGGTGGTGACGCAAGAGAACCCGAGGCTCGCGAGGATCTGGGCGTGGAGCTTGAGCATGAACAGCTCATCGTCCAGGACCAGGATTTTGATGTCAGCGTTCTGGGCCACGGGCTTGGCTAGCAGGAAGAGGGAGGCGCCTCGCACACGGCGCGGTCGCGGGGCGATGGTTGACTCACGGGGATGTGGACTCTAGTTCAAACATCGGCCCCACCCAAGCCTCCAGCAGCGTCGTCCGGCTATCGCCGCAGGCGTACGTTGTAGGGGCGCTCGAAACAGGTGAGCAGCGCATCGAC
>JAYTQG010000098.1:0-2032 GCA_043746815.1 Thermoleophilia bacterium | reverse complement strand
TTGGGATGAAGTGGTCCCACAGTGAGCGGACCATGAACCCGGCGTGGTTGGGGTGCTGCAGAACGACCGCGGTGGCATCGGATTGGTTGAACGCACCGGCTTGTCCGAGGACGGACTTCTGGCCAGCGTCCCAACGCGCGGGTGTGAAGTAGCTGACGATGGCGTCCGGGTTGGCCTCATTGATACGCCAACCGGAGTACGCCCGGGCGATTTCCTTGACGTCTGTCTCGCTGTAGTTCGGCTGCCCGTCTGGGCCGACCACGCCGAGGAGAAAGAGTTCCATCACCTCGCGGCCGTAGTTCTCGTTCGCCTTTCCCTTGACGTTTGACTCGCCGGTGAGGTAGCGCAGCATTGCCGGATCGGTGGCCATCTCATTCGCCAGTGCGCCGACATCGGCAGTCGGGTTTGCAGCGAGGTCGGCGTACTTGCGCAGGCGATCGTTCTGGATCTGCATCAGCTGGGTGGGTTGGACCTCGCTCCGCGAGCTCGTCCAATGGCCGTGCCAGAAGAGCGTCAAGCGTTCCACGATGGGCGTCGGAGTGCGGACCATGCGGTCCAGCCAGGTAAGGACCAGATCGCCCGTGCGTGCCTTGATGTCCAGGGAGTTGGCGCCGTTCTTGGGTTCTGTCCCCTGGAGCGGCCCTTGCGGCGTTGACATGAGCGCGTCCACGCCGGCGCCGACGGTCTTGCCGACGAGTGCCTGGCGATCGGCCTCGGAGGGGCCGAACCCCGCCCGCCACATGAGGCGGTCCACCATCGCGGCGGTCATCGGCACCTCGGCAATAACGGTCGGCAAGGCCCGCAGACGATGCGAACGCGGCGAACTGGCGAGCCTCGGAAGCTTGACGGGACGTTTCTTGGCGATTGGTCGACGCGTCCTTCGTCGAGCTGGCCGGACAGTGCGGGGGGCCATCAGCGCGTCCTTCCCTTCGTCGTAACCTTCGATCGCTTCGGCGTCTTCTTCTTCTTGACCACGGGTTTCTTCACCGGGACGGGTTTGCAGCCGTGTGTGGTCGCCAGGCCACGGAAGGCGAGGGTCTCCGGCAGGCCGCTACGGATCCGGAAATCGCCGAGGGGATCGACCTGGTCGTACCAAACGATGCCCTTCAACTGTGGCATCGCCGTCCCCTCAAGGGCGCCGAGTGCCGTCATCCAGGCACCCTTGTCGCCGCCCTGCCCGGTGGACCCGGTCTCGGAGATCCAGAATGGCTTCGCGCCGAGCGTCTGGATTTGGGTGTAGGCGGACGAGAACGTTGCGGCGGGGTCCTTCCAGGCGCTGGACCCCGGCGTCGCACCGAAGTTGTGCCCCGAGGCGCCAGCGGCGTCAATCCATCGCGCGCCGGGGTAGTACGTCGCGAGTGCGTTGGCGGGGGTGTCGGGAACGCTGCGGGCGTAGGGCGCCCACATCACCTTCACCTTGCCGCGCGTTGCCTTGCGAATGACGCCAACGGCGTGCTGGAAGGCCCCAACATAGGTCGCCGGGGTGTTGCCGCTGACGTTCCCCGACCACGCATACCAGGGAGCGTTCGGCTCTGGCATCAGGCGCATCGTCACGGGAACCTCCAGCGCGGCGAGGGTGACCGCGAGGTCCCGGAGCTTCGGGTCGAACGTGCCGCGGATCACATCCAGGTTCGAGAAACCGGGCTGGTCTGGGGTCTCCGTACCGTTGTCTGGTGCCCACGTCACAAGGAGCTTCAGTTTCCGCGTCTGGACGAGTTTCGCGACGGCAGGGCTGAGGCCCTTCCCGGCGGTGATGTACACGGAGACCGTGTTGAGACCCAGGCCGACGTTGCTTCTCAGGGCCGGAAAGGCGGTCGCTGGCGCATCCTGGTAGACGCCGAGATCGACGCAGGCAGCGGCCGGTGCGGCAGGGATGGCGACCGCAAGTGCTGCTGCGAATGCGGCTCGGCGGCGGTGGGGGGTGCGCGGCGACGTTCTCATGGGCGACACCATTGCACGGGTTCGTCCAGCTGACGGCCCGGACGGTCGCGCCCTTACGACATGTTCACGTGGTCTTACAATCTCCGCACGT
>JAYTQG010000097.1:0-4495 GCA_043746815.1 Thermoleophilia bacterium | reverse complement strand
ACCTCGATGTCCCGATGATCGAACTTCCCCATCGTCCCTCCCCTCTCGAGCCGATCCTTGCCGATGCTCGAAAGGTGCGGCCGCCATCAACCACCTTACGAATCAGCCCCGAGGAGCATGTCCCTGTCAGAGGTCAGCCGCACCCGAACAGCACGGGTGGCAACACCCCCCAGGCCATCACGTGACAGGGGCAGAGAGCCCTGCCCGTACTGCCGAGCACCATTCCCATCATCACAGTCAGGGGCTACCGAACAAGGTAAGGGGGGGGGCTGGTTTCTGGCGTTGTTGACGGTAGCGGGTGTGGCCGCAGTGGAGGCGGACACGGAGGAGGTAGTTGGTCTGGTTACGGAACCCGTAGCCGGCTCGCTTGACGGCCTTGACCTTGCGGTTGACGCCCTCGGTCGCCGCGTTGGTGGTGTGCCCGGTGGTGAAAATCGCCCAGAGTTGCGGCATCCACCGGTCAAGGGTCCGACCGAAGGTCGGCGAGTTCGGGGATCGTCGGGTCCAACAGTTCAAGGAACCGGTTCATCGCGGAGCGGAGCCCGGTCGTGTCGCGGCGACCTTGGACCTCGAACAAGCCTTGGTAGGCGAGCCCGGCGGCCTCGACATGGCCGTCGGGGTCCTCAGCCTCGACCATGGCCTGGAGCCGCTCGCGGCCGCGTTCATCGAGGCGGTCGACTCGGCGGAGGAGCACGCGGCGACCGGTCCACAACTGGTCTTGGCGGCGGCCGCGGCGGCTGTTCGTCTGCTGGCAGGTACGTCGTCGGACCTGGTCGAGGGCCTGGGCGAGGAGGCGCACGACATGGAACTTGTCGACCACCTGGGTAGCGGTTGGGAGCGCCTCGCAGAGCGCGGCCGCGTACGGGGCGTAGGCGTCCAACGCGACGATGCGGATCCCGGTCCGCCACCAGTCGGGCATCGTCTCCAACGCGGCGACCACAACAGCCTTGTTCCGTCCGGGGATTGAGCGGACGATGACGCCGCGGTCGAGGTCGACGAGGTCGGTCACGAACCAGGTGTGCCGCCCTTTGGACCGCGTCTCATCGATCCCTAACCGGGTGACCGGCCACAACTCGTCGCCTTCCTCGGCGGCGAGGACACCAACGACCCGCCACGCGGCACGCCACGACACGCCCACCTGCCGGGCGATCTCCGCGACAGCGCGGCCGGCGGCGACCGCGCAGATGATCGCCAGCCTGAGCCGCAGCGTGGTCCGCTGACGGGCGCCGACGGCGTCGTGCCGCTCCACCCAACTCCCGCGTCGACACGATGACTCGACGCAACGGAACTGCCGTTTCGACCACACCAGCCGCGTCGTCGCGGCCAGCGGCACGCCAGCCACCCTGACCCGCTTACGACCTTCAAACCGCCCACACACCCACAATCGGGACAACCCCGCCGCGGGTCAGTTGTCTCGATCGGACCGTCAACGTGTCGCCGTTCCGGGCGGCGTGGAGCGGCGCGAACCCGGGCATCCCGAATAGCACCCCAGCAATCGTGGCATCGTCGTCTTGCACCCGCGGTCTCCCGGCTCGTCGGCTGTGTCGCAACAACCAGACTGTCCAGACCACGGGTGCACACCGGGGACCCTCGATTAGGGCCCCGCTACACCCCGCCCCCACCTCAAATCCGAAGAGCCGCTTATCCAGCACTGGGAACCCCGGGTGGCGGTTGCCCGGCATGGTGGGCAGCGCCTTCGTCCTTGCCCCCAGGGCTACGATTCGCGAGTCATGAATCCGGCGAGCACCGAGGCGGACCGATGAGCGAGGGAGCGGCGCTGCCTACGTGGCCCTTCCTGACCAACCACGGGCACCTCCTCGTCTGCACCGCCGAGGACGCGGGTATCCGCGGTAGTGACATCGCGGCGCAGTCGGCATCACGGAGCGGGCCGCGCAGAGTATCATCGCTGACCTGGTCGCTGAAGGCTACGTCACCCGAACCCGGGTTGGCCGGCGCAACCCGTAACAGATCCATCCCGATGTTCCACTCCGCCATCCCATCGAGGGCGGACACTCCGTCGGCGAGCTGCTCGTGACCCTGGCCCAGTTTGCGCCGGACCCCTCGCCGGCGCCGCATCTCCGAACCTGGATCCACCCTCTAAGGACATGATGTCGTCGCCGACGCCCCTTCTACGCCTGCTCTTGATCGAAGACGACGACGCCATAGCCGAGGCGTTGACCGATGGACTCGGGCGCCACGGTTGTACCGTTGTGCGGGCGGTACATGCCGCCGAGGCTCTCGGGCATTTCAGTCGGGCGGTGAAGGGCGCTTCCAGCGGACAGAACTTTGATCTAGTTCTACTCGACCTTGGATTGCCTGATCTTGACGGAGTTGAGGTTTGTCGAGCAATTCGCCAGACCTCAACTATCCCGATCATGATAGTCAGTGCCCGTGGGGATGAACTCGACCGGGTACTGGGGCTAGAGGCTGGGGCCGACGATTACATCGTAAAGCCCTTTGGTTTACAGGAGATCGTTGCGCGTGTTCGGGCTTTGGCCAGACGAAGTCGCCTATCCGGGCAGGTCCCACTGGATGGTCACGTTTGGAAAGTCCGACCATCAGAAGGGCCCAGCGGGCCTGAGCAATGCGGGGAGAACCAGGAAGCGATACGTGTAGGTCGGTTGGTCATAGACCGACGGAGGCGGACTGTGACACTCGGAGGAACTCCGATCATCCTCACTGCGAAGGAATATGGATTGCTAGTAGCGCTGGCGGTTGACTGCGGTGCTCTCGTTTCTCGTCGGACCCTATTATTAACTGTGTGGGACCAGGAGTATGTCGGATCCTCAAAGACTCTCGACGTTCACGTTTCATCTCTGCGTCGTAAGCTCGGCGACCACGGATGGGTCGAGACCGTACGTGGCGAAGGCTTTCGGCTCCGCCAGGAGTAGTCTCGTCGAATGCTTAGTCATTTGCTTCGAAGCCACATAGGGATCGCGGCCGCCACCACGATGCTTCTCGCAGTGCCGCTCGGAACTGTCTACGCCAGCAATCAGCGGACTCTGCTTGTTGGTGATTTGGATCGAGAGGCGCGAATCCTTGCTGGTTTAGCGGACACTTTTATTGCTCCACGACCCGAGCCAGAGTTACTCGACCAGTTAGTCGCTGCCTACAGGGGAGGCACGAACCGCAGGGCCGTTATTTTTGATCGGGACGGGCAAGTTATCGCTGATTCCTTTCTTGGGGCCCCGGACAGGGATGTCCTCGCCAGACAACCTGAGGTCCTGCGGGCATTGAAGGACAAGCGCTCGGTATCGACCGTGCGCAGTATTGTGCTAAATACTACTGTTCAGGTCGTTACGGTGCCGGTATTGGCCGCCGATGGACGAAGCATAGACGGAGTTGTACGGGTTAGTGAGCCAACCCGACGAACTGACCAAGTAATCCGTAGAGCCTGGCTATTGCTCGCCTTAGTCGGACTCTCACTGCTTTTACCTGTTACAATACTCAGTTTGGCCTTGGCCCGGCGCATGGCGCGTCCAGTTCATGCGTTTCGCGACGCGGTGCAGCGGATTGGTGGGGATGATCTAGCATCACGGGTGCCGACTGATACAGGAATACGCGAGATCAGCGAGCTGGCAGTCGCTTTCAACAACATGGCGGAGCGGCTGGAAGTTCTTCAGCGCTCTCAGAGGCGTTTTGTGGCGGATGCTAGTCACGAGCTGCGAACCCCCCTTACAGCACTTCGGCTTCAAATTGAGGGCCTCGAGGCTGGTCAGTGTTCGCGATGCGCAAACGTGCTCGCGCGGGCTCGCCGAGAGGTGGAGCGATTGCAACACCTCGTTGAGAGTCTGTTGATACTCGCCCGCTCGGACTTCACCCCCGTCCATGGCTTGACTTCAGCGACCGATGTTCTGGTTGTGCTAAATGGTCGCCTCGCCAACTGGTCAGCTCACGCCGCCACCAAGAACGTTGCGATCACAATGGAAGTGGAGTCCGTGAATATCGCCATGCCTAGTCTTGATTTGGAGATTGTGATGGACAATTTACTGTCAAATGCAGTACGCGCCTCCCCCACTGGTGGTCGAATAGTTGTTCAGGGCCTGGAGAAGATGGGTGAGTGCCATTTGCACGTTGTTGATGAAGGACCGGGTTTGACGGCGGAGGAACGCAGTCAGGCATTCGAGCGCTTTTGGAGAGGGGGGAAGGAGCCAAATACGCTTGGATCAGGAATAGGCTTGAGCATTGTCCGAGCGCTTGTTGATCGAGCCGGAGGGTCCGTTGCCTTGCAAACCAGCGACAACGGCGGCATTGATGCGTTTGTTCTCGTACCCCGTGCGGCAGCGTGATCCGCCTTGCTCGACGTGCGAAGGTGGCCTCGACCGTGCCCGGTCGGTGGGGGAGTTCTGGCGGTCACTGCATGGTGGCGGCAGTGTAGAGGGTGGTGGGGCTTTGGTAGTCGAGGCTGCGGCGGCGTTGTCCGTTGATGATGTTGGCGGCGTGTTGGGCGTTGGCAGGATTGATCAGGTCGAGGCGTGTGCCGCGGGGGAACCAC
>JAYTQG010000096.1:0-24890 GCA_043746815.1 Thermoleophilia bacterium | reverse complement strand
CGACGAGACCGGCGAGCGCAGATCCCCCAGCCCAGCCGAGGACAAGCAGCAACCAGATCCAGACCGGAAACCCAATCGCCGCCGCCCGCACGAAGCGTCCGTTCCAGCGGTCGGCCCAGTCGAAGTCCTCGATTTCACGTTGGTCCCAGTTCGGATCAGAAGGCATAGCGCTCCTCGCCCCAGGGGTCCGCGCTCATCGAGTAGCCGTAGTTCTCCCAGAAACCGGCTCGATCCGCATCCACAAACTCGAGGCCCCGCAGCCACTTCGCGCTTTTCCAGAAGTAGCGGGACGGGACAACGAGACGCAGCGGAAAGCCATGCTCAGGCGTCAGTGGCATCCCGTCGAAGTGATCGGCGATAAGCACGTCGTCGTCGGAAATGACCTCCAAGGGGATGTTGGCGGTGTACTCCTCCTCCGCGTGCGCGATGACGTGCGTCGCGCTCGCCCGGGGTCGGCAATTTGCGAGCACCCATCCGATTGAGACGCCCTCCCACCGCGTGTCGAGCTTGCTCCAGCTCGTGACGCAGTGGATATCGACGGTGCGTTCCACTCGTGGTAGCGCCCGGAAGTCATCGATCGTGAGGGTGACGGGCGCCTCGACCTCACCGAACACACGAAAGCTCCAGTCCTTCGGGATGCTCCGATATGGGATGGATCCCGCGTGGAGAACGGGAAAGTCACGCACGAGGTGCTGCCCGGGCGGTGTTCGTTTCCGCTCGTCGTCGGTTGGTCGCCATTTGGAGAGCAGTCCCACGCTCAAACGGTACCGCGTTGCGCGTGCTGGTCGTATGGGTGGGGCGTTCTCGCCTCACGGAGAGTGTGCGGGGCCCCGGTCAGCGCCACCATCGATTCAATCTCTGCCGCAAACGCACGATGCAACGCGGCTGTCGGGAACCAAAGGAATGAGGAATCGCATGGCTGCTCGACTCTCCACACGGCGCCGTCCAGCTCACGGACGCACCCTGGCACTCGCGCTGACCGCCGTATCCGGTCTCGCCCTCTCCGCATCCCCCGCGTTCGCCACGGGAAACATCTCTGGCACGGTCTTCAACGACCGTAACGCCAACGGCGTGCACGAGCTGGGGACGATCTACGGTGCGCCTCCGGGAAGCAACGCGATTGAGAATGGCGTGGGCGGTGTCACCGTGACGGCGACCGACACCTCCGGCGCCGTCGTTGGCACCGCGGTGACCGCACCCAACGGCACCTACGTGATGTCGATCCCGGTCTTTGGGGCCTACCGCATCGTTTTCAGCACGCTGCCAGCAGGCTTTGAGGTCGGACCGCACGGACCCGACTCGGGCACGGCAGTGCAGTTCCTTGCCGAAGGCGGCGGTGTGAACGCAAGCCTTGGGCTGGTCAAGCCGGACGAGTTCCTCAAGTTCATCTGCGTCCCGGAGCCGCTCGAGGTTGGCAACCGCCTGTGGCACGACGACAACGCGGACGGTATTCAGGAGGCTGGCGAACGAGCGCTGCCGGGCGTGACGGTGTCCATCACCGACGCCGCTGGCCACAACCGCAGCACAGTCACCGATTCGAAGGGTGAGTATTACTTCGGCGTGGATCCCTGGGCGCACTACTCGGTCCAGATGGACCTCGGCCAGCCAGCTCTCTCGGGATACGTCCCGACCAGCTTCGAGGCTGGCTCCGACCGCGAGCTCGACTCGAACGGCCAGCTGAATGGCGACGGGTCATGGGTGTGGACGGTTGTCGACACTGGTGGCGCAGGACAGAACGATCACTCATTGGACTTCGGCTTTGTGGACAAGGCGGCCCCGCCCGCGGCGGATAACCCGAGCTTTGAGTTCATCAAAGAGGTCAAGGACCCAGCTACCGGCAACTGGTTGGACGCCGACGCCATTGCTGGCAGCCCAGGAAGCAACGACCCGACCCCGGCCGTCCTGTTCTCCGGTGAGACCGCCGAGTACCGAATGAGCGTGCGCAACACCGGCAACGTCACGTTGACCAACGCCCACGTTGTCGACGCGTGGTGTGGCCTGGACACCGTAATTGGCACAATTGCTCCGGGCGAGTCGAAGAGTGTGTTTTGCGCCAAGGTGAGTGTTGTTGACCGTATCAACACGGGTCACGTCACCGGTGTCACCCCAGTGTGGGGCCACACGGCGCTCCCCGAGCAAACCGAGAACGCCTCCGTGCGTGTCGTGACGCCGAACTACACGATCCTCAAAGAGGTCCAGGACCCGGCAACGGGCCAGTGGCTGGACGCCGACGCCTCGCAAGGTTCGCCAGGCTCGAACGACGGGGTGGCCGCGCTGATCTCCTCTGGTGGAACTGCCAAGTACCGCGTGACGGTGGCCAACACGGGTCAGACAGAGCTCGTCAAGGCCCACGTCACGGACGCATGGTGCGGGCTGGACCAGACCATCGCCAGTATCGCCATCGGAGCATCGGCGACCTTGACGTGCGAGAAGGCAAACATCACTGCCGACAAGGTCAACACCGCCACCGTCGCGCAAATCTTCGCAAAGATGCCTGGCGGACGTACCGCAGCGACGTCGCTCGCGGCGAAGTCAGAAGACGCCGCAGTGAAGGTTCGTGGCGGCAACGCGGCAGGCGTGGCCCAGCCCACGATCCAGTCAACGCCGGGATCACCGCTCATGACGATCACCAAGCGTGGAGCAAAGCGGGCAACCGTCGGCCAGATCGTCGATTACACGATCACGTTGAAGCTCGCGAAGGGGCGCTCGGTTGCGCGCTCGGTGAAGATCACCGACATGGTGCCCGAGGGCACGGCGGTTGTCCGTCCCGACGCACTCCGTCGCTCCGGCGCGACGATTGCGCGCGGATCTGTGAGCTGGAAGCTCGGCAACCTCGCCCCGGGGGCCACGAAGACCGTGCACGTCTTTCTCCGGATGAACGGAAACGACGCGATGAGCGTCACGAATACTGCTGTCGCAACAGCGGACAATGCCCCTCGCGTGACCGCCCGGGCCACCACGAAGCTCGTTGCCAAGCAGCAGGTCGTACAGCCGAAGGTCACCGGTTAGGTGCTCCGTGTGGCCAGCGGTGCGGTGCGACCGCTGGCCACACGTGATGCCCGCCGACCAGCCCGGTGACGTTTGATAAGAGTTGTTAGGATCCCCGCCCCACCGCACTAAACGAATGACGAGCGATTCGCCAAGAGTCACGACCTTTGGCCAATTCCCGAAGTCGTGCAGTGCGGAGAGAATCGGGCTCGTTGGTACGAGGTCGGCTGGGAATGTCACATGGATGGTGGCGGGTTCACGAAAGGGTGAGACGCATGGCTCGAATTGGCACGGCAGAGCGCCGCGGGCAGGGCGGACTGCGCGGAATGTCGCTCCTAGGTGCGGCCGGGGCACTGAGCGCCGCTGTGTTTGCCGTTCCGGTATCGGCAGCTATTCCGCCAGGAACCATTAGCGGTACCGCCTTTCGCGACTACAATGCGAATGGCCAGCGGGACGCGCTTGAACCTGGGCAGGCGGGGCTCACCGTTCGGGCCTACTCCGCTGCCGCGCTCGTTGACACACGAACCACGGCTGCCGACGGTTCGTATTCACTCACCGTTCCGAACGGCACGGCGGTTCGAGTTGAGGTGGCGGGCCTTCCCGCCTTTCTTACGTCGGGGCCACACGGCAGCGGGTCCGGCACCACTGTTCAGTTCGTGACAAGCCCAACCGACACCGCGAACGTTGGTGTTCTCAATGCCGGTGAGTATTGCCAGGCGAACCCGACGATTGTGACCAATTGCTTCGCCGTTTCATCTGAGCCGTCCACTGCGAAGGTCCTCGTGAAGTTGCACGACGGCGAGAACAGCCGCACGCCTGCAACTGGGTCGCCCGATGCCAATGATGGTGTCGCGATGGCTGGCCAGATTGGCGCGACCTGGGGGCTCGGATACCAGGCGTCGTCCGATAGCGTCTTTTCGGCCGCCTACACCAAGCGCCACACGCTCTTTGGGCCGGGTGGTGCGGGGGCGATCTACCGCAGTGCCCCCGGCGCGGATGGTTTCTTCGGCGGCGGAGACGATGTGACATCGATCTTCGCGACCGTGGCAAACGCCGGAACGAATCCGCACCCTGGCACCAACCCGGAGGTTGGTGACGCGTGGCGGACCGATGCCGCAGGTTTCCGCGCGGTGGGCAAGGTTGGACTTGGCGATCTTGATGTCTCCGAAGACGGGCAGGACCTCTACACCGTTAATCTGAATACGCGTGAACTGATTCGGATTCCGCTCGGCGGAACCGCGGCCGCTCCCACCCCTGGCGCGCAGGTCGCAGTGGCCGTACCCACTCCCTTCGCCTGCGCAGGCCCAGCACGGCCCTTCGGCCTCGGTCTTCACGACGGCCAGGTCTACGTCGGTGGCATCTGTTCCGACGAGGGATCGTTCACCGGCAACGGCAGCATGACGGCCTACGTGTTTCGTTTCGACCCGTCTTCCAACACGTTCGCGCCAACGCCGGTCCTGGACTTTGGGCTGAACTACCCCCGCGGCTGCGCAGACAAGGACGGAACTGCTCAGGCCAACGCGACGATCGATCCTCCTGGCAATTACGAGACGATTTGTCCCCCGGGAGGACTGTCCAATCACCTTGCCAACTGGCACCCCTGGGACGACGCCGCCAATGAGCTTGGTGTCAGTCAGCGGGACGTCTACCCCGAGCCCATGTTCACCGACATCGCGTTCGACCGCGATCAGCTCGTGATTGGGCTGCGCGACCGTCACGGCGACCAGGTCGGAGGCAATAACGGAACCTTCGACATCGCCGGGGGCTTCGACCAGTTCTCCGGCTACAGCGTTAGCGCCGGTGACGTGCTTCGTGCCTGCGCGACGGCCTCGGGGTGGAACATCGAACAGAACGCCTCCTGCGGGGGCGTCACGACCGCTGGCGACAACAACAGCCAGGGCCCAGGCAACGGCGAATTCTACTTCTCGGACTATCACCGCTCGCTTGGTGAGCAGGGGTTGAGCGGCCCAGTGGGCTCTGACGCGACGGACGGCGGGCACGATGAGATCTCCTCCGGTGGCCTCCTCCAGATCCCTGGACGACCGGGCGTCGCGGTTACGTCCATTACTCCCGTCCAAGGCGGTTTCGACACCCTCTTCTCGGGTGGCGTTATGTGGCTGAACAACACAACCGGTGCTCGTGACGGCTCGTACCAGGTCTACGCATCCAGCCCAACGCTGTTCGGCAAGGCGAACGGCCTGGGTGACCTCGAAGCGCTCTGCCAGGGCGCTCCGATCGAGATCGGCAACCGCGTCTGGTCGGATACCAACAACAATGGCATCCAAGAACCCGGTGAGGCTGGAATCAGCGGAGTCGTCGTTGCCCTGGTCGGCCCGAGTGGAAACCAAACGACGACGACCGACTCCAGCGGGACGTACTACTTCACCGTCAAACCAGCCACCACGTACACCATCCGGATTGACAAGAGTCAGTCCGCGCTGACTGGGCTGACCACCTCTCCGGTAATCGCTGGATCCAATATGGCGATCGACTCGAACGGTGTGATGAACGGGAACCTCGTCACGAGCTCGGTGACGACCGGTCGAGCGGGAGCGAACGATCACACGATCGACTTCGGCTTCGCGAAGGTCGGTACACCGGTAACACCGGTCGTCGTGCTGACGGGAACACCCGCCCCCGTGACCGCGCCACTCGTGTCGGCGCTCGCCAAGTCCGCGCTCCTTGGGATCACGAAGGTCGGGCCACCGACCGCGCAGCGTACGGGAACGTTCTCGTACTCGATCACCGTTCGGGTTCTCGCCAAGAGCGGTGTTGCGGCAACGAATGTTGTGGTCCGAGACGTCCTTCCGATTGGGTTGACGCTCGTCTCCAAGAACCAGGCATCCCGGATCCGGGCGCACGTTCGCGCTGGTGGTATTTCTTGGAACCTCGGGACGATG
The DNA here is from genome assembly GCA_043746815.1 of Thermoleophilia bacterium. Classification (GTDB taxonomy): domain Bacteria; phylum Actinomycetota; class Thermoleophilia; order Miltoncostaeales; family Miltoncostaeaceae; genus JAYTQG01. The sequence continues at coordinate 19,002 of JAYTQG010000096.1, read as the reverse complement.
CAACGCGGCGAGTCCAAGACGGTGCAAGTCACGGTCCGGGTCGCAGCGAATGCCTCCGGCAAACTCGTGAACGTCGCGACTGCGAGCGCAAGCAACGGCGCCCCGGTGACGGCGAAGGCAACCACGACGATTAAGATCGTCCCCCGCCCGGTCGTGACGCCGCCGGTGACTGGCTAACTCCTGAGTACCCAGATTCCCGGGGGCGCAGAAGCGTCCTCGGGGTTTAGCCCAGTGGGTTGAAGGCGATCCCCGTCAAGAGTTTCGGGAAGAAGTAGGTCGACTTCTGGGGCATGGTCTCGCCCGCCTCGGCGACGTCGGCGACCTGAAGTTTTGATGTCGGGCGCATGATGAGCGCTGCGGCGGCCTTCCCACTGGCGACCAGTGCCGCCGCGTCCGTCGCCTCTTTGACATAGGTCAGCAGGGCGTCGTGCGCCAGCTTTGCCTGGTCCATTTCGAACGCCGGGACTAGGATCTCACGCTCCAGGACCGCGGTATCGAGTCGCCCGCCAGCCGTTGCGGAAGGGTCCGCCGCCATCGTCAGTAGCGAGAACCCATCGGGTCGAACCAGCCCGAACGCCGGGGAGGCAGGGTCGGCCGCTGCGAGGGCCGCCTCCATGGCGGCAAGGTCGGCGACGGGCATCGCCGTGAGGCGGCTGGCCGCGCCGTCGGGCCACTCGGTGAGGACGCGGTGGGTGGGGAGCACGACGAGGCCGGGGTCATCGAGCGCCGTGAGGCCCATCATCACGAAGTCCGCTGGCGTCCCTGGGCCTCGTTCGTCGCGGTACGCGGCGGCGGTTTCGTACCGGTGGTGCCCGTCAGCAATGAGGATCCACCGGTCGGCCATTTCGCGTTCGACTTCGGCGAGGGCATCTGGGTCGCTCAGGATCCAAATCCGGTGCTCAGTGCCGTCAGGGTCGACGACCAGCGACTGCGGCTCACCGGTGACACCCGCCGCTGCCCAGACTGCACCTTCCGGGTCGGGGTACAGGCCGTAGACCGGTGAGATGTTGACCTGGGTCGCACGGATCAGGCGAAGGCGGTCTTCTTTCGGACCGGCGTGGGTGCGCTCATGGGGCCGAACGACACGCGCCGAGTACGGCTCCACTCCCACGACCCCGAGAATGGTTTTCCGCTCGTGGTGCGTTCCATCGGGGAGCGTGAAGGTCTGCGTCCATCCGATCAGCACGGGTTCGTCCGGCTGACGAAGTGCCCCGGCCTTGACCCAGGTGGCGATGAGACCGGCGACCTCGTCGTAGGGGAGCTCCGGAAGCTCGAGCCGAATGGTGTTGTACGGGTTTGCGGCGAAATACCCCTGCCGCTCGGACTCCGAGATAACGTCGTAGGGCGGCGCGGTCAGGCTGCCGAGTTCTCCGGCCACCGAATGGTCGTACATGAGGGCCCGAAACGGGCGTAGGCGCGTAGGTGTGCTCATCGGTCGGCGATGCTACCAGCCGCCGGTCTGGCCTCTACGCTTGCTGGGTGCTTGAGGATTTGAACGCCGAACAGCTCCGAGCCGTCACGCATCCGTCGGGTCCGCTGCTCGTCTTGGCCGGAGCTGGCTCGGGGAAGACCCGGGTGCTTTGCCGGCGCCTCGCATGGCTCGTGGATCAGGGCGTTCGACCCGACGAGATCCTTGCGCTGGCCTACAACAACCGCGCCGCGCGGGAGCTGCGGGATCGCGCGGAGGCGCTCATTCCTCGCAGTCACGAAAGCCTTCGGGTCGTGACATTCCACGCATGGGCTGGCGAGGCATTCCGAGTCCATGGGGCCGAATATGGCCTCGCATCTGCCCGCCTGCCGGTGGGCAACGAGGACCGAGTGCTGCTGCTGCACGATCGCCGTGCTGAGCTGGAATTGGTCTATCACGACCTACGAAGTGACGCGATGGGCCTCTTCAACGGCCTCGTCTCTCGGATTGACAAGTGTCGCGACAACCTCGTCGACGCGGCGACATTCAGCGCATGGGCCACGGCCGCCCGCGCAGGGGCTCGACCCGAGCGGGAGAAGCGTGAGTACGATCGCGAGCTTGAATTCGCTCGCGTGTTCACCCTGCACGACGCCTGGCTTGCGGAGTTTGGCTTCCAGGACTTCGGCGCGATGCTCTCCGATGCGATTCGTGTGCTTGGGGAACATCCCGATCGGCTGGAGGCCGTCCGCGCAGAGAGTCGCCACATCCTGGTTGACGAGTTCCAGGACACCAACTTCGCGCAGGCAAAACTTTTGAGGATGGTCGGGGCGACCGCGGAGAGCCTCGTAGTGGTGGGCGATGACGATCAGGGCATCTACCGCTTTCGGGGTGCTTCCACCAAGAACATCGCGGAGTTCCGGTTGGAACATCCGGGCGCCCCCGAGATCCGTTTGGAGCGCAACTACCGCTCGACCCAGGTGATTCTGGACGCTGCCCATGCCGTGGTGGCACCGATCGTCGACCGAATGGCCAAGCAGCTGGTCGCTGAACCCGATGCCCACGGCCCGGAGCCCGCGATATGGCGCTGTCCCGATCCGGGAACGCAGGCCCGCGCCGTTGCCAGCGCGATCCTGCACCGGTTTGAGCAGGGAACTCCGCTGGAGGAGCAGGCGATCCTCATGCAGGCAGTCCGGACCGAAGCGCCGCTGATTGTCGCGGCGCTCGAGGCCAACGGGATACCGCACCAGGTTCACGGGGGGTTGAACCTCTTCGACCGAGTCGAGGTACGCACGGCGCTTGGTTGGCTTCGGTTGGCCGTGGACGATACGGACCATGAGGCGGCCCTTCGTGTCGTCGCGGACTCAAGCGGTGGTCTGGCTTGGGCCGAGGCAGCATCTGCGATCACGGGTGCACGCGTAGAGAACCGATCCGTTGCGGCCGCTGTTGTCGACGCTGCGTACCTTCACGGCGCGAGCGGCCTGGCCGATCGGATCGAGGCCGCGGGTGCGGTCGCCGCGGTGGCCTCTCCGACCACGATCGTTACGTCAGTTCTCGATGCTGCTGGGCTCCGCAAGGATGCAGCCGCGACGGGAGGGCCTCAGGGCGCGGCGCGCCTCGACAGTCTCAACAAGCTTGATGATCTCGCCGTCGGCATTCTCCGTCGTCGTCCTGAGCTTGACGTCGCGGGTCTTGTCGCCGAGTTGAACGCGCTGTCGACGGTTCGGGTTGGCGGCCCCGTCGGGTCGACCGCCCGCGCGGGCGTTCAGGTCATGACCATCCACCAGTCCAAGGGGCTGGAGTTCGATGCAGTCTACGTCGTCGGTCTCTCGAATCGGTCCTGGCCAGGACGCGAGCGCCGGGGCGCCGACCTTCCCGATGCGCTGATGCCTGAGGCGCTTCCAGCCGGACGGACGGCGCACGAGTCGGAGCGACGGCGCCTTGCCTACGTCGCCCTGACACGCGCTCGACGCTATCTGGTCCTCTCAGTACCGGATGTCGGCGAGGATGGCCGCGGACCGGTTTCCCGCTTCGTTGAGGAGATCATCGAGGCCCTTCCCGGTGCACCGGTTCTGGACAAGGGGGACGCGCCGGAGGAAGTCGCCGGATTGGAACGCGTCGCCGAGCGTCGCGCCGCGTTCGAAGCTGCGACGCTGCGCGCCGCGCGCGCCGAGGCAGCGGGCGAGGAGGTCACAGCCGAGGTTCGCGGGCACGCGCTTGAGGCTGCCGCTGAGCTCATCACCGCCCGCGCTGATGCAATCGCCCGGCGGACGGTTACCGCGGTGCCGTACGGCACGCCCAAGGCGTCTGGACCGATCTCCATCTCGCCGAACGCGATTGTCACCTACCTCACCTGTCCGCGCCGGTACCGCTACGCCCAAGTTGACAAGATCCGAATCCCCAGTGGTCCGGCCGCTGCCATCGGCACCGCCGCCCACCACGCCTTGGAAGCCCACTACACTCCAGGCAGCCAGCCTCAGAGCGCTGAAGTACTCATTGAGCGATTTGCCCGGAAGATGGATGAAGCGGGTATCGCCGAGACGGCCGAGGGAGGGCAGGCGCTACACCGCGCGCGGGAACACTTCCCGGGCTACCATCGCCGCGTCCTTGCCGGGGGCCCGCCCGCCCGTGTTGAGTACGCTTTCACGCTGAAGGCTGGCCAGCACTCCGTCCACGGACGGATCGACCGCGTCGACTTTGCTGGCGACGGCTTCCGTGTAATTGACTACAAAACCAACCGGCCCCCGATGCAGACCGACTCGGGCAACACGGTCCTCGCGCTCTATATCGCCGCGCTTGGCCAGACGTCCAAGCGACCAATCGTCGGGGCACGTCTCGACTACATCCTGGACGGCGAGAACCGCCCGGTGGAGCCGGACGCCGGGGAGGTTGAGGAGGCGGTCCGCTCGGCGGAGCGCGTCGGAGATCAGGTTCTGGCCGGGGCCTTCGATCCCGCGCCCGGCTGGCACTGCAACCACTGTCCCTACCGCCTCATCTGCCCGGCGCAGGACCGGTAAATGCAGATCTCCGCGCTCAGCCCCGGAACGGCCGCCGAAGGTGTCTACGCCGTCCGCTCGAAAGAGCGGCGGATGAGTCGTCGTGGGGAGCCATACCTCCTGATGACGCTTTCCGACGCCACCGGATCAATCCGCGCCCTTTGCTTCGATCAGGCGGACTTCTTTGGCGAGCAGTTCGCGGAGGGGGACCGGATTCGGGTCACGGGTCAGGTCATCGCGACGGACGGTGACCCAACCGTCCGGGTGCGTCACATCCGCCGGGCTGACGACGAGGCAACGCCGGAGTCGCTCCTCCCGCGCAGTCATCGTGACCCCGACGAACTGTTCGGCTTTGTTCTCCACCTCGCCGACGAAGTTGCCGATGCAGGGCTGCGGCGACTTCTTGGAGCGTTGACCGGTGACCAGGCGCTTGTCGAGCGGTGGTGCCGAGTGCCCTGCACGCAAACCGGACATCACGCCTACCAGGGCGGATTGATCGAGCACACCGTTGGTGTCGCAACGCTCTGTCAGACGCTTTGCCAGTGGCATCCGCGCCTGAATAGCGACTTGCTGCTCGCTGCGGCACTCGTCCACGACATCGGCCTGACGGCAACCTTCCACCTGGGGGCGACCTTTGAGCTAACCGATGAGGGGCGCTTGCTCGGCCACTTGGCGCTCGGCCACGAGATCGTCAGCCGTGCAGCCACGGAGTGCAAGCTCACCGCCGAGACGCGCTTGGCGCTCCTGCATATCGTCGCCTGGCATCACGGTCCACCCGCGGATCAGGACGCGGCAGCGGCCTCAGCCGAGGCGCTCGCGCTCTGGCGGGCCAACGATCTTGAAGCGGACGTCAAGTGCCGCCTGGAGCGTCGTTAGCGACTGACGCGGGTGGGCGTGAGGCCCAATGCCGAAGCGAGGCCGCTCAGTTTCGTCGAACCCCAGCAGTTGTAGTCACGTCGAGCTAACTCAGTGACGGCGACACCGCGCACGCTTCCGCTGATTTTCACGGAGGTCAGCCAAGTCGGGTATCCCTGGATGCATACCGACGGGCCCGTGGGGGGCGCCGTCGGATCATTCAGGGCGGCGAGTTGCCGGCAGGCGGCCTCGGGATGGGGAAGCGTCCCCGAGGCCGGCGCGCAACGCAGCGAGAGCGTGTGGTTCGTTCCGCCCGAGTGGAACGAGACACGCAGGGAAGTCGCTGCGGCGAGCCCTGCAGATGGCAACGCGAGAGAAGCGCACATCGCGGTGAGTGTGACTAGGGACCGGATCGGTGTCGTGCGTCTCATGCACAAAGAGTGAGGCCGAATGCCCGATCGCGGTACCGACCTTCGTTCAGCGTTTGCCCCCAGACCACCTCGACCTACGGTCAGACGTTGAAACGGATCTGCATCACATCGCCCTCCTGGACGACGTAGTCGCGACCCTCCATTCGCACCAGGGCGTGCTCTTTTGCCTTCGAGAACGAGCCTTGGGCGACCAGGTCCTCCCAGCCGATCACCTCTGCCCGGATAAATCCGCGTTCCAGGTCGGAGTGGATCTTCCCGGCGGCACGGTCGGCGGTGGTTCCGCGTGCAATCGGCCATGCACGCGCCTCCGGGGGACCGGAACCGGTGAAGAACGTGACCAGGTCCAGCAATCGGTAGGCGGCCGAGACGAGTGCGTCTGCACCACGTTGGTCGCCGTAGCCAAGCTCGGCGGCCAGCTCCGCGGCCTCATCGGGTTCCAACGCGGCAAGCTCCAGTTCAACTCCGACGGGAAGCGCGAGGGCTGCCCCGCCCTGGGAGGTCGCATGGGCCACGAGATCTGCCGGTGGTTCTGAGGGTTCGTCGGTGTTCACGAGGTAGAGGACCGGCTTCGCTGACAGAAGCCCCATCTCGGCGGCAACGGCGGCGGCACCCTCGCCAGTGATCAGACGCGCAGGGATACCCGCGTCCAGTCCCGCTTTCAGTATTTCGAGTGCCCCAACCTCCGCGCGCGCGGTCGCGTCACCCGACTTCGCTGCCTTCGCACTCTTCTCGGCCTTGCGGGTCACCTGCTCGCGGTCGGCGAGCACCAACTCCAAGTCCACCGTCTCGGCATCGGCGACCGGGTTGATCCGCTCATCCGGGTGAGCCACGACAGAGCTCTCGAACGCGCGGACGACATGGATCATCGCCTCGACCTCACGAAGGCGTCCGAGCGCCTGACCGCCCATGCCCTCACCCTTGCCTGCACCCACGGAGAGCCCGGCGATATCGACAACCTCAACCTGGGCCATCACGCGATGCGGGATGTCCTGGGCATCGGCGATCGCGTCGATACGGGCGTCGGGTACATCCGCGACGGCCCGGTTCGGCTCGCGTGTCGAGAAGGCGTAGGCGGCAACCTCCGCCTCGCTGCCGGTGATGAGGTTAAACAGGCTGGTTTTCCCACTATTGGCGAGCCCTACGAGGCCAAGCTGCATGTGATCAGTTCCCGCTGAAGCCGACGCGACTGCTGACCTCACCGGGGACCACGCGCAGGTACTGGACCTCGCCGAGGTTCACCCAGTGGCTGCCCTCGTCGCTTTGGACCTCGTACCAGTCGCCGCCCGACAGCGCGGCCGTCAGAGGCGCGATGACGCCCTCGTCAACGGTGAGGCGAAGGACGGGACCCTCAAGGCCAAGTTCAATGCGTCGCGTTGCCATCGTGTTCGTTCTCCTTGTGGTCTTCGACGAGTTCGGTGAGGACGCCGCCGAGCGAGCGGGGATGCAGGAACGCCACCAGGTGTCCGCCGAGGCCGATCCGGGGGGTGCGGTCGATCAACTCAACGCCTTCGGCGGCGAGCGTATCCAGCGTAGTGGCGAGATCGGCCACCGCGTAGGCAACATGATGAAGCCCAGGGCCACGCCGTTCCAAAAACCGGGCGACGCCGCTGGTTGTATCCGTCGGCTGGATCAGCTCCACCCAGCTATCGCCAATTGCGAGCGCGGCGGCCTCGACGTGCTGGTCGTCCAGTACTTCCCTGACAACTGGCTGCGCGCCGATCGCACCACCGTACTGCGCAATGGCCGCGTCGAGGTCGGCAACAACGATGCCAACGTGATGAATGCGCTCCAGGTGCACGGCGCGTGATCTTACGGGGCCGCCCGTTGGGGTGTGAAGGGTGGAGTGCTCGAACTGCGGCGAATATGGATTCGGATCACGAACGAGATCTGGGCTCGCCGGTCTGGACACGCCAGAGGGCCGCGTAGAGGCCGCCGGACTGGGTGAGTTCGTCGTGGGTGCCCGACTCGGTGACGCGGCCCGCTTCAAGGACATGGATCCGATCGGCGCTTCGGATCGTCGAGAGGCGGTGGGCGATGATGATTGTTGTCCGGCCCTTCGACACCGTTTCGAGGGAGCGCTGGATCGCGGCTTCGGTCTCGTTGTCGACGGCCGAGGTCGCCTCGTCCAGGATGAGCACGGCTGGGTCCCGGACAATGGCGCGCGCGATCGAGACCCGTTGGCGCTGCCCACCTGAGAGCTTCTGCCCGCGCTCGCCGACGATTGTGTCGTAACCCTCAGGGAGCGCGGCGATGAAGTCGTGCGCCTCCGCAAGGCGCGCGGCTGACTCGATTTCCTCCGCGGTCGCGTCGAAACGCCCATAGGCGATGTTCTCGCGTACGGTGCCGTGAAAGAGAAAGACGTCCTGACTAACGAAGCCGATCGCCCCGCGGAGGTCCGCGAACCCAAGCTCGCGGATGTCGACGCCGTCGAAGGTGATGCGACCAGAGGTCGGCTCGTAGAGGCGAAGGAGGAGCTTCACAATGGTGCTTTTCCCCGCACCCGTGGAGCCGACGATTGCATGGGTTTCACCAGCGGGGACACTGATATCCAGACCGTGAAGGACCTCAGCACCGTTGCTGTACGCGAATAGAACGTTGTCGAAGGCCACCTCGCCGCGAACGGGACTGACCAGGGCCCGCGTCCCAGGGGCAATCGCCGGTTTCACGTCCAGAAGGTCAAGGATCCGACGTGTCGACGCCATCGCCCGTTGGTAGAGGTCAAGCGTCTGGCCGAGGCGGGTCAGGGGCCAAAGCAGGCGCTGGGTCATGAAGACAAGCACCGCGTACAAACCAACGCGCAACGGTCCATCCAAGGCCGCGCGACCGCCGATCAAGAGCGTCGCCGTAAAGCCCGCAAGGATGGCCATCCGGATCAGCGGGACGAATGCGGAGGAGAGGCGGATCGCCTCTCCATTGGCCTCGCGGTACGCGTCCGACTCGCCTGCGATGCGTTGCACTTCCCGGTCCTCGGACGTGAAGGCCTTGATGGTCGCGATCCCGCCGAGGTTGTTCGCCAGCGAACCGGCAAGCTCCCCCACCCGGTCGCGCACGGCGGCGTAGCGTGGTTGGAGCCGCCGCTGGTACCAGACCGACCCCAACACGATGATCGGGATGGGCAGGAACGCAATCACCCCGAGCAGCGGGGAGATCCAAAAGAAAACAGCGCCGACGACGATGATGTTGACGGCGGTCGCGATGATGTCTGATGCGCCGCTATCCAGAAAGCGCTCAAGCTGATTGACGTCATCGTTCAGGATGCTCATCAGACCGCCCGTCGAGCGATCCTCGAAGTAGGCGATCTCCAGACGCTGGACGTGGGCGTAGGCATCCAAACGGGCGTCGTGCTGGACGGTTTGGGCGAGGTTTCGCCAGCCGAGTGACGCCATGTACTCGGTCGCCGATTCGAGCACCCAGATGACGACGTTGACCGCCGCCAAGGCCACGAGTTGTGACCACCGGCTCTCCAGGCCAAACAGGCCGGAGACGAAGGAGTCGTCTTTCGCGACAACGACGTCGACCGCGGCACCAATCAATAGCTCCGGGGCGACGTCGAAGATCTTGTTCAGTACCGACCAGATGGACGCCCACACGATGCGCGCGCGGTACCGCGCCCCATATCCCCAGAGGCGTCTGAGGGGATGGGCGGCGGTCATAGGACGCGTGGTCGATCGATGGCCATCACCACAACGTCGTCGCGCAGGTTGGCCGAGTCAAAGCGGCGGGCGGCATCGATCAGACGGACGACGCGCTCCTGGATTGCCGCTCCTCGCTCGTTCTCAAGCACGGCGCACGCGCCGTCCGCACCAAACAGCGCGCCGTCGCGTCGCGCCTCGATCAGTCCATCCGTGAAGAGGACAAGCGTCGCACTCTCGGGAAGCTGGAAGCTGACGAGCGGCCATTCGGCGTCATCAAAAATGCCGATCGGCGGACCCGGCTCGTCGATCTCGATTTGCTCGCTGGAGTCGGTTGTTACGAGGATCGGTGCCGGGTGGCCCGCCGGGGCCATCTCACAGGACCCGTCAGGCGCGATCAGGATGTGCAGGAGCGAGGCGAACCGCCCGGCAATGCGCTCTTCGGTGCTCCCGATCTGGTTGTTCATCACCTCAAGCACCGCGCGGGGGCTCGGGTCGATTTGGACGATGGTGCGCCAGGCAAAGCGTAAGCCCGCAGCTTTCGCAGCCGCCGGTGCGCCATGCCCAGCGACGTCACCGATGACCACGCAGAGCCGCCCGTCGTCCAGCAAGATCGCGTCGTAGAAGTCGCCGCCGATCAGGAGGTCAGCCTCGGCGGGACGGTAGTGGGCTTCCAGTCTGAACCACGGTGCACGCGGAAGGCGGGCGGGAAGGAGTCCGCTCTGAACGATCTTCCAAAGCTCGCGTTCTGCTTGCTGGGCGGCATCGCGCCGCGATGCCTGACTCGCCAACTCACGTTGGGAGACGAGGTCGACCTGCATTTGGTTGAACTCAGAAACGAGGCCGCCGAGTTCGCGCACCGCTTGCGGGCGCAGGGCGACCGGGGTGCCCAGGTCACCAGCAGCGACGCGGTGGACGCCCTCATCGAGATCGGCGACCTGACCACCGACCCGTCGCCAGAGCCGTCGTGCGACGAGCGCGACGACGCCAAGGGCCGCAAAGGCTGCCCCGATCACGAGAAGCAGCGTGAGGCGGCGGCGGTTGTCCGCACGCGAAAGTGATGCCCGGCGTTCGCGGGCAATGTCCTCAAGCAGCGCCCGGTGATCCAGACGGAAGGCATCTTGGAGTGCCTTTGGTCGGCCAGAGTTGACAAGGGCGGTCGCCGCGCTCTGTTTCCCCTGTTGGCTGAGCGACACCATCCGTTTCACTTCGGCGAACCATGCGTCACCGTCGACCTTGACGACTCGTGCACGCTCTTGCAGCGGGGCGTTCCCTCGAAGCAGGCGCGCGAGACGGTCGACATCCGTCGGATACGAGACGTTCGACTCCCGAAAGAGGCCCAGGTACTCCACCCGCCCGGTCAATGTGTAGCCACGACTGCTGCTCTCAGCGCCGAGAAGATCACTCAGAATCGCGTCCGCGGATTCCTGGCGTGCGACGCCCAGTTGGCTTCCCTGCCGGTACTCGCGCGCAGTGAGAACCATCCCGAGAAACGCCACCGCCATCAACACCGCAAGCACTCCAGCGATCGTCGCGACAAGGCGGACAAGAACGCGGCGAAGTGAGGGCGCTACCGCTGCGCTCATGGCACGTCCGACCCGACGAGCTCACCGATCGTGCCGACGCCCTCGGCGGTCATACGTGCGAGCAGTCCCCGGTTGATCTCCGCGACCACTCCGGGGCCGCCGTAGACAAACCCCGTGTAGAGCTGGACGAGCCCCGCCCCCGCGGCAATGCGCTGCCAGGCATCATCGGCGGTGAAGATCCCGCCGACGCCGATGATGAGGCGCCGATCGCCAACGCCGCGGCGCACCTCACGGAGCATGGCGAGACTGCGGTCGCGGAGCGGCGCCCCGGAGAGCCCGCCAGCCTCCCCCGCGTGCGGCGAGCGCAGGCCCTCACGCGACAGCGTGGTGTTCGAGACGACAAGACCGTCGAGGTCAAGCTCGTTGGCAAGAGCCATCACGTCGTCCAGCTGCCCGGGCGTTAGGTCCGGGGCGATCTTCACGAGAATCGGCGGTCGGTCGGCGACCCGTCGCGCGATCAGTGCCCGGACAATCTCTGCAAGTTGATCACGATCTTGCAGCTGACGCAGACCGGGAGTGTTCGGACTGGAGACATTCACCACGACGTAGTCCGCATAGCCCGAAAGACGGTCGAAGCTGGCGACATAGTCGTCGACGGCGCGGCCCAGAGGCGTCACTTTCGACTTGCCGATGTTCACCCCAATCGGAATGCGGTGCAGCGTTCCGGCCCGATGGAAGCCACGCAAGCGCTCGCCGGTCACGTCGGCGCCGTCGTTGTTGAAGCCGAGGCGGTTAATTAGCGCCTGATCCTCAGGCAGCCGGAAGATCCGTGGTTTCGGGTTTCCGGGTTGTGCTTCAGCGGTGATCGTGCCGACCTCCACGAAGCCAAAACCGATTCCCGGCCACGCGTTGATCGCCCGGGCGTACTTGTCAAAGCCCGCGCCCAGTCCGACCGGGTTCGGGAAGCGGACACCAAGGAGCGTTTGCGCGAGCCGCTCGTCGTCAACTCGGAGGTGTCGGCCAGCCAGTCCGGCGACGGCCCCGCCGCGCGCCAGCGAGGCAATCGCGAGCTCGTGTACCCGCTCGGGATCGACCGCGAACAGCGCCGGGCGCACCAACCGGCGGTAGAGACCGCTACCCGGCGAGGAGATCAACCTTCGCGGCCAGCTCCAGGCACTGAGGGGTAACCCCACCCAGGCGGTGGCTGCCGATACTGACCTTGACCATGTTCCAGCTGATGGCCAGGTCCGGGTGATGGTCGGCGGCCTCCGCCACCTCGGCGAGGCGGTTGACGAACGCAACCGAGCCCATGAAGCCGCCATCGAGAACGAAGTCGCGGACGATGTACTGGCCGTCGCGTCGCCATTCCGGCAGCGCCACGAGTCCGTCAGTTACTTGCGTATCCGTTAGGACGCCCACGGTCTGTCTCCCTCGGTGTTTCCCGCCACCCGGTCGAGTCTAACGGGCCTACTGACTCGCTCGTGCCGGGTCCGCCCCGGGCTGGCGCACGGTGGCCAGTCCGGGTAGTGTCAGGCGGTCGTACGGCCATCAACGGATTGAGGAGTTGCCGTGAATTTGATTCGTCGGATCTTGCCGGTGACACTTGGACTGTGGGTCGCCGGTGGCACGACCGCGCTCGCCGCGGTCACGAGCCCGACGCTCACCCCAACGCCGTTCACGAAGGCGATTCCCGGCGCAGGGAACGCCGCCACCGTGGCGGTCCGCTGGCTGCCAAGTGTGTTCACGCCGATCACTGCACAGGACCACCAGGACGTATTTCTCACAGAGATTGGGGCTGGGCCCCCGGAGGCGTCAGGAGCGATCGGCAGTGGCATCGGCAACCTCTCGCTTACCGTCACCAATGGACGCGAGTACAGCGTTCAGGTTACGGCTTGCCAGAAGGCTGGCCTCTGCACGTCCCCCGCCGGATCGACCGACCGGGTCGAGGCGCTCGCGACAACCCGCATCGATGCGACGCCTCCCGCGGGAACCGTTCAAATTAACGGGGGGGCTCCAGCGACGAACAAGGTTGAGGTCACCCTCGCCCTCGCGGCAAGCGACCCACTGATCGACGGGCGCGCTGGCACCTCCAGCGGCGTAAGCGAATTCGCCCTCGACCTGGACGGCGATGGGACGCTGCCATGCACGGTCGCGTTCCGTGACGTTACCGGTTGTGCGAAGCCCTTCGTCGCAGCCGCGCCGGTAACGCTCTCGGCTGGCGATGGGGTCAAACAGGTCGGCGTTCAGTTTGGCGACGGCGCCCGCGAAATGCCCGTTGCCTGCCCCGCGTGCTCGCCGTCGACCGCGAACCCGATCGCCGGTAACGCGTCAAAGATCGTTACTGACTCCATCGTTCTCGACACGGTCAAGCCGGTCGCTGGCGTGACGCAGAACGGATCCGTTGTGGATCGCGGCGGATCGCTGACCTTCGATGCGTCGACCTCTGCCGAAACCAACCCTGCCGTCGGCTCTGGAATCGACCTGGCAACGGCCACGTGGAACTTCAACGATTCCAGTCCGCCGGCAACGGGGGCCAAGATCACCCATGCGTTCAGCCGCAGCGGCACGTTCGTCGGCGAACTGCGCGTCAGGGACCGGGCAGGCAACATCTCTGACCCACGGACCTTTTCGGTCACGGTCAACGCCTCCCGCTCGGAGACGAAGGCCGGTGGAGGAGTTATCGGTCCGATCACGGGAGTGCCCCTTGAGGCGTTCTCGGTCCGCAGTCTTCAGGTAACGGCCAGCTACCAACGCAGCCGTCTGACGGGGTCGCTCAGTCTTGCCGGCACGTCTGCGAAGGCCGGAAGGCTTGTCGCTGCCCTGCGACCGGCGAGTGGCGGTCCGACAACCACCAGCAGGGCGCCAGTCGCTGCGGGGGCGTTCAGCGCGAAGATCACGCTCCCACCCTCGCTGGTGCCTGGGGACTACGCACTTGTCATCAGCGGACCGGCGGGACGGATCTCGTCGACGCTGCGGTTGACGCCGCCCCCGGAGGGCGTCGCCAGTCGGGCCGTGATCCAGCGCGCGGGTTCGGGGGCATCTGCAACCTTTGCGATGGCCGCCCTTCCGGGGCCGGCGCTGCGTGGCGGCCTCAAGGTGTACTGGATCCAGTCCGGCAACATCATCGGGCTGACGAAGGTTCGCGCCTCGCGCACGATCGTTGCCCGCCTGCCGTCGGGGTCGGCGGCGACACGGCCACCGATCCGGGCGGAACTGCGAGCGGGCGCCCAGGTGATCAGTTCAGCAACACGCTGATCCGATGCCCCTGCCGGGTCGGGGCGTACGCTCCGACCCGGCCGCCAGTATCCTTGCTTCGGGGGCCGTTAGCTCAGCTGGTAGAGCAGGGGACTTTTAATCCCAAGGTCCTGGGTTCGAGCCCCAGACGGCCCATGCGGCACCGGCTGTTCACGACGCTGACCGACGATCTGCACGTCGCGATCCGGTCGAGATCACGAAGCGGGTCGATGTTCGCCGCCTCAACGACGATCGGCAACCGTCGCGCGAGCCTCCCGCCCCGGCTGCGAGCGGCGTCGCGGTAGGCGGTCGCGATCATCCGGGTGCCGCGATCCAACAACTGTCGCGGGGACTTCCTGGGACGGGACACACCAAAAGACCCTCTTCCTCACCCCCGCCGAGGTCGAGACAGCTACCGCTCCCGGACTGCATACGTCAGGTGGGTCACCCGCTGCGTTGGCTCCGCGCGGACCGGCTCCAGGGCCACGCGGCCCGAATCCACGCCCTCGAACAGTCGCGTTCCGGAGCCGAACAGCACGGGGGAGAGCGCGATCGTGAACTCGTCGATCAGACCGGCGTTGAGGTACTCGAGGATCGTCTCGGCGCCGCCCGCGATGCGGACGTCCCGGTCGCCAGCGGCCTCGCGGGCTTGATCGAGCGCGGGCTCGATGCCGTCATTTGCGAAGTGGAAGGTGGTCCCGCCCAGCCGCTCCCAGGGGGCACGCCTCTCGTGCGTCACGACAAAGACCGGGGTGTGAAACGGCGCATCCTCCGGCCACGCCTGCTCACCAAGCTCGAACATGCGCTTGCCCATAACACTCGCGCCGGTGCGCTCGTGCGTCGCTCGAGCGATGTCATTGTCGAGTCCTTCCTCGCCGCCCTCGCCGAGCTTGAGGTGCTCCCGAAAGAACCGCTGCGGGAATACCCACGCCTGCAGCTCCGCCCACTTCGCCATCCACCGCTTGACCCTCGGGTCGCTCTGACCTTCGGGCGAGAAGATGTTCCCGAGGGGCACGGCCTCCGGCGCGATGAACCCGTCAAGCGACATCGTCACGCTGAAGAACACCTTGCCGGCCATCAGCCCTCAACTCCCTTCCGAACGATCTCGGTGCCGTTGGCACCCGGGTAACCAGGGTCTCCTCGGCACCCTCGATTGCATCGTACGCCTCGACGATCCCAAGGTCCTGGGTTCGAGCCCCAGACGGCCCACGTTGATCGAGTGCTGCGTGCCCCCCGCACGGCCCCAGAAGTGGGTCGGGCCATCGTGTCCGTCGGTCGCGGCGCCCTTCTCGTGGGCAGGTGAACAGGACCACGAGAGGCTTGAAGGGTCCCGGGCCTCCGCGGCCGGGACCCGGCGGAGCGCCGAAAGTCCGACCTGCCGCACCGGCAACTGCCGACCATGCTTCCAAATTGGGTGTTGGTTGGATGTTACTGGAGAGCTTCTTGCTAGCCCCTTGGGGTGTCGCGAGACGAACTGATCGATCTCATCAACCGGGGGGATCGCAGGCCCGACAAAGGACAAGATTCGAAGCCCCCAAACGAAGTGGAAGCTCACGCGGCAAGTCAGCAGCGAATTCGACGAACCGCGGTTGCCGTTCGATGACTGAGTCCGCGGCCAGATCGAGGGGCGGTCATGCGACCGCGAGCCGGCCTGCGTCCCGGTCCGCGATACACCGCTCGACGAGGGAAAGGTCAAACGGTGCGCCGACGGTCAAGATGATGTGCTCGGCGCCAGCGGCGGCGTACTCGTCGACCCTCGGGGGTTGCCTCGTGTCGACCAAGACGGTTCGCTCGATGGCCCTCGGATCGCGACCCACCTCGTGGCACAGCTCCGTCAGCAGGGTGTTCTTCGCCGCCCAGTCCTCGGGTGAACCGAAGGCGTTCCAGGCGTCGGCTTCGCGGGCGATCAAACGGCCCATGATCTTCGGTGCCCACCCGCCGATCAAAAGCGGCAGCTTGCCGATCGGCGGTGGGTCGAGCTTCGCGGTGCGGGCGCGAATACGCCCAACCGAGTCGATCAGGGCGTCGAGCCGCGTCTTTGGTGTTCCGAACTCATAGCCGTAGTCGAGGTACTCCCGTTCGAACCAACCGGCGCCGATGCCGAGATAGACGCGCCCGCCAGAGATGTGGTCGACCGTGCGCGCCATGTCGGTGAGCAGCTCCGGGTTGCGGTATGTGTTGCACGAGACCAGCACCCCCAACCGGGCGTGACTGGTGTCGGCCGCTGCGGCAGACAGGAGCGACCATCCCTCGAAGTGCGGGCCGTCGGGCTCGCCGTAGAGCGGGTAGAAGTGATCCCACACCCAGATGGAATCGGCGCCCGCGGCGTCGGCTCGCCGCCAGGCGTCTCGCAGCTCTCCCATCGTGCAGTGCTGGGGATGGAGTTGAACACCGATCTTCAGCGTCACGATCGCGCCTCCCACTGGTTGGCCCCGGACGGTACCAATAGACAAACTTCCCGGGCTGGCGGGAACGCTGCGCACGACAAAGTAGCCTCGACGCTATTCGTCGGTGGCGCCTGTCAGGAGCGAGGGGACTGTAGTTCGCGAGAGAGCGAAATAGACGGCGATAGCCGCTGTGATTGCGAGGGACGCTGCTGCGCTGACGGGGGCGATCGCGAGGGCGGGTATGTAGGCGACTGCGCCGATGAGGCTTCGCTTCGTGGCGGCGGGCAGCCCGGGGCGGGCGGCCTCATGTACGAGTTCGGGGTTTCGGTCGAGGTAGCTCCAGGCAACGGAGATCGAAAGGCCGAGGAGAATCATGATTGCTGCGTAGAGAAAAGCCGCGGTGCTGGCGCTGGAGTCTCCTCGGCGGATGTAGTCGGCGGCCAAGGCGGTTGGCCACGGAACGAGCGAAACGAAGCACAGGAGCATTAGGGTCAGCTCGATAAACCGGCGGTTGACGCGGCGCACGGCACCCATCAAGGCATGGTGTTCTATCCAGATGACGCCGACGGTCGCGAAGGAAACGATGTAGGCAGCGTAGGCGGGCCAGTGTTCCCACAGGTCGCTCGCGAGGTGTGCTGAGTCAGCGGGTCGAGGCAGGTCGAGCACAAGAAGGGTGATGGCGATAGCGATGACCCCGTCGATCAGCGCATGAAGTCGTCCCGGTGGCATCGCCCTATGCCCCGAGGAACGTGTTCACGGGCGACGGCACGTCGCGCATGACCGACAAAAGCGGAATGTCGTCCGGCGCGTCGACTTCGACGTTCCTGCCGTTCACGATGAGCTGGCCCACGAACACCTCGGGTCTCGGATTGCGGGACTGGCAGATCATCATAGTTAGCTATGTCATTTCAAGTACGGGAGGTCGGTGGAGGGCGTTCCGCTATGACGATAAGTTGCGCGCCATCTGCTCGAGCAGCGCCCCGAGCTGCTTCCGGTCGGCGGCCCCGATTCCCTGGAGCGACTGCTGGTCGATTCTGGCCCGCGCGTCCTGAATTGCCGGGAGGATCTCACGACCCTTTGCGGTGAGCGAGACCAGCACCCGCCGGCCATGCGTGAGGTCGCGGGTCTTGATGACCAGGCCATCGCGCTCCATCCGGGCGAGCGCGACCGCCATCGTCGGTTGCTCGACCTGGGTAGCGCGAGCGAGCTCGGCTTGCGTCATGGCGTTCGTATCAGCGAGCGCGAGCATGACCGGTAGCTGGCCCGGGGTCACCCTGATGGCGGCCAGCTCCCGAGCAATCAACGTCGATAGGAGCCTGGCGACGAGGTTCAGGGCGTAGCAAGCGTCCTGCAGGTCTTGCGCGCCTGAAACGGCGGTCGCCTTCCCTTGGATGCTCCGCGACACCGGCGAATAGTAGTCCGCGCGCGAGATCCCGTCGCGACTCGACGTCGAAGTAGGTCTACCTCACCGGCCCGAGATTGATCACTGCGGCGCTACGCGGCCGCCCAGTCCCCATTGGGTTGGCGACACTGCCCGCCAGCAACAGCCAGTCGTCGACGGCGGTCATGCGACTGCGAGCCTGGTCCAGCGGCGAGGTGCTATCAAAGCTTCGCCGTCCCGATTGAGTCTTCAGACTGATGCGGTTCAGAGATCCGTTGTCACGGCGCGGAGTCCCTCGCCCGCATGTGTGCACTGATCGCCTTGCGCATCGCGTCATAGAGCGCGACAAACGCCAGTGTCGGGTCTTCCGCAAGGACGGGTCCGTGCGGAGGCGATGTGCCGCCGCGCGATTGCCAGCTCACTAAGAGCCGTCTCTCGATCCGGCGGGACTGTCCGCAGCTGAGCCGTCTGGACAAGACGCCGGACCTCAGGCTCACCCATCAGAGTGCACCAAGTCGACCGGGACGAGCGCGCCGAGTTGGAGTGTCTTCACGAAACCCGTTCGTGCAGTATTCCATTCATTGCTCGTGACGACAGTCGGATTCACATCGCGACCAAGTCGGAGGGCAGCCCGAGTACACGCCCGCGACAACGCGCGTCGGTCTGGCTCACCTATAACGAGGAGGTCAATATCCACCGGTGCCGGTCCCGGCTCTCCAGTGATACGCCCTGCCCAGGAACCAAAGATGAATGCAAGCGCGACCCCAGGAACATCTGCGAGGGCTTCGGCCAAGACAACTGGCGGGCCGAGGGTCTTCAGGACCAGTCCAGAGAGTTCCGCGTGGATAGGGGATGTCGTGTCGACGAAAACGAGGCGCGCCGTGCCCACCCGCTCACTCGCGAGGATGCCGGCAGCCTCAAGTCGCCCGACCTCTCGCTGTACGCTCGCAGGGTCGAGGTCGATCTCCCGCGCGAGCTGCGACATCGACACCCGCCGATCGGGATGCAAAAACAGGCTCCGGAGGATGCTCGCCTGACCGTTGGATCGGAAAATCGGCAGTATCGGCGGAGGCGCTCTCATACGTATCGTGCACAGATCATTGCGCGATACGCATAGTCTTGTCAAGTCGCTGGCGGTCGAGAGTGACCGGGTCT
>JAYTQG010000095.1:0-4536 GCA_043746815.1 Thermoleophilia bacterium | reverse complement strand
CGACGGCGGCCGGTAAGAGCGAACTCGCGCACCTGGCGGCGCTCGCGCTCGGAGGGGAGATCGTCGTCTGCGATCCCTTCCAGCGATACCGCGGACTTGAAATTGCTGCCGATGCACCGTCCGCACGGGATCGGGCGGCGGTGCGGTACCACATGGTCAGCGACTTGGACCTATCGGAGGGGTCCACAGCGGGTGACTTTGCGGTCGTGGCTCGAGAACGGGTCGACGACGTCCTCGCCCGTGGACACGTGCCGATCGTGGCTGGGGGAACTGGCCTCTACCTGCGGCTCGCCTTGACCGACGTCGAGATGCCGCCGCCAGTCGACGAGGCGATTCGCGCCGGAGTGGAATCGCTTGTCAACGACGACCTCGACGGCGCCCGCGCGGAGCTCCAGCGTCTCGATCCAGAGCGGGCGTCCCGTGTTGATCTTGCAAATCCCCGCCGGGTGGCCCGGGCGCTAGAGATCGCCAGGAGTACGCCCACGGCTTCTCCGCACGACGAGCTGTGGACGGCACCCATGCGCCACCCGACGCTGCTCGTCGGCGTGACACGCCCGATGTCTGTCCTGAGTGAGCGGATCGCAGCTCGAGTCGACCGAGAGTTGTCAGACGGCCTGGCTGCTGAGCTTCGTGCACTTCGCGAGCGCGGAGATCGCCACCGGGCGGTGGATCAGATCATTGGCGTGCGGGAGATCGCGGCGCTGGACTCGGGAGAGATGGCCCCGGGCGACCTCCCAGCGGCGCTGGCGCAGAGAACTCGGCGGCTCGCGCGCAAACAACTGACCTGGCTCCGCAAGCTCCCCGGTCTCGTGCAGCTGGACCTCGGCGAGGAGTCGGCGGCCGAGTCCCTAGACGTGCTCCTCGCCGGATGGCGCGGGGGCTCCCTGTAGGTTTTCGCGTATGCGTTTTTCGAAGTGGCAAGGACTCGGCAACCATTACCTCATCGTCGAGCGCGCGGCGTGGCCAATTGCGATTACGCCGACACGAGCACGGCGCGTCTGCAATCCACACACCGGGGTCGGAGCGGACGGCATCCTTGAGGTCGTCCTCGGCGGCAGCGAACCGGAGATGATCGTTTGGAACCCCGACGGGTCGAATGCTGAGTCCTGCGGGAACGGCATTCGGATGGTCGCGCGCTACCTGGCGGACCGCGATCTACTCAGCGCCGATGGTGCCATTCTCACGGGCGGTGGGACCGTGACCGCAGCCGTGCTCCCGGATGGGCAGGTCCGCGTTGACATGGGCATCGCGACGCTTCCGGGCGGAGGTTCCCTAGAGCACCTTGCGGGGCCGGGCGCAGTGGATTTCCTCGACGTAAATATGGGTAACCCTCACGCGGTGATCGACCATCCGGACCCCGGGGCGGTCGTCACGACCCTCGGACCCGCAATTGAGACTGACCCACGCTTTCCCGACCGCACCAACGTCGAGTTTGTCCGCGCCGATGGACCGGGCGAGGTGACCATGCGGGTGTGGGAACGCGGGGTCGGGGAGACCATGGCCTGCGGCACCGGTGCCTGCGCGGTCGCAGTGGCCGCCGTGCACCTCCACGGGGCGCCCAGCCCCGTCACCGTTCACCTGCTGGGAGGGGACCTCATCATCGATGTCGACGAAAGTGATCTGCGCGTGACCATGACCGGACCGGCTGAAGCGATCTACGACGGCGAGCTTTCCGCTCAACTTGTCGCTGACCTGACGGCGGCCGCATGAGCCCCCCCGTCGGGGCAGCGCGCCTTCGTCAACTCCCCCCGTATCTGTTCGCAGCAATCGAGCAGAAGATCGCCGACAAACGGGCCGCTGGAGTGGACGTCATCTCCCTGGGGATCGGTGATCCCGACACTCCGACACCGGGCATGATCGTCGCGGCGCTTGCGGTGAACGCCCAACGACCCGACACGCATCAGTATCCATCCAACCGGGGTCGCCAGTCCTTCCGCGATGCGATCGCCAGCTTCTACGCAACGCGCTTTGGAGTGTCGCTGGACCCGGCCAACGAGATCGTCCCGGCGCTCGGGGCCAAAGAGGCCGTTGCGAACTTGAACCTCGCGCTGGTTGACCCGGGCGATGTGGTCCTGGCCAGCGACCCCGGATACCCGGTCTACACAACGGGTCCGATCCTCGCCGGAGCAAATCCGGTGGCCATGCCGCTTGTCCCGGGGTTGGGTTTCGAGCCCGACCTGGACGCCATCCCTGCTGACATCGCGAAGCGCGCACGCCTGATGTACCTGAACTATCCGAACAACCCGACAGGTGCCGTCGCCGAGGGTGACCTCTTCGTCCGGGTCGTCGCCTTCGCGCGCAAGTACGACATCATCGTGGTGCACGACAACGCCTACTCGGAGATCACCTACGACGGCTACGTCGCGCCGTCGTTTCTGGAGACACCAGGGGCAAAAGAGGTTGGCGTTGAGGTCTTCTCGCTCTCGAAGACGTACAACATGACCGGTTGGCGATCCGGAGCCGTCGTCGGGAACGCAGACCTCGTTCAGGCGTACTGGCAGTTGAAGACCAACGTCGACAGCGGCATGTTCGAGGCGGTCCAGGAGGCCAGTGTCGCCGCGCTGACGTCGGACCAGGCATCAGTTCGGGCCATGTGCGAGATCTATCATCGTCGCCGCGACACCCTTGTCGCCGCGCTCCGCGCCATGGGAATTAACGTCACGGCACCAAAGGGAACTATCTACCTCTGGGCGCCCGTTCCACCGGGCGAAACGTCCGCGAGTTTCACGGAGCGTGTCCTTGAGGAGGCAGGCGTCGTGGTGACCCCCGGGGCCGCGTACGGCGCAAGCGGAGAAGGATTCGTGAGAATGAGCCTGACGACTCCTGATGATCGACTGAACGAGGCGGCGGAGCGGATGTCGAAGATGGACCTGGGGTGATCCTTCCGGTTCACCGCACGAACCCTGAGGCACAGTTGCCGCACAGGGCACATCCGGGGGATGCAGGCCTCGATCTCTGTGCGACGGATGGGGTCCTCCTGGCGCCGTCCGAGCGTGCCCCGGTCGCGACTGGGGTGGCGGTGGCAATTCCGGAAGGGTTCGCGGGTCTGATGCTGCCGCGTTCGGGGCTGGCTCGACACCACGGGGTGACCATGGTGAACGCACCGGGACTCATCGACGCGGGCTACCGGGGCGAACTTGTTGTGACGCTCGTGAACCTGTCTGACCGTGACTACGCGGTTGACCCCGGTGATCGTATTGCCCAGCTGGTGATCATCCCCGTGGCCCTTCCCGAGGTCGCCGAGACGGCTGTGCTCCCCGCATCGGATGGCCGCGGCACCAGCGGCTTCGGCTCAACCGGCAGCTAACGGGGTCGGGTTCGGCTGGGAACCCTTCAGCGCCGACGCCGTCCGAGGGGGCGTTCGCGCTCGCTTCCTTCGGTCGCCCGGCTGAGCGCAACGGCATGGGCAGCGTCTTCCAGGCAGTCGTCGATCGGGGCGAGGGGCTCGGCGGCACGGCCCGTTGAGTGGCTGATCGCCCAAGACAGCAGACGATCGGCCAGCCACGGGTTTTTTGGAAGAAGCGGTCCATGAAGGTAGGTACCGACGAGGCGCCCGTGGACGGCGCCTTCGCCGCCATCGTCGCCGTTGTTGCCGTGGCCAGCGATGACTCGGCCCAGTGGGCGTGCGTTTGGTCCAAGGCGCGTGCGCCCAGCATGGTTTTCGAACCCTACGAGCACCCGATGGTCACCATCCAACTCGGCCTCGATCGCCAGATTTCCGATCAACCTGGTGTCGCCTGCGATCGTGTCGACGTCCAGCAGGCCGATCCCCTCCATCCGACCTCCCGCCGTGGAGGTGTACCCGTGTCCTGCGAGCTGATACCCACCGCAGACGGCGAGGAGCGATGCGCCGTCGGCTAGCGAAGCGGCCAGTGACGGGGCTTTCGTACGAAGGTCAGCGGCAATGACCATCTGGTCGCGGTCCTGGCCACCGCCCAGGTAGTAGAGATCGTGCGCGCCCGGCGTAATGGCCTCGCCGAGGCCAAGCTCATCAACGTGGAGCACGTGCCCCCGCCAGGCCGCACGCTGCGCAAGCACGGCAATGTTTCCGCGGTCCGCGTAGATGTTCAACTCGCGCGGATACAGATGGCACAGCCGAATCTCGGTCACTCGGACGCCTGGCAGCGGTAGACCTGGCGCTGGGATCCCGGGTGCAAGGGCTCGCCGTCAAAATCGCCGTAGGCCTCGATGACCGACAGGCCAGCCCGGGCGAGGAGGTGGTGGAGCTCGCTGGGCAGGAATACATGGAGGTCGACTCGCCGGGTGGTTCGCGCCAGCAGCCCGGTGTGGTCCGTCTCGTCGATCATGGTCAAGAGCGTCGCCGTCTGGGAGACGGGATCAAAGTCCTCGTAGGTGGCCCAGTGGACAAGCGTGGTTCCGCTTGCCGCGTCCACGTTGACACCCACCTGACGGACGAGCCCAATCGAATCCTGAATCTCACCGAAGTCCGGCATCACGACGTCGAACGCAAATTCCCCATGCGGGGCGAGATGACTGCGCACGCAGGTCAAGCACGTCAGCTGGTCGGCGGGATCG
>JAYTQG010000094.1:0-10595 GCA_043746815.1 Thermoleophilia bacterium | reverse complement strand
CAGCAGGTTTGGCTTGGTGAGCGCATCGCAGCACTCCCAATCTCGTCCCATTGGGCGGACCTCAATCCTTAGGGATCGGTTCGCCTCGAACCGGTTTGGTGACAGAACCACCTCCAGTGGCGTAGAAGGGGAAATGCACACCCCCGAGGAGGGACTTCGAATGGCACACCGTCGACACCAACGTCAGTCCATCGCAGCGATTCTGTCCACCGCGGCGCTCGCGGTTGGTGCGGTCGGTGTCGCCCAGGCCGCACCTCCCCGCCCGAAGGCGAAGGCGATCAAGGCCGCGAAGGTGGCTCGCCTGAAGGAGTACAACAGCTGCGACTCGCTCCTCGCGACGATCAAGGCCCGGGCGTTGCCCCTCGCACGTCCGTGGGGAATCGACGGGTACTTCAACCCGCTCGCATTCGAAGGTGACGTTGCCGCGGTGCGCGGTGGGGTGACAGCGCCCACCGCCGCGTCGGGGGCCGTAGCCAAGACGGCAGCCCCGCAGACCGAAGGCGTCGACTTCTCCGGCACCAACAATCAGGAGGCTGGCGTCGACGAGCCGGACACCGTCAAGACCGACGGTAACCGGATGTACACGATCCAGAACAATCGGATCTACGCCGTGGACCTTGCGAATGGGAAACCAACGGTGTTGGGATCGCTCGCGCTGGAGAACCTCGCCTGGAACGGCGAACTCCTGAAGGTGGGCGACCGCCTCCTGCTGGTCGGTCAAGCCGTCGTGAAACCCCAGACAACGGCACCTGGCTCCAGCGGAAAGATCGCCGCTCCCTACTGGCAGGGCGCGACCGGACAGGTCCTCCTCGCCGAGATTGACATCAGCGATCCCGCCCATATGGCATTTGGGCGCTCGATGACGATTGATGGAAATTACGTCTCAGGCCGACTGACCGGGAGCACCGCGCGGATCGTCGTTTCCTCACGGCCGCGCGACCTGTCCGTCGTCTTCGCGAAGGACGACACGGACTCGGCGAAGGCAGACGCGCTCGCCGCCAACAAGGCGGTGATCGAGAACTCCACATTCGCAAACTGGATCCCAAAGATCACGGTCACGGATCCGGGCGGGGCGAGCCACGAAAGCCGTCTGCTCGGCTGCAACCGTGTCAGCGTGCCGCCGACGATGTCGGGGCTGGGGATGCTGAGTATCCTCACGATCGACCTCTCCAAGGGCTTTGATCCGGTCGATGCCGACGCGGTGATGACCGATGGCGAGCTGGTGTACGCCTCTAAGAACAGCCTGTACGTCGCGACCCAGCGCTGGTTCGTCCCTGAGCAGCAGACGGCCACGTCAGAACCGGTTGTGACGACTCAGTTCCACCGGTTCGACATCTCTTCCCCCATCGTCACTGACTACAAGGCCAGCGGCCAAGTGCGTGGCTGGCTGAACAACCAGTTCTCGATGTCGGAAGAGAACGGTGTCCTGCGAGTCGCCTCGACCGACGCCCCGCCGTGGTGGGGTGGCCAGGAGGGTGACGACCCCGGGAGCTTCGTGACGACGTTCAGCGAGGCTGGTGGGGTGATCGCAAAGCTCGGTCAGGTTGGTGGCCTCGGCAAGGGCGAGCGGATCTACTCCACCCGTTTCATCGGCGACCGTGCCTACGTGGTGACGTTCCGTCAAACCGACCCGCTGTATGTCGTCGACCTCTCACGGCCGCGCGCCCCTCGTGTCCGCGGGGAGCTAAAGCTCCAGGGCTACTCCGCCTACCTTCACCCAGTCGGCGACGGCAAGCTTCTTGGCATCGGTCAGGACGCCGATGCGAATGGGCGTGTCAACGGGACGCAGGTGTCACTCTTCGACGTCTCGAACCCCGACGCGCCAAAGCGCACTGATCGCGTCAAGGTGCCAGACAGCTGGTCCAGCGCTCAGTGGGATCACCACGCATTCCTCTACTGGCCCGCAACCGGCCTCGCGGTGCTCCCGGTGACGGTCTACCCCCAGGATGCCCCAAGCGCAGGCGCGCCCTCGGCTCCCGTCCTGCCGATCGTCACCGCCCTGGGTCTGCGGGTCTCCGGCGACAAGCTCACGAAGGCCGGAAGCGTCGAGCACCCCCGCCGCCAAGACTGGGCGACCCCCATCGATCGCGCCCTCGTCGCCAACGGTGCCCTCTTCACGGTCTCGTCTTCCGGGGTCCTGTCAAGCACGCTTGACACCCTCACGAAAACCGCCTGGGACCACTTCGATACCCCGTAACAATTGTTAAGGGGGTCTGACCCGGGTCTGACCCCGCCCCATCGCGAACGTGTCGACAGCACACGCGGGTGAGTCACCTTTGTGGCGGATCTCAGCGTTCCCTTGAGATCCGCCACGTTGGCGTTAGCGTCTCTCTATGCCCCGCCTCGCCAGAACCGAATACCCCGGTGCGACGTATCACGTGTTTGCCCGGGGGCACGACCGACGCAAGATGTTTCTCGACGACTCGGACCACTTCTCCTTCCTGTCGAGACTCGAGCGCATCGCATCGCGACATCATTGGAATGTGCCCGTGTACTGCCTGATGGGTAACCACTATCACCTCGTGGTCGAGACGCCGGACGGCAACCTGACGGTCGGAATGCGAGATCTGAATAGCTCGTACTGTCAGCGATTCAACCAACGCCACGAACGGCAGGGCCCACTCCTCCAGGGCCGCTACGGAGCAATTCTCGTCGAAGACGACGCCTACTTGCTGGGTCTCGCGCGCTACGTGCTGCGCAATCCAGTCCGGGCAGGGCTCTGTGGGCGCCCGGACGATTGGAGGTGGTCCAGCTACGCCGGGACGGTTGTACCCGGCCGAGCGCCAGCGTTCGCCAACCCATCGGAATTGCTTGCATTGTTCGATTGCGACCCCGATGCCGCGCGACGATCGTTCGCCGAATTCGTCTCGCTGCATGACGACAAAACGGTTTGGAGTCCGCAGGTCAGTAGCGGACTCTCCCGAAGCCTTGGCCGCGCGCCGAATGTTAAGAGGGTCTGACCCGGGTCTGACCCCGGGTTGCACGATCCCCCGCAAGGAAGCGGGCGACGGAGACGTTCGGCCCGCCGCCGAATGTTAAGGGGGTCTGACCCGGGTCTGACCCCGGGGTTAACGATCACCCGCGAGGAAGAAGGCGACGGCGACGGCGACGTAGGCGAGGATCAGGATCGTGCCCTTGAGACGGCTGGTTTTACCACCGTGAAGGACGGCCGCCGTGAGGATGATCGAGCCGCCGATCGCGCCGATTTCGATTGGGCGAAACGAGAGGGGGAGCGGCGTGAGGGCGAAGGATCCGAGCACGACCGCGGGGATGACGAGCACCGCGACCTGCGCTGCCGAGGACAGGGCGATCTCCGCGGCAAGTTCCATCTGCCCTCGGGCGGCGACGACAACCGCACCACCGTGCTCGGCAGCGTTGCCGACAATGGCGACGATCACTGCGGCGACGAAGAACTGGGAGATGCCCGCCCGTTCGGAGAACGTCTCGAGCGTCCCCACGAGTGCCTCCGCCACGAACGCCGTCACGACAGTCGCGGCGAATAGCGCAATGAGGGAGCGCTGGAGCGGCCAGCCAGCGAAGTCTTCCGACTCGTCGGACACATGCATTCGGTGGTGTCGACGCAGCGCCACGACAATCACCGCGAAATACAACACGAGTAGGACAATCGCGATCGACAGGGACACAACAGCAAGCGAGTGACGCTCCGGGTCGCCGCTTCGGCCAGCAACCGAGGGCCAGACGAACAGCGCGGTCGCCAGCCCGGCTAGACCCAACGAGACGAGGGAGGACACCTTGTCGACGCTCCCTCGACCGCCAGCAACCATCGACACGCCGAAGACAAGAAGCAGGTTGCTGACAACCGAGCCCATGAGTGACCCGCGCACCACGTCGGCGAGGCCGTTGTTGACAGCCAAGAGGGCGATGATGAGCTCCGGAGCATTTCCGAACGAAGCGTTCAGGAAGCCTCCGATGCCGGGACCGGTGTGGTGCGAGGCGTGCTCAGTCGCCTCGCCGATAATCCACGCCAAGGGAATCAACGCAACCGCAGCGACAACGAAGATGACGAGCTCGGGAGCACCCAGGAGGTTTGCGACGACAACAGCCGGGCCGAGCAGAAGGAGGATCGTCAGAATGCGCCGGATCACGGCCGAGGATACTACCGACCTCCCGGGACCGAACGACGCGCACCCGGCGCCATCTACTACGATCGCCGGGATGACGTCCACCCCGCTCGCAATGCTCGTTGCGCGGGCCCGTGAGGGCGACAGCGATGCATGGGAGACCATCGTCGCGCGATACGAGCGCCTGGTGTGGTCCGTAATTCGAGGCCTTGGCCTGCGTCATTCCGATGCCGAGGATGTCGCTCAGACAACCTGGTTTCGACTCGTGGATCAGCTCGACCGACTTCGCGAGCCGGAGGCGATCGGCTCGTGGCTCGCGATGACTGCCAGGCGGGAGGCCATCCACGTCCTGCGTAGGTCATCACGCCAAATACCCGTCGCCGACTTCGACGAACACTTCGGACCAAACACGGTGGAACCGGGAGAGCGACTCTTTCGGACAGACGAGCAGCGAACCGTACGACGCGCCCTTACCGCAATTCCGGATCGCTGCCGACAACTCTTACGTCTGTGGGCACTCGATCCTCGCCCGTCATATGAAGAGATTTCAGTCGCGATGGGCGGCATGCCAACCGGTAGCATCGGCCCAACGCGGGGCAGGTGCCTGGAACAACTTCGCAATGAGCTTGCGGCTCTTGGTATCAGCGAACGATGAACGGACTCTTGTTTCAATATGAATGACAACGAGCTCCTCGCAGTCGTCGGCCGACACTTTTCGGCAGACGATCCCCTCCCCCCGAAACTTGCCACTACGGCCCGCGCCGCGATCGAAACCCGGCGACTGGACGCGCAGTTGGCTGCCCTGCTCTCGGACTCGTTGGACGACGCGAACCTCGCCAGCGTGCGAGGCAGTTCAGCGCCACGAATGCTGGGCTTCCAGACAGGCGACTGCACCGTCGACGTGGAAGTCTCGCCGGAGAAGGATGGATACCGCCTCTTGATCCAGGTGCTTCCCGCTGGCAGCTACTCCCTCGCCCTGGATCGCGCCGAGGGCACCGCCGAATTGACGACCGACGAGCATGGGATGGCACGTTTCTCTGGCCTTCCCGCGGGCCCGCTTCGGATCCTTGTCCAGCAAGCAACGGGTGATGTCCGGACGGAGTGGTTTACGGTCTGAGTACTGCGACGGACCTTGCGGCCGAAGCACTGCGGCTGTGTGAAGTGGACCCGGCCCGCGCGCGCCGGACCGCGAACGATGCCATCGCGGCGGCGCTGCCCGCGGAACGCAGTCAGATCGCGTCGCGCGCCGAACGGGCATTTGGCATCGCTGCTCGCGAGGAAGGGCGTCTGGATGATGCGGGACGCCATCTCCGACGCGCAGTCGCCGACGCGAAATCTGCGGGGAGCTCCGAGCTCATGGGTGAGGCGCGCGTCAGCCTCGCGAGCGTCGTCGCATTTGGAGGTGATCACGCAGGTGCCCTTCGTCAGTTGGATCGTGCGGCCCGCGAGCTGCCCTCCACACGATCCGCCGAAATCCACCTCGGCCGGGCCCTCGTACTGCAGATGGGATGGCGCCTCAGCGAAGCGGTCGACGAGTACCGCGTGGCGATTCCACGCCTGCGCGGCGAGCCGCTCCTTCACGCGCGTGCACTGCTGAATCGCTCAGTGTTGTGCGCATATCGGGGTGAGACGAGGTCGGCGCTCGCCGATCTCACGAAGGCGCGGGCAATCGCGGATGGCATCGGGCAGACGGGGCTGGCGGCCAAGGCGGCGCACAACATGGCCTGGGTAACAATGCTGACGGGCGACATTCCCGGTGCACTTGCCGCCCATGATGAGGCCGACCGGCTGACCGGAGCCCTCGGCCTGCCGATCGGCCCGTCGTATTGGCATCGCGCGGAAGCCCTTCTCTCGATTCGCCTCGTGGACGAAGCACGCCGGTACGCGGAGCTGGCAGCCGACGAATTCGACGCCGCCGGGTTCGCGGTCGAAATGGTGCAGTCCCTGCTCATCGCCTCGCAGGCGACATTGCTGGCGGGCGATGCACCCGCCGCGGCCGCACTCGCCGAGCGCGCCCTCATCCGCCTCGGCCCCAAGGGAACGCAGGCCTGGTCCGAGCTTGCGAAGGTCGCCTGGGTGCGGGCCCAACTCGCGGGCGGACGTGCCGATCTCGCGCTCCTGCGCTCCGCGACGGCCGCCGCGAGGCGACTCCATCGGGCAGGCGTTCCGACGGCGGCCCTCGACGCCACAATTCTCGCGGCCCGCGTTGCGGTGACGGTTGGGCGCCCTGCTGCCGCGGCACGCCTGCTCGCGACGTGTACCGATGCCGCCCGCTCGCCGATCGCCGAGATCCGCGTCCAGGCGCTCCTGGCAGACGCGCTTCTTCGCGTCGCGATCGATGACCGCCCCGGCGCGCTACGGGTCGCGGCGGCTGGTCTGCGCGCGTTGGACCACTCCCGCGCTGCGTTGCAGGCAAGCGAAGTGCGCGCCAGGACGGCGTCGATTGGCGCGGAGCTCTCGGGTCTCGGTTTACGGATCGCTCTCGGGGATGGGGAGGGCCGTCGTATCTTGGTGTGGTCAGAACGCTCCCGCGGAGTGAGCCTGGTCCCCGCGTCGACACGCCCGCCGGGCGACCCGGTCCTTGCCGAGCTGCTCGCAGAGCTTCGTGAGGCGACGGGCGCGCACGAAACCGCGGCACTCGACGGCTCCACCGCCGCGCAGGTGAACGCGGCCGCCCGACGCCGAGCGCAGCTGGAGGGCGCAATTCGGCGTCAGTCCTGGCAGTCCGTCTCGACGGACCCCTGGCGAGCGATCGGCCCACTCAGGGTCGCAGACCTGAGCGCTGCCCTCGGCGAGCGAGCGCTCGTCGATTTCATCGAGCACGATGGCGCAATCTCGGCGGTTGTGCTCGGCGGCGGCCGGGCATACCGGCGCTCCCTGGGCCCCATGGCACCAGTCGCGGCGGCGTTGGAAGCCCTTGGCTTCGCGTTGCGACGCGTCGCGGCTCGACCACCCGCTGCGGATGATGCTCCGACGAGCATCGCGACCCTCGCGGCCGCTGCGCGTGTTGACGCGCTCCTCGTCGCTCCTCTCTTGCCGCTGATCGGCGACCGGTCGCTCGTCCTCCTCCCAAGTCCATCGCTCACGACCACCCCTTGGGGACTCGTCCCATCGATCAGTGATCGGCCCCTTTCCATCGCGCCAAGCGCGGGACTGTGGCTTCGTGCGCACGGGTGCCGCCGCCACTCCGGGCACATCCTCTTCGCGTCCGGACCAGGCCTCGCGGCCGCCGCCACCGAGGTTCACCGCCTCGCCATCGACGAGGAGAACGACGCGACACTCCTCATGGGGCACCACGCCACGGCCGCGGCCGTGCTCGAGGGGCTGAATGGCGCCCGATTCGCACACCTTGCGTGTCATGGAACGTTCCGCGCAGACAATCCCCTGTTCACGTCTCTGACGCTCAGCGACGGACCACTTACCGTCTATGAACTCGAGCGGTTGGACCGTCAGCCGAGAACGGTCCTACTCTCGGCCTGCGACACGGGACGCTCATCCGGGCCGAGCGGCGGCGCGATCATGGGTCTCACTGCCTCACTCATCGCCCTTGGGACGACGACCATTGTCGCGAGTGTGTCCCCGGTCCCAGACGAGGCGACCGCGGCCCTCATGGTTGGGCTTCACCGACGCCTCGCCATCGGGACGCCCGTCGCGACGGCCCTTGCCGACGCGCGCACTGAACTCATTGCGAAGCGCCCCGACGCGCTCGCGACGGCCGCGTTTTGCTGTTTCGGTGCGGGGGGACCGCTATAGGTATGCGAGCGGGTTGGTCGCCTGACCGTTGATGCGCACCTCAAAGTGCAAGTGCGGGCCGGTGGAGTGCCCGGTGTTGCCGGAGTAGCCGATGATGCTGCCCTGCGCGACTTCCTGGCCGACGGACGCGGCCGTCCGGCTCTGATGCCCGTAGGCGGTCGAGAGGCCGTTGCCATGGTCGATGACCACCAGGTTCCCATACCCACCCTGCCAGCCGGAAACGATGACCCTGCCGGCGGCGGCGGCGGCGAGGGGCGTCCCTTCGGGTACGCCGAGGTCAACACCCTCATGCATCCGGCCCCACCGGAAGCCGAACCCGGAGGTGATGGGCGCGCTGACCGGCCAGACGAGCCCGGCGGCTGACGGCGTTCCGATCGCGGTGACCGGCCCGCCCGATGCTCGGATGATCTCGTTCGCGAGCTTCAGGGATTGACTGCGAAGGCCCTTCGCCTCGACTTCCAGGTCCTCCCGCTGAGCGCCGACCCGACTGAGGAGCCTGCGGCGGCGGTCGCGGGCGCGACGGAGCTCTGCGGTCTGACGCTCCAGCGCTGCACTCGCCGCGCGGGCGCCTGCCGCGCTCGCTTCCGCGCGGCGCTCCTTGACGAGCACGCCTTTTTGCAGCACGGCGATGCGGTCACGCGTGCGCTGAATTGTGACGGAGTAGGCCGAGACCGCCGTGATCAGCTTCTGGTCGTTCTGAGTGATTCGGTTGAGGGCCGCGTTCGTCGCGACCGCCTGGGTGATGCTCCGTGACTCCAACATCAAGACGACAGGACTCGTCTCGCCGCGCCGGTAGATCTCGCGAAGACGTGCCCCGAGGGCCGCGCGCTGCGTTCCAATCAGTCGCTTGGCGTCGCTCAGGCCTTGGGTCTCGGCGGAGAGGCGTTGGTTTAAACCGTTCAACTGCGCGGTGAGTGTCCGGGCGGTTGCTTCCGCGGCGCTTCGGCGAGCTGCCAGCGGCGCAAGGCGGACCTCGAGGGTCCGAACACGGCTGGTGTAGGCCCCCACTTCGCTGGTCAACACGGCCTCTCGGCCACGAGCGACCTGGGCGCGAGACTCAATCGTGGAGAGGCGGCGATCCACGGAGGCCTTCTTCGCAACCGATGGCGCCGCGGAGGCCGCTGGCGAGCCAGCCAGAAGCGCCCCTGCAGAGATTGCAAGAAGGCAGCGTGATCGTTTCGGTGTGCGCACCATCGCAGGATGATTCGTCGTCGGCGCGTGAGTTCCCCCACGGCCGACGAGGAACGAGTCCGGCTAGCCCGACTTCCGAGCGGCCGTCGGGTTCGGATCGACGGCGGTCAGGTCCGCGAATGGACTGATGGCGCCGCCCCCACCGGGGTGAACCTCGAAATGCAGATGGGTCTCGCCGTAGCGGGCGTCTCCACTATTGCCGACGGCACCGAGGACCTGCCCCGCTTTGACCTTCGACCCGGGCGAGAGACCATCCACGATGCTGTCCATGTGCGCGTAGTAGTACGTCGTTCCACTGGCATCTTTCAACCAAATCCAGATCCCGCCGAGGCCGGTTTCCACGCGGGTCATCCGGTCGATGGTGGCGTCGGTGACGGCGACGAGCGGATTGCCGCGCGGGGCGATGATGTCGTTGCCCTCGTGGCTTCCCTGATGGCGCGATGCGCCGAAATCGTCCGTGTAGTGGTACCCAGTGCCTTGAACGGGGAACACCTTGAGATATTTGCCAGCCGTTCCGGCCGGTGTGGCGCCCACCAGCGGCGCGCCAGCGGTCGTCGGGGCCGCCGCGGCGGGCGCGGAGGCGGCAAGTCGGGACTGGAGCCCAATGCGCTCTTGGAAGGCCGCAGTGGCGACTCCAGAGGCGGGAAGGTGGAAGCTGCGCTGCACGCGGCGCACCGCGTTCGCTGTGCCGCGCCCGAAGGCACCATCGCTGACCACCTTCTGGCCACGCGCGTGGAGGATGTCTTGCAGTGCGCGGACGTCTTGGCCGTACATGCCAATGCGAAGGTCCCGCGGACCGGTGGTCGCGGCGAGCGCGACGGCAGCGGCGACGGGCGCGACTGGCCTGGAGGCGGTGGGTGCCGGGCTCGTGGAAGCTGCGGCGGCTGGCGGAGCGGAACGGCTCGACACCAGATACTGCGAAACGGGAATATCCACGTCAACTGCGACTGCGGACTGGGCGAACATCGCACCTGAGAAGAGTGCGATCAGCCCGATGGTACTTCGGCTTCGGCGGGGGTTGCAGCTGGTGTTGATCCTGCCTCCTTGGTCGCCTCAGCCGGGTACCGCGTCCGACTGAGGTTGAACTCCCGCCGCCGCCAGTGACGACGCGAACTGCTGGGGAGTCGAACGAAGCGGGACTTTAGGCCACTGCGCGGACGAAGGTCAACCCCGCACGGTGAGTGATCGCCGCGCCCGCCGCCCCTTCAACCCCCGAAGAAGGAGGACAACGCCAATGAAAAGCCCTGCACCGAGCAGGATTATCCCGTTCAAAACTGCACTTGAACTGCCCTGGGTGGAATTTGCAGAAATTCGCGGACAGTCACCAAATGGGATGTTCCAGGAGACCTGGGTCGGATCGTTTGCCGCGGCTTTTCCGGTTGTTCGGGTCGGCTTGACCGGCAGCGACGCGACGTACTCAAATCGGAGCGCTTTGCGGAGTGCTTGGTCACTACTGGACCCGCGTTCCAGGGCGGCGCCGGAGCAGGTGGCCGTTGCAATCGCGCCGATTCCTCCCCGTCCGAAGAGGTTGAAGCTTGGTGGGTCCGGCGCATCATGGGCGGTGAGGGA
>JAYTQG010000093.1:0-4566 GCA_043746815.1 Thermoleophilia bacterium | reverse complement strand
GGAGGGCCGCCGCCGCCGGAGAGCCCAGCGCTCCGCTGGGATCCGGTGGCCGGATGCCAGCAGGAAGGACGGCGAGCAACACGGCAGCATCGACGACGGATTCGGATGCGAAACGCCGAATCGGAACGGCGAGTTCTCGTATCCGGAGATCTGCACCGGCGAGGACTTCACCCATTCCACCGCCGGATCCATCGAGCATCCATCCCGCTCCGTGGAAGTCGGCCTCGACGATCACCGTCGTCGCATTGGCCGCGCAGAGGTGCGCGCCAAGCGCGGCGGCCACGCCGCGAAGGACGACTGGCGCCACCGGGCCCAGTACAGCGACCGAGGACGAGCCGGTTCCTTCCGTGGTGAACAGCAGACTCCGTAGAAAGCG
This sequence comes from Thermoleophilia bacterium, assembly GCA_043746815.1. Lineage (GTDB taxonomy): Bacteria > Actinomycetota > Thermoleophilia > Miltoncostaeales > Miltoncostaeaceae > JAYTQG01. Next base: position 4,190 of record JAYTQG010000093.1, on the reverse strand, counting down.
GTAGGTCTCCTGGAGTGGCTCGTCCGGTGTTACCGTGAGGTCGTTGGAGACGAGTTTGCCGTGCGCGTAGCCGCCAGGGAGGGGCGCTGGCAGGCACACAACGCGTGCGTCGCCCAGCAGCTTGGCGAGGTCCCCCTTGCCGCGGGCTCCGATCCCGCGGTTGGACGCGAGCACCGCGATGAGAAGCCCGAGAATCAACCCGACGTTGCTTCCAAGCAGCAGGTCGGCCCCGCGATTCGGGCTGACTTGACCCTGCCCCGTGGGCGCTCCCAGGAGCGCGACGTTAAGGCCGCCTGTCACGCCCTGTCCGTCTCGGAGCTGCTTAACCTTCGCAATCACGCCCCTGCTCGCCGCGGCTGCCAGTTGCGCCGCGCTATCTGGGTCTTGGTCCTGGGCGACGATCTGGACCAAGCTTGTGTTGGCCAGCACGGTGGTCGCGACATGCGCCTTCATCCAGGTGAGGCTGAGGTCTTCGCGTCGCTTCGCGACGTCCGAGAACTTCGCGGCCTGCAGGAAGTTCTTCTTCGTATCCAGCAGGACAGAGTCGGTGACGGTGAGCGCGGCGATCGTGTTGGCAAGGTCTGGCAGGCCCTGGGAATCCGCGGGATCGAGGACGCCAGTCTGCGGACTCAAGACGAGCGTGGATCGGGCTTCGAAGAGTTGTGGCCGCGTCAAGGAGTACAGGGCTCCGAGGATGAGGCCAGCAAGAACGGCTGCAACGACCACCTGCCAACTCCGCAGCACGAGGGCGACCCACGCGCCGAGCGTTCGATGAGGGTGGTCGCCGCCGCCATCGAGCGGCTGGCCTTCGGTCGACCCGCGCGAGTTGGTGGGCGCCTCTTGCTGGGGCATTAGAGCGCCGCCGGGGTTCGCACGATGCCGACCACGCGCTCGACGTCGACGTCGCTCATTCCAGGGAAGAGAGGAAGGGTGACCTCCCGCTCCGAGAAGGCCTCGGTCACCGGGAGGGAGTCACGGGAGGAGAACACCTCGAAGAGGTGCACGGGCGAGTAGTGCACGCTCGTTTGGACGTTGTCATCGGCCGCCATCCGCCGGATCTCGTCCCGCCGCTTCTGATCTCGTGCCACGAAGGGAAGGATGTGGCACGCGCTTTCGGCATCGTCGGGCAGGGTAAACGGGACATCGCCGAGATCCTGATGCCGGAGAGCCTCGCGGTATCGGCCAACGAGTTCGCGCCGCCGGGAATTCATGGCGCGCAGCTTATCGAGCTGCACCAAGCCGAGGGCCGCCTCGAGTTCGCTGGGGCGGTAGTTGAAGCCACGTTCCACGACGTCGTATCCACTGGCGTGGCCGCGCGCGCGATCCCAACTTGTCGCGGTCATGCCATGCGCCCTCAGCAGCCGCAGGCGCGCAGCCAGCGCGGCATCGTCGGTTGTCAGCATGCCGCCCTCTCCGGTGACCATGTTCTTGTTCGAGAAGAACGAGAAGCAGCCGACGTCGCCAACCGCTCCGGCATTCCCGTCTGGGCCCGACGCGCCGGGGGCGTGCGCAGCGTCTTCGATCAGGGCAAGGCCGTGACGTGTGGCGAGGGCGCGGAGGGCCGACATGTCCGCCATGTAGCCCGCGTAGTGGACGGCGCAGATCGCGGTCGTCCGCGGTCCGATCAACGACGCGACCATTTCGGGGTCGATAACGGGCCGATCCAACGACGTGATGTCAGCGAAGACGACATCCGCACCGGTGTACCCAACCGCGTTCGCAGTGGCCACAAACGTCAGTGACGGAACGATGACCTCGTCGCCCGGGCCGATGCCGAGCGCGGCGAACGCCAGGTGTAGCGCCGCCGTGCAGGAGGAGGCCATAACCGCGTGTGAGGTCCCCACCATCGCAGCGAACCGAGACTCCAGTTCTGCGGTGCGCGGACCCATCGTAAGCCAGGCTGAGCGAACGACCTCCTCGACAGCGCGGACTTCCTCCTCGCCGAAGCTGGGCGCTGCCAGAGGGAGCGGCTCGCTCACCTCGCCGCCTCGACCGGCGGAAGAAGCGCATCCTTGATGGAGGCGAAGTCATCAATCGCCTGCTGATAGTCGGAATGGCGACCGATATCCAGCCAGTAGCCGCCGAAGGCGTAGGAGCCAACCGGCTGGTTGTCGGCGAGCAGCTTGTGAATGAGATCCGGGAGGTCAAGGGGGCGACCCTTCTCGATGTACCTCAGGGCCTCGGGCTCAAAGAGGTAGATACCCATCGAAACCAGTGCCGGGATCTGCGGCTTCTCGCGGTAGCTCTTGACCTGCCGTATGCCCTCACCCAGTTCCCCATCGACCTCGAGCACTCCAAACTCCATCTGCACAGATCGGCAGTAGACCGCAACGGTCGCAATCGCGTTGCTCCCACGATGGGCGGTAATGAACTCGGGGAAGCGCAGTGTCGTGAGGAGGTCGCCGTTCATGGCAAGTACGCCATCAGCGATCCGGTCCTCGGGGAGAAAAGCCAGTGGACCGACCGTTCCGAGTGGCTCGATCTCTTGCAGGTAGTCGAGATCAAGTTCGTAACGGGCGCCGTCGCCACAGTAGGCCCTCATCAGCTCGGCCATGTGCCCCACGGCCAGGGTCGCGGTCGTCCATCCCTGCGACCGGAGCTGGCGGAGGAGCACATCAATGATCGGGCCATCGACCAGAGGTACAAGCGGCTTCGGAAGAACGAGCGTCAGCGGGGCAAGCCGCGTGCCCTTGCCTCCTGCCAAAATGACCGTGGCAGGAAGAGGTTCGGACGCCGTCGCTGGGAAGTACGTCATGGTGGAAGCCTCTCGCAGTGAAGTCCCGGAGCCCATTGGGGCGAGTGGGTGCAACTCTAGGGCCAGCCGGCCAGCCGCGAAGCTAACCCTTGGGGTGGGATCTCCCCCTCGCGAGCGGGCGCGTGGCGGAGGCTCGTACCGGGGCGTCCCTCGCCGCCCCGCTTGGACACCCGGAGTGGGGCTCGGCAGACTTGGTCACCCGTTCGGCGCCGCCTGGGCGCCGGAAGTCGCCGATGCAAGTCGCTTGATGGCCATCCCCCGTTCTCGCGTGTCGGGCGGGTGGGCTGGTATTTCCACAGCCCACCTCGGCTGATTTCGCGCAGAGGGGGCGCCGAGATGCACTATCCCGACCGGCCAGCATTGAGTGGGCGAAGGACTGAGCCCCCCATTTGGGGAGGGTGCACCTAACCGATTGGCGACTTTTCCGCAACTCCCCGGAAGACTATGTTGGGGCATGCTCTCCGCTGAAGAAGGGGCGGTAGTGTCGCCCTCGCCAGGCATCCACTTGGTTGGCGTCCATCCGTCTGAGACGCTCCCGAGAAGGCATTCGGGGCTGACCCTGCCGATTGGTTCGCGGGTCATTTTTCAGGCGACCGTCGCGGCGGTTGTCTCGTTCGCGATGGCTGTGCGGCTGACCGGGGAGCGCATTCACGCGATGATCGCGGTGGCCGGCATCATCGCGGCCATTGCCGGAGTTCGCGCAGCAACAAGCCCACGGGGCGGTCTGATCGCGCCGTGCTCGCCGTGGGGGGTCACGCGACGCTTCGCAGTCGCCGCCGCTGCGGCGGCGGTCGCAATCGGCGTAGCAGGCGAGGCCGGGGCATGGACGCTCACGACAACCCAAGGGCTCCTCCTGGCCGTCGGCGGCCTTGGTACCGCATCGCTCGCCGGACTTGCGATCGGCTGCTTTGCAAGCAGGACGGACCGTGTCCTGGTGGTTGGTACTGGTGTGGTTGCCCACCATTTGGCCACGTCGATCTCGCGCGGGCGTCGAGGGACGGTCGTGGGCCTGGTTGATGACGGCCGCCTGCCCACACGCGTGGCTGGCGACTTTCCCACTCTGGGAGACCTCGGTGACGTCGAGGCGCTGGTCGGCGCGAACGACGTCGACCTGGTCGTGTTCAGCTTCCTCGGCACGGGCGATCTTGAGCTGTCCGGCGTCGTCGCCGCCTGCCGCGCGGCCGGCGCCGAGGTTGCCGTCGTGAGTCGCCTCTTCGGAGCCCTGGATGGCGATCTTGGCCTCGGTCGGGTTGAGGGCTTCCCCGTCGTCACGGCCCACGCCCGGGGCCCGAGGATTGTCGACGCCATCACAACTCGGGCCACCGACATCGTCCTCGCGAGCATCCTGCTGATCCTGACCGCCCCGCTCTGGCTCGCCCTTAGCCTGGCGATCCTCCTCGACTCGCCCGGAGGGGTCGTCTATCGAGCTCGACGC
>JAYTQG010000092.1:0-4580 GCA_043746815.1 Thermoleophilia bacterium | reverse complement strand
TCACACCTCGCTTGACCTCGTCGAACCTCACAAGGCCAGGGAAGATCGGCAGGCCGGCCGCGTCGGCGCTCGTCCAGCCATCCCGACGAAGCGCGTTCGACGACAAGTTCCAGACCGCGCCAGAGCCCGCCCGCCACCCATTTCCAGCCCGCTGCGCACCGAACAGCTCGAAGAGGTGGCACGCGTCCCGATCAATCATCAGCATGTGACGGTCGGATCCGCCCTCGATCTTGGGACGCACCGGGATCGGGTACTTCACGCGGTCAGACTCGTCCGCGTAGTCGAAGGCGCGAATGCGCTGACGGGGCGTCGTTTTGCCGACGACGTTGAACGGGATTCCGTAGTTCCCCTGATTGCTGAAGTCCGGGTGAAGGGTCGAATCGGTGCCGATGGCCGCGACCAGCGCGGCGGAGTTGCTCGCGAGCGGAAGCTGATCGACCGTCACGTTCCAGCTGTTGTCGGCCGGAAAAACCTGGCACTTCGCCGCGCCGGGGAGCGGTGAGCCAAACGATGTGCCGCAGAACGCCACGGCCGCACTCAGCCCGAACGCCAGATTCGACCATCGGTTCGCGGGCAGCCTCACAACGGTGGTTTTCACTGGATCGACGCTCCTTGACGGTGGTCACTCGCGACGCCGCGAATCCGCCGGATTCAATCGTTTCGGGGAGTCGTTGTCAGGGTCTCGTGTCGGCTCGGAACGAGACTCGAACATCAAACCGCCGCAAAGCTCACATTCCCGTAACACCGGCGGCAATCGGTCGCAGGATCAGTCCCTTGCTCGTGTGAAATACAAGTGAGTTCGCGGGCCATCCCGGCGTCCGCGGCGTGCCGTCTTCGGAGGATGATTTGACTGCTCGTTGGCCCCGACGGGCTCCCCGCCTGGTCTGCTTTGGTGTCCTGGCGCTTGTCCCCGCGCCGTCCGCCTTCGGTGCGGTAGCTGGCGTGACGCTGAACCGCACACCATCCCCTCCACAGGCCGTGAAGATCGGATCGATCGAGCAGGTGAGCTATCTGGTCCAGTACGAGACGAAGGGCATCTCGACTCAGATACGCATCGTCGATCCGTCGGGGACGGCGCTCCTTACCAGGGTCGATCCGATCGGCGACACGTCGCTGCCAGCCCCGGGAACGCTTCGCAACTTTGGCGGGGCCAACCCGCTTGCCTGGACCGTGCCAAACGGTGTGATCGAGGGTCGGTACAAGGCCGAGGTCCAGTTCACGTCCAACATCGGCATCGAATCGATCGCGGCCGCGTCGTTTGACGTCGCTGCGCAGCTCGGCAGGATCGAGGTGATCGCGTTCGAGGATCTCAACGGCAACGGAGTCCGCGACGTGAGCGAAGTCGGACTCAAGGGGTGGGCGTTCGATCTGACCAACCCGTCCGCGAGCCCCAGTGGGGTGGAGACGGGGACCGACGGCAGCTCTGCGACCGACAGCGTCCCTGCCGGGCGCTGGAACGTCAAGGAGAACGTCCAGACGGGCTGGCTTGCGACGACCGCGAGCCAGGGGTCGGTACTCGTCCCCCCGAACGGAGCAGGGACGTTCGCCGTCGGCCAAGTGCGCCCGGGGACGATCAGCGGGACGGTCTTCATCGATGCGAACCGTAACGGCGTGTTCGACACCGGAGAGGTGATCCGCGCAGGCGCCAGCCTGACGCTCACGGGCCAGGACGGCGGCGGGCGATCGGTCACGCTCCAGGCCACATCAGCGTCCGACGGAAGTTACCGTTTCGGCGATCTGTTCCCCGGCACCTACACCGTGTCGGCTGGTGCGATCTCCGGCCTTGAGTTCACCTCACGTCAGACGATCTCAGGCCTTGCGATTCAGTCAAATGGCGAGCGTCCCCGGGTGGACTTTGGTCTTGCGACAGCGACCCCGACCCCGCCGCCAGTGACGACACCCCCGACCGCAACTCCGACGCCACCGCGCCTCCAGGAGGCCGCCTCAATCGTCGTGAAGAAGCTCGGCCCGACAACCGCGAAAGCCGGGGAGACGATCACCTACCGCATTGCGGTCAAGAACACCGGCTCCATCGTCGCGAAGAACGTGGTCGTCACCGATCCGATTCCGAACCTGATGACGCTCGTCGCCGTGCCCGCGAAGGCGCGGGTGCTGAACGGGATCGTCACGTGGGAGCTTGGGAACCTCGCCGCGGGCAAGCAGGTGACGCTCACGATGCGCGTCCGCCTCGCGGGCGGCGCTCCGGCGGGTCGATACGCGAACACCGCGACCGCCACCGCGGACAACGGGCCCACGACACGCTCGACGACCGCCCTGCGTGTGCCCGAGGCACCCACCAAGAAGCCGCCCACCGGCGGCGTCACCGGCTGAGAGGAATTCTCCCAATGCTCTCGCAACGCGCCCGCTTGTTTGGGCGTCTCGCACCACGACTTTTTTGTGGCCTTGTGGCCTTCACCGCGTTTCTTGCGTCAGCCACGATGGCGCTCGGGGCCGGTATCACTCTCAACCGCACGCCGGCACCACCTCAAGCCGTCAAGGTTGGGAGTACCCAGACGATCGGGTACGACGTCGTCTACGACACTCGCGGCCTCAAGATTGTCACCAACATTCGGACTCTCGCGGGGCAGCTCGTTACCGCGGTCGAAACTCGCACCCTCGGCGACGTGGACGCCCAGATCGGGCGGCGCGTTGTCGGCAACCTCCTCTGGCAGATCCCGCCCGGTTTGGCGGCAGCGAAGTATCGCGTCGAGGTGCAGTACTTCCCATTCGGAGATCCCGACGCGTTTGAGTTGACGGCCGGCGCCGTCTTCGTCGTCGCCCAGGATCTCGGAGACATTCAGGTGGTGGCCTACGAGGATTTGAACGGCAACGGGGTGCGTGACCCCGGCGAGGCTGGGCTGAAGGATTGGGCGTTCGACATCACCAGCCCGGTCGGAGGGCAGAGTTCGCTCCAGACCGGTGCAAGCGGTGGGGTCCTCGTGCCAGGAGTCCCGGCCGGGAGCTGGGGCGCGACCGAGACGGTCAAGCCAGGTTGGTCCACGACCACCCCGAGTTCCGGCACAGTCGCCGTGCCCGCCGACGGCACAGGAACCTTCGCCGTTGGCCAGTTCCGACCTGGCGCGATCTCCGGAACGGTATTCGACGACACAAACCGCAATGGCACCCGCCAGAACGGCGAAGCTGGACTTGCCGGGGCGACGGTCACACTCACCGGAGTTGATGGCAAGGGAAACCCGATCACAGCGATCTCGAAACCCACCGCCAACGACGGAAGCTACTCATTCGGCAACCTCGTGCCGGGCACCTACACAGTGACCCTGACGCCGCTTGCCGGCAAGGTCGCGACGAATGCCACCGTCCAGAGTGGCATCGTGGTTGCATCGAACGGCGCCCGCGACAAGGTCGACTTCGGTCTCGCGGCATCCGGCAACCTTTCGGTGACCTCCTTTGAGGACACCAATGGCAACGGCGTCCGCGACGCAGGTGAACCCGGAATCAACTGCCCGTTCTCGCTTGTCGGTCCGAATGGCGCGCCTGACGCCCTGAGCACCGGTGCGACTGGGACGTCTGCCCGTCCCGACTCTGTCGCCGGCGACTGGCAGGTCGGTCAAGAGTGCCCCGGCGGTTTCGTGCCGACCACCCCGGCGTCGGGAACGGTCAGCGTGCCACCAGGAGCCACGGGCTCGTTCATCGTCGGCAACGTCCGGCCCGCGACGATCACCGGTCTTGTCTGGGTTGACACGAACCGCAACGGTGTGCGCGACTCCGGTGAGGCCATCAATCCCGGTGTAACGATCACCCTCACGGGCACCGACGGACGCGGGCGGGCCGTGGCGCTCGAGACCATCACCGCGGCGAGCGGCGTCTACGTGTTCACCGGGCTTCAACCGGGCACCTACCGCGTCAGCGTGAAGACTCCGAGCGGCGTCGAGCTGACCACGCCCGGCACGGTCGCTGACATCGTCCTCGCCTCGAACGGGAAGCGCGAGAAGGTCGACTTCGGCGTCGCGACGCCCGTCCCACCCTCGACCCCGCACACCCCCACGACCACGACGCCCCAAAAGGTGACGGCCTCAGCCGCCGATCCGGGTTCGCTCCGGGTGACGAAGACCGGACCTCCGACGGCGAAGGGAGGCGACACGTTCACCTACTCCATCACCGTCAGGAGTGTCGGCAAGGTAGTCGTCAAGAATGTCGTTCTCACCGACGCGGTGCCGAATCTCGTCACCCTTGTCGGCATTCCCCGAGGCGCGACCGTCGTCAACGGCGTCGTGACGTGGGTCCTTGGCGATCTCGCTCCGGGTGCGTCTCGTCAGGTGAAGATTCGCGTACGGCTCGCAGCCGGAGCCCCTGCCGGGAGGTACTCAAACACCGCGACCGCCGGTGGCGACAACGCTCGGCCGGCACGCGCGACCACATCGCTCCAGGTCAGCGAACCCATCAAGCGGATCCGCAGGACCGGAGGTGTGACCGGTTAGCGAAGTGTGAATTCAATTCGCCAGAAACCCTTTCTTGGCCGCGCCGGTGGATCCTGAAATGCCTGATTGCAGGAGCACCGGTACGGTGGTGGAAGTGACGCCGACGTAAGCGGATGAGCATTCCTGGGCACGGAACCGCTC
>JAYTQG010000091.1:0-25208 GCA_043746815.1 Thermoleophilia bacterium | reverse complement strand
CACGCCCCCGAACCGCCCAGTCGGCTCGCCGCGCGGGATCGGCCAACAGCTCCTCGATGCCCTCGGCAAGCGCCGTCGCATCGCGGGGTGGGACGAAGCGCCCAGGCGCACTATCCCGGATGACCTGGCGGAACCCGATGTTGTCGCAGGCAACAATCGGAGTTCCGCTGGCCATCGCCTCCAGCAGCACGACGCCGAAACTCGCCAACGTGCACGGACAGGCGAAGACCGTCGCCTCGCGGTAGAGACGGTCGCGGCCGTCAATCACGAGGCCGTGCCAGGTGATCCGGTCCCAGAGATCAAGGCGCCGCGCTTGGCGTTCGTAGACCGACCGAGTCGGTCCGTCGCCAACAACATCGATCACGAAGTCATGGCCCCGATCGCGCAGGAGGGCTGCGGCGTCGAGGAGTACGTCAAGGGCATTGCGTGGGTCGAACCGGCCCACAAACAGAATGCGCGGGGGACCCTCAGGACGCCGCTCGTCCGGACCCAACGGTCGGAACAACTCGCAGTCGATTCCGTTCGGGATGATATCCCAATTTCCAGGGAAAATTGGGTCCAACGCCTCGATACACGCGCTGGACACGGCAATTCGGCGGTGCAGACGGTTCAAGCCGCGGCCGACCCAGTGGTAGCAGAGCCGGAAGAGCAGGTGTTTTCCTGGAGTGAAGTACGTATGGAACGTTCCCGTGATGACCGGCGCCTCGCCCGAGAGCGCCATGATCGGGAGACTCGGCGATGCGAGCCCCTGCGCGTGAATGACGTCCATCCCGCGCAGCGCGTGCTTCAACCGAACACGCACCCGTGGGCCAAGGGTCAGCCGCGCAATGGAGCCGTTGATGTAGAAGGGCAACGAATGCCCAACCCGAACGATGCGGTATCCGCTCTTCGTCGCGAGCCGTCGATCGTGATCACCGGTCTGGCGGTGCAATCGGCCCGAGATCACCGTCACCTCGTGGCCCATTCGCACCAGCTCGCGGCTGAGGAAATGGACGTGCTCGGAGACGCCTCCCGGGAGGGGATAGGCGTACTCGGTGACCATGGCAATCTTCACGTCGCTTGCTCCCAGGGTTTGCGCATGCCTGCCCCGGAGACCCGGTCGGCCACGAGCGCCAACCCGCATCCTGCGGCGACGGTCAACGCGCCGCCGACGCCGTCCAGCCAGAAGTGGTTCGCCGTTGCCATCACGACAACGAGCATCGCTGCTGGCCACATCCACGCTGCAAATCGCCAGGAACTGACGCCAATGAGGGTGATGACGACGGCATAGAGCACCGTGTATCCGACATGCAGTGAGGGCATCGCCGCGTAGAGGTTCCGAAAGGGTTGGAACCAGGACGTCGCGCCACCGAGTCGCAATGTCTGTTCGGTCGGATCCTCCATACCGAGACCTGAGAACCGTGGTGGCGCAAGGGGCCATAGCCAAAACACCATGACCGCCACCGCGTGCGACAACCAAAACCACGTACGTACAAACGAGAACTGATCCCGATGACGCCACCACAGCCATACGAAGAACACAATGAACCCCGGCGTGTGCCCAAGGGTGTACAGCCACGACACGAGACTCTGTCCACCGGGAAGGCCGTTGACATGCCGTTGCAGGCCCGGCTCGACCAGCAATCCGATGCCCCGTTCGCCGGAAATGACACTCTGGGCGTGGGCCAACGGCAAGACCGAGGAGGTTGGTGCGACGAGATCACGAAGCCACTCGTAGACCAGCATGAGGGTCGCGAAGGTGAGAACCTCCTGGAATCCAGGACGTTTCCAGAAGCGCGGACGAACAGGAAGCTCGATCTCTTGCCCCTGGGTCACTTCCAAAAACGCTACCACGGCCGTCCCCTGACTCCGCTCGGGCGCCTGGGAAGCCCTTGCTATCCTCAGCAGCTTCCCGGAACTGCTCAAGGATCTCCCTGCGATGACTGCTGCGATTTCAACGCTGCTCTATGCCCTCGTCTTTGTGGCGCTGCTCTTTGTGTTCGCCATTCGGCCCCAACGAAAGCGTCAGCGCGAGCTGCAAGAGCTATTCGCGAAGCTGAAGCCCGGCGACGAGGTACTGACCATGGCTGGGATCTACGGCACGATCACGGAGATCGAGGACGACAAGACCGTCCTGATCGAGATTGCGGAGAACACCGAGATTCGCATTGCCCGTGGGGCGATCGCGAGTCTCGTGGCGCAGCCGGGGACAGGAATGGCAGACGCCGTATCCAGTGGAGCGGTCCAATAGACGCGCGAGGTTTGGCGCAGGGAGTCAACTCGTGAAGCCGCACCGCCGCTCACTCTTCTTCTTCCTGAGCTTCCTCGGTCTGGTGGCGGCCTCCGTGGTCGCGATCTTGCTGAAGCCCACGGTCCTCGGACTGGATCTCGCCGGTGGATCGCAGGTGACCCTCGAGGGCCAGGATACCCGCGGGGTCCAGGTCACTTCGGAGTCGATCAATCGCTCCGTTGAGATCATCCGCAACCGGATCGACAAGCAGGGTGTTTCGGAGCCGACGATCCAGACCCAAGGCAGCAATCAGATCCTGGTGCAGCTGCCTGGGATCACGGATCCCGATGTGCTTCAGCGCCTGATTTCCCCTGCCCAGATGGCGTTCTACAACTATGAGCTGATGCTGGTAAAGGGCCTCGGCGCGAACCCCGGACCGAGTGCCTACGACCTCGTCAAGGCAGCGAGTGCGCTGGCCCCGATTGCCGAGGCGAAGACAACCCCTCAGTACTTCCTGTTTGGCAAGGGCACGCGACACCTGCTCATTCGCGGACCACTTCCGAACGCTGCTGCGCTCGTAACGCCCGATTCGAAGGGCAAGGTCCCACAGGGCATCCAGATCGTCCTTCCTGCGGGGTATGCGTTCGTCCACGCGAAGGATGGATTCAGTAACCAGAGCGTGGAGGAGTGGGCGGTCCTCCGGGACCTGCCCGACGTCACGGGAAAGGACCTCCAGAGCGCCCGTGTGGTCAGCGACAACAATGGTTACGTCGTTCAGCCGAATTTCTCGGACGCAGGTAACAAGGGCTTTGCAAAGCTGACGAAAGCGCTCGCGCGCCGCGGTGCCCTCCTACAGGTGAACCAGCATTTCGCCACGGTCTTGGACGGCGAGTTGGTCACCAATCCGCAGATCAACTACACCGAACTTCCGAACGGGCTCACCGACGGCGGGGTCATCACCGGCGGCAACGGTGGGTTCAGCCTCACTGAGGCACAGAAGCTCTCCGACAAAATCAACTCGGGTGCCTTGCCCATCAAGTTGAACCAGATTCAGGGCAGCACGGTCAGTGCCACGCTTGGGAAGAAAGACCTGCAAAAAGCCCTGGTCGCCGGGTTTGTTGGCCTCGGTATCGTTCTCGCGTTCATGTTGATCTACTACCGCGGTTTGGGTCTGATCGCTGACCTTGCGCTCATGGCGTACGGCGTTCTGTTCTTCGCGGTGATCAAGCTCGTGCCGATCACGCTGACGCTGCCGGGCATTGCCGGAATGGTGCTGACGATCGGTGTCGCCGCGGACGCGAACGTCATCATTTTCGAGCGAATTCGAGAAGAGGCTCGCGCCGGGCGCAGCCCGCGCACCGCGGTCCAGAACGGTTACAAGAAGGGCATCAGCGCGATCATTGACGCCAACGTCGTCACGCTGATCACCGCTGCGATCATCTACCTGCTCGCCACGGGTGGCCCGAAGGGCTTCGCGTTTACGCTCTTCATCGGCGTCATCCTCTCGCTCTTCACGTCGGTGGTCGCGACTCGGGCCATCTTCGGACTCCTTGTTGACACCAAGCTGTTTCAGAACGCGCGTTTCATGGGCTACAACCAGCGTGAGATTCATTGGAAGTTCGATTTCGTTGGCAAGTGGAGGCTGTGGCTTGCCATCTCGCTGATACCGATGCTGGCCGGAGCGGCGTTCATCGGGACCAAGGGCATCGAGAAGGGGCTCGACTTTCGTCCGGGCACCGCGTTCACCACCAGCTTCGACGGCAAACTGCCGAATGAGCAGGCAGTTCAGTCGCTGATGACGACCCTCAAACAGCCTGACGCTCGGGTCCAGAAGGAAATCAGCTCAACCACGGGACTGCAGCAGTACGTCATCACCACCAAGACGCTTGAACTTCCCCAGCAAAAACCGGTCGAGACCGCCCTGAGGAAGACGCTGGGCGCAACGGACGTCAACATCAACTCGGTCGGGGCGAGCTACGGCAGCCAGCTCATCAAGAACGCGATCGTCGCGATCATCCTGTCGTTCTTGGTGATCATCCTGTACCTCTCCATCCGGTTTGAGTACAAGCTCGCGCTGCCCGCATTGCTGTCGGTGGTCCACGACGTCTGGCTGGCGATATCGGTGTACTCGATTACCGGCCACGAGTTCACCGCGTCCACGATCGCTGCGCTCTTGACGATCCTTGGGTACTCCCTGTACGACGTGGTGATCGTCTTCGACCGAATCCGCGAGAACGCGCCGATCATGCGGAACTTCAGCTACCGGGCGATCGTTAACCGGTCCGTCCACGAGACGCTGACCCGGTCGATTATCACCTCAGTCCTGACACTGCTGCCGGTGCTTGCGCTGTACCTCTTCGGAGGCGACACGCTCCGCGACTTCTCGTTCGCGCTGCTCGTCGGAATCCTGTCCGGTGGTATCTCCTCGATCCTGATTTCGGCACCGCTCGCGGCGCTCTGGAAGGAACGCGAGCCGGACGCCCGCAAGGCCGAGGCCCGCCAGGCAAAGCGTCTCGCGCGCCAAGCTGGTACCGACTCGGATGTCGTCGACATCGAGGCCCTTGCCCGTGCGGAGGCCGCACTGGCCGCCGACGGTCCGGCTCCGCGATCGGTTGAGCCGGTGGGGCTTGACGGTGACCCTGGAGCCGATGATGACGACGAGCCAGACGCCCCGGCCTCCGGGAGCACACCGAATGAGCCGAAGCCCTCCGGGCCAGACTCACCTGCGCCACCAGATCGTGAGCGCCGTCACCGCCAGGTGCAGCGCAAGCGCCGCAAACAGTAGTACGTGCCGGGGGTGTGCCCCCGAACATTTAGTCCATCCGCCTGGCTGCCGATAGGGGGGCTGCGTCGATCTCCTCGTGGAGGTGACGCGAGCGCCCTTCGGCATATATAAGGAGTCAGCGGATGTCCGGTCTCATGTCCCCCATGAATCTCGCCCTTGCGGGGGCGGCCATTGCTTCGGTCGTCGTCCTCATGAAGGTGAAGAAGGACAAGGCTGCCGGTGGTGCCGCCCCGAAGTCCAAGATCAAGGCGGGCAAGAGCCCGAAGGTCGCCAAGCAGGGCAGAGGGCTCTCGCTGAAGGGGAAGGGCAGCTTCGGGCGCTCGCCGAAGCGCGCAAAGCCCGCTCGCTCGGCTGGCGGACGAAAGTTCAACCTCAGTCTTCGCCGCGGTGGCCCAAAGGAACTTCCGATTGCCGCCGCGCAGATGCAGATGGCGATGGCCGAGACCGGCGCCGCCTCCGCAACCCTGGAAGCACCAGCCATGGGCGCTCCCTCCTGGAGCACAGCGCCAGCGCCGCCGACCTGGAACCCCAGCGAGATCATCACGGCCCCCGGCTGGCCGACCCCTGGCGGCGACACGGCCTGGGCCACACCGAGCATGCCGATGCAGGCCGACGCGGTACCGGAGATGGCCATGGCAAACGCCGTTGCCGAGGCTCCCAGACAGGCGACGGCAATGCCCGAGGTTGGCAGCTACGACTTCAACGAGACCTCACCGACCGATATCTCGGCGCCCGCTTCCCACGGAGGAGCCCCGCCGGTTGAGGTCAACGAGTGGGATGACGATGGCTTCGACCCAACCAGTGGTTGGGCCGTCCCGGACGCACCCCCAGAGTCGATGACGGCGCAGCCCGAAACGGTTACACAGTGGTCGATGGACGAGACCACGGACCTTTCCCCTGCGCCCATCGACGACCCCATCGCCGAATGGTCGCTCCCCGCAGCACCTGAGGCTGAGGCCCCCGAATGGTCCGCTCCCGCAGCTGAAGAGACCCCCGAGTGGTCCCTGCCGGCCGAGAACGAACTTCCAGCCTTCGACATGACCCCTGAGCCTCCCGCGTTTGATGAGACCCCGGCGGTTACTGAGATTGTCAGCGAACTGCCCCCGGTGACGGAGTGGGCGCTTCCGGATGCCCCCGTGCTTGCGGCAGAGGAGCCCCTGGCTGACTGGTCCACGGATCCCGTCGAGGACATCGCCGTGGCACACACGCCGGAGCCAATTTCGTGGTCCGAAACGGCACTCAGCCAGGAGTCCGACGCGCTGACCAGCGATTTCGCGGACAGTGCCTGGAGCATGCCGACAACGCCGCCCGCGATCGAAACGCCTGCGGTTGATCACACCGCGGCGGGGGATTTTGACTTCGAAGCACCATGGGAGAGCGATACCGACCTCGGTGCGCAACCGCTCGTCACGGACGAACCCCTTACCCCGGCACGCAGTCGCGTCACCCCGAATCCGTTTGAAAGTTGGATGAGCCTTCGCCCCGGCGGACGTCTCAGCGACGAGCTGGAGCTGGTCGAGGAGGACTCGAATGTCCTCACGATGGTCGAGGACACATGGGACGAAGAGGACGACGCCAGCGAGTTGCGCACCAGTGGTCGCTTCGCCTTGGGTGGCAACGCCCTCGAGGGGGGTCACATCGCCATCGGCGGCGTGAGCTTCCGCGAACAGATCACCGCGTCCGGTTGGCGGGAGCTGTCCAACATCGAGCGTAGCCTGCGCATCCGGTTGCACGTCGAGGGAACCCATAACTGCGCCGCCCAGGACCTCGTGATTCTCGTGGATCCCGGCTTTGGGCCGGACCGCGAAGGCTTCACCCTACGATTGGAAGCCGAACAGGCCGGGCCGTTCATGGCGAGCGGAACCTTCCACATCCTTCCCACCTAACCGGACACCCAGACGTCAGTGCTTCGGTGCTGGCGTCTGACACCCTTGGACCGTGACCACCGCCCGACACGTGGAGCGCTTCGCCGCCGTCGCCGCTGCCCGACGCGACCCGAGCTTCGCGGTGCTGGAGGGGATTCACCCGATCAAGCACGGGCTCCGTTTTGGGGCAACGATCACCCGGATCCTGAGCGCCGACCCGGACGCCGCCGAAGCCGTACTTGCCGCGGTGGCTCCCGATCTCACCGGACGCCTCGACGGTCGCATCGAGCGCATCACACAGGAGGAGTTTTCCCTGCTTGTGCCGAGGTCACCGCGCTGTGGGGCCGTTGCCCTCGCGGCCCGGCCCGGCTTCACCGTTGACGCCGTCTTGAACGCGTCAGGGTCAGCACCGGTCGTGCTCCTGGAAGACCCGCGCGACCTTGGAAACGTTGGTGCGGTCGTGCGCGTGGCGGCCGCCGCGGGTGCCGCGGGTGTGCTTGTGACCGGTCCGACGGACCCCTGGCACGCAAACGCGATTCGTGGCTCGGCGGGACTCCACTTCGCGCTTCCCGTCGGCCGGCTTGACGATGTTCCGATCAGCCCGCGCCCACTCGTCTGCTTTGACCCTGCGGGTGATCCCCTGCGTGTGGCCGCCATTCCGGACGGGGCCGTCCTGGCATTCGGAACCGAGCGCGCAGGCCTCAGTTCGGCGATTCTGGATGCGGCAGATGTCTGTCTGCGAATTCCGATGAATGCAGGGGTTTCCAGCCTCAACTTGGCGACCGCTGTCAGCGCCGTCCTGTACGCCTGGCGGCTGCGCTAACGTGGTTGGCTGATGATGAACGGGACCCAGCGGGGCAATCTCGGCCGGGCTCGGGAGATCGCTCAAGTCGCCGCTCGGTACGGCTTCGGGCAGCTCCTCGGTAGCGCTGGGCGACGTGTGCGTCGAGCCGAGCCCGGCAGTGACGATTCCCGCGGGCGACGCCTGCGGGAGATGCTCGACGAGCTTGGGCCAACCTTCGTGAAATTTGGTCAGCTGCTGTCGACACGCGCCGATCTTGTACCTCCGGATATCCTCGTGGAGCTGCGCAAGCTGCAGGATCGGGCCCGGCCGATTCCCTTTGAGGAGATCGAAGCGGTGGTCGTACAGGCCCTTGGAGGCCCAATTGAGCAGGCCTTTTCCCGGTTCGACGTCGAGCCACTCGCCGCAGCGTCGATCGGACAGGTCCATACGGCGGCGCTCCTGGATGGTCGTGAGGTTGTCGTCAAGGTGCAGCGGCCCGCCGCGGAGCGGCAGCTGGATGCGGACATCGGCCTGCTCTACCAACTTGCAAAGACCGCTCGCGACCGGGTCAGCCGGTTGGGGTTCATCGATGCCGTTGGAATCGTGGACGAATTCGCCCGAACCGTCCGGAGTGAACTCGACTACCGCATCGAGGCGCGAAACCTGGAGGTCGCAGGGCGTAATTTCCGCGGCCACGACGGCATCATCATTCCAGGGGTTGTCCGCGAGCTGACGACCGAGCGCATGCTTACGATGGAGCGGGTCGGGGGCACCCCACTGGCGCGGTTTGACCTCACGACGCTGTCCCACGAAGAACGCCACACGCTTGCTGCTCGAATCGCCGAGGCGTGGCTCTGCATGGTGTTCGAACACGGCTTTTTCCACGCGGACCCGCATCCGGCGAACATTGTCGTCCAGTCCGCCACGCGTATCGCGATCGTGGACTTCGGCATGGTGGGCCAGTTGATGCCGGGTGACCGTGGAGCTGCGGTCAAGTTGTTTGTGGATGTTGTCAATCGCGATTCGCAGAACCTCCCGCGGCGGCTCCGGGAGATGGGGCTGCGATATCCGCGGGCGCTGGAATCCGAATTTCGGGAAGAGCTTGGCGCGATCATTGCCCGCTACCACGGAGCTACCCTCGGGCAAATTGATGGACGCGACTTGCTGCGCGAGATCTTCGGGACGGTCCACCGTCTGGGCATCACGCTTCCCGCCCGCTGGGCCATGCTCGATAAGACGATTGCGACCCTCGCAGGTGTCGGCTTTGACGTCTCGCCGGACTTCAACGTCTTCGAGGCCGCACGCCCGCACGCTCGGCGCCTGCTCACCAGTCGGGTTCGGCCAGATCAACTCGCGGCCCGCCTGGGTGGGCGTCTTGGCAGCTACTCGGAGGCGCTTGCGGATGTTCCCCTGCAAATTGGGGAAATTCTTCAGGAAATCCGCGACGGCGAGGTGCGGTTTGGTGTTGACGCCGCAGGCACGAAGGAGGCACGTGAACGCAGCGAAGCGACGGGGAACCGAGCCGTTGTTGCGGTGCTTGCCATGGCGATGCTGATCGCCTCGACGCTCATCGGGGTCTTCGCACCGTCGGGGCCGACGCTGCTGGGGCTCCGCGTGATCGCATTTCCTGGACTCGCCCTGGGTCTGGCGCTCGCCGCGTTCGCGATGGCGGGCGTGCTGCGATCGGGGCGGTGGTAGTGGCGCCTCCACTTTGGCGCACCAGTCGCGTCGCGTATGCCGACGTGATGACGCTGGCTGGCGCGCTGGACTGTCCGGAGCCGGTCGCATGGGTCCTTGTGCGACGCGGTCTCGGAGATATTGACGCCGCACGCGAGTTCCTGGCCTCAGATGGTCCCTTGGACCCGCCGGAGTCCATCCCGGGAATCGCGGAGGCCGCAGATCGCCTCGCACTCGCAGTTCGCCGAGGCGAGTCCATCGTGGTCCACGGGGACTACGACTGCGACGGGATCACCTCAACCGCGATTCTGCTTGAGGCCCTGCGCGCTCGGGGCGGACGCGCTGAGGCGTTCCTGCCCAGCCGCTTCACCGATGGCTACGGGGTCTCCATCGACAACGTGGAGCGGATCGCCGCCGAGGGCTGCAAGCTGCTGGTATGCGTCGATTGCGGCACAACCGCTGTTGACGCGCTCATCCGCGCGCAGGAACTCGGGATGGAGTCAATCGTCTGCGATCACCACCTCGCAGGCGGGCGACGCCCCCCGGCGATCCTCGCGAACCCGGCCCTTGGGCGCGGGGTGGAGGCCCTGCCCGCCGCCGCGGGCGTCACCTTCAAACTGGTGCAGGCACTCGCTGCGCGCCTGGATGGCAGCGGTTCGTTGACCCCGCCACCCGAGTCCTGCCTGGACCTCGTGGCACTGGCGACCGTTGCGGACGCGGTCCCGCTGATCGGTGAGAACCGTCGTCTGGTGGCACGCGGCCTTGAGGTGATGCGCGAGGGTCGCCGACCGGGCCTGGTCGCGCTCTGCAACGCCGCCGAGACGTCCATCCGCTCGGCGACGGCCCGTACGCTCGGGTTCACCATCGCTCCCGCGATCAACGCCGCCGGGCGTCTGACCCATCCCAGTGAGGCCCTTGAGCTCCTGATGGCGACTGGCAGCGACCCTGTTGCTCCCCTTGCCAGCCGCCTTTGGGAGCTGAACCGTACGCGTCGAGAGATTGAGCGCGACATCACCGAACAGGCCGTCGCGATCGTTGAGGCGGACGAAAACCAAACAGCGGGCCATGCAACTCTGGTGGTCTCCGGGCGCGCCTGGCACGAGGGTGTTGTTGGCATTGTCGCGAGCCGTCTGGTTGAGCGGTTCGGCCGTCCGGCACTGGTGCTCGCCGAGGTTGACGACGGCGTCGCAAAGGGCAGTGGACGGAGCCTTCCGGGTGTCGATCTGCATGCGCTCGTGGCCGCCGCAAGTGGCCGCCTGACCCGGTGGGGTGGCCATCAGGGTGCCGTTGGGCTGCAGCTGCCAATCTCCGAGATCGCGGCCTTCACCCACGAACTCGCGGCGGCGTCCGAACCGGCTCGGGGGGCCATCGAGCGCGCACGCATTCGTCAGGTGGACGCGGTCGTCGGTGTCCGCGACCTCGGACTTTCGACGGCTGAGGCGTTTGAGGCACTGGCGCCCTTTGGCCGGGGCAATCCTGAGGTCGGCTTGGTCGTCCCAGGGTGCGGGATCTCACACACGGAGGCCTTCGGAAATGGCCACCTGCGTATGCGACTGAACGCGGGCGGCGCCCATGCCCGGGCCATCCGCTTCGGCGGGCGGGGGCGCTTGCCAGCGATTAATGCCGACGACCGTCACGATGTCGTCATTCGCCTGGGTGTCAACCGCTGGAAGGACACCGTTTCACCTGAGGTGATCGTTGAGGCCCTCACCCCGATCACGGGAGGTGAGCCGTTGCGAGGGGCGTGCAGACGGGCATGCACGACCGCATGCGACGAGCGCATCGCGGTGGAGGAGTTCCGAGCACTGATCGGTGACGACGAAGGCGCCCCGGTGGCTCCGTCCCGGACGATGGATCCTCCGCTCCGGGATCGTCGCGGTCAGGGCGTTGCAACAAGCGTCATCGCAGCGCTTGCCGGTGCTGACGGTGGCGTGATTGCTGTCGTTTCCGACGCTGCGCGCCGTGCAGCGGCGTTGGATTCGGTCTTGGAGCCAGCCCGCCTGGGAGCCGAGGCGATGCTGATGGCAGGCGCGCGGTGCGACGCCGTCCAGATGCGCGCCCGACAAGCTCAGGCACGCGGCGGGCCGATGATGTCCCTCGTCGAGTACGAGCGGCTGCCGGAACTCGCGATTATCCCCGGTACCCACGTCGTCCTGATTGATCCGCCGACTGAGCCCGTCTGGTGGGACTGGGCCTTGGCACATGGGACGTCGGCATCGGTCCACTTGGCGTGGGGAGACGCCGAAGCACTGATCGCGGCGGCGAGCCTTGAGGAGCGGTTCGCCGTACGCACGGCGGCTGGTGCCGTGTGGCGCCTGCTGTCTGATGGAGTGAACCGTCAGTGGGGCGCTGCCCTGATGGACGAACTGGTCGGAGATGGTGCGCCGACGCGCCACCCGGCGGCAGTCGCACGCGCGGTGGCGGCGCTTGCGGAGATCGGGTTCATCGTCCTGGACGACGCGGGTGTCCGTGGCGTCTCCGACGCGCCCCGCCGACCGCTGGAGCAGGCACCCCGAGCGGTCGCAGCGGCGGCGCGTGTGGCGGACGCGACAGCCTTCCTTGCGGAGGTTGGGACCACCGCGGGAGGACCTCTCCCAGTCGACCTCCTCGCTCGCGGCGGTATCCTCAGCGTATGACGACCGGTCCCCTCACCGAGATGGCGTTGACCACACAGGTCGATCCGGTCGCGGATCTCCTCTCGCGTATTGCCGCAACGAGCCCGGGCGCCGATCTGGACGCGATTCGCCGCGCCTATGACTTCGCTGAGGTCCGTCACCGCAGCCAGCGCCGCGACTCGGGCGAGCCGTTCATTACGCATCCGGTTGGGGTCACACTCATTTGCGCCGAGCTTGGCCTGGACACCGCGGCATTGCAGGCCGCCCTCCTGCACGACACCGTCGAAGACACGGCGACGAGTCTCGACGAGGTCGAACGGGAGTTTGGCGCTGAGGTTGCCCTGCTTGTGGACGGGGTCACCAAACTCTCGAAGATTCACTTCGAGAGCCGTGAGGAGCGCCAGGCGGAGACCTATCGCAAGCTGGTTGTCGCGATGTCGCAGGACGTGCGGGTGCTGATCATCAAGCTCTGCGATCGCCTCCACAACATGCGAACCCTCTCGTACATGGGGCGCGCCAAGCAGGTCCAGAAGGCTCAGGAAACACTGGAGATCTACGCGCCGCTCGCACATCGCCTGGGTATTCAGTCGCTCCGGTGGGAGATCGAGGATCTCGCCTTTCAGACCCTGCACCCGCGCCGGTTTCGCGAGATTCAGCAGATGGTCGCCCAGCGCCGAGCGGACCGCGAAGCGCACGTGGACGAGGCGGGGGAGATCCTTCGCGGGCATCTGATCGCGTCCGGTATTGACTCGGCCGAGATCACCGGTCGGGCGAAGCACTTCTACTCGATCTACGACAAGATGAGCCGAGGCGGGAAGGCCTTCAACGAGATCTACGACCTGACCGCGCTGCGCGTCTTGGTCGACTCCGTGAAAGACTGCTACGGCGCGGTGGGGATCGTCCATTCCCTCTGGAAACCCATGCCGGGGCGCTTTAAGGACTACATCGCCACGCCGAAGCTGAACATGTACCAGTCGCTGCATACGACGGTCA
The DNA here is from genome assembly GCA_043746815.1 of Thermoleophilia bacterium. GTDB lineage: Bacteria > Actinomycetota > Thermoleophilia > Miltoncostaeales > Miltoncostaeaceae > JAYTQG01. The sequence continues at coordinate 12,280 of JAYTQG010000091.1, read as the reverse complement.
TCAGCCCGCAGGGCAGCCCCCTCGAGATCCAGATTCGCACGCACGAACAGCACCGCACGGCCGAATATGGGGTCGCCGCCCATTGGCGCTACAAGCGGCCCGATGCCGCCGAGACCACCTCCTGGGATGCCTGGGTGTCGCGCATCATGGACTGGCAGCGCGAGACGCCGGACTCCGGCGAGTTCATGGATGGCCTGAAAGGCGACCTCTACCACGACGAGGTATACGTCTTCACACCGAAGGGCGAACTTCGCGCCCTCGCGGCCGGTGCGAAGCCGATCGACTTCGCCTACGACGTCCATACCGATGTTGGCCACCGATGCGTGGGGGCGAAGGTCAATGGCCGAATCGTTCCACTGTCCTATCTGTTGAAAAACGGTGACTTCGTCGAGATCCTGACGTCGAAAGCGCCGCGCGGACCGTCGCGCGACTGGTTGTCGATGGTGGCGACCAGTAAGGCGCGCTCCAAGATCCGGGATTTTTTCCGCCAAGAGCGCCGGGCGGATGCCGAGCATCAGGGCCGTGAGACGCTCCAAGCCGCTCTCACTCGAGCGGGCCTTCCCAGTCAGAAGATCACCGCGTCACCCCTACTCGCGCAGATCATCAGCAACCTGAACTTCCGCAAGGCCGAGGACTTTTACATCTCGCTTGGGATGGGGAAGACCCAGGTCCAGTCGGTCGTTAATACGTTGCTTGCAGCGATGAAAACCGGCGGGACGTTGGAGCCGGAGTCTGCGACGCCCACCGACCTGGTCAGGTCCACGCGGCGGCGTACGTCCCGCGAGTCCGGTGATCTGGGCGTTGAGGTGGATGGTCTTCCGGCCACGACGATTCCGGTCCGGCTGGCGGAATGCTGCAAACCGGTACCGGATGACTCAATCCTTGGCTATATCTCCGCAGGGCGCGGCATCACTGTCCATCGTGAGGACTGTCCAAACGTCCGGGCGCTGCTTCGCGCGCCGGAGCGCTTCACTCCCGTGCGGTGGAGCGGGGCCAGCAAGACTGGATTCCTCGTCGACATCGCCGTTGACGGCTGGGATCGCTCGCGCCTGCTAGAAGAACTCTCGAAGACCTTCTCGGAGCACGGCGTGAACATCGTGAGCGCCAACGTGCAGACCGAAGACGGCATGATCCGGAACCGGTTTACGGTCGAAGTTGGGGACATCGAGAACCTCCGCCACCTCTTGAGTGGCCTCCGAAACATTGAGTCGGTCTTCGACGCCTACCGCGTCACCCCGGGGCGCTGATAGCCTCACGCGGTCCATGAATCTCGATTTGATCACGCCGATTGTGGCGTCCGTAGCGATCTTTGCGGTGGTTGTGCTGGCGATCATGTTGATCCGCCAGGGCCGTGCCCTGCGCCGGCTCGACGGGCGAATCGTGGAGCGCGAGGGCGCCGCCGCCCAGGCCTCCCTGGACCGGATCGCGGTACTGCGTGCCCGTCCCACGCTCGGGGCTGGCGTCGCGGCCGTGGCAACCGGTACGGAGGGGTCTACTGGTGGGCGAAGTCGCCTCCTCGTCGGAGGACTGGGTCTTCTCGCTGCCGCCGGGCTCGGCACGGCATATGTGATGACGCGCGGACCCGGCAGCGCACCATCAGGAGGCAGCACCACGCCGGTGATCCGGCCTCCTGGCCCGCTTGAAATGCCAGCCACGGCACCCGCGATCGACCGGGCGGCCCACGTTGTGGCCGTGTTCAATGGGAGTGGCGTTCCGGGAGCTGCTGGCCAGGTCATCGCGCCCCAACTCAGGACTGTTGGCTACTCCGTTCCCGACAATCTCATCAAGAATGCCGAGCGGCAAGACATCGCCGAGACCGTTGTGATGTTCAAACCAGGGCAAAAGGGACTCGCCGTCAACCTCGCCTTCGACCTGCACGTCACAAAGTTGGCCCGGCTTGATGGCGTTCGCGCGGAAGGGCTCCCAACCGCCGAGGCCGTTGTGGTCGTCGGACGCGATCTCGCCGCGCAGAGTACTCAGGGCTCGGTCACCGCCCCGTAGCCACCGCCGCCCGGGGTGAGGATGGCGATCTCGTCGCCGGCGCCAAGTCGACCGGCCCACTTCGCGGGAACCGGAGTCCCGCGGACGAGGTTGACACCGACCTCCCCGCAGGCCCCGCCACTCAGTCCCGGGGCCCCATGTTGGCGTCGTTCGCTGACGATCGACACCTCCGCGGGGACCAGTACGCGAATCCGTCGCTCGACGCCGTCCCCCCCGGGCGAGGCTCCTCGGCCGCCGGTTCCCCGTCGGACCCGGTAGCCCACGACCTGGAGCGGGTAGGACGTTTCCAACACCTCAACCGGGGTATTCAGGGTGTTACTCATGGCGACGTGCACCGCTGACGGACCCGGCCCATCTGGACCGCCGCCCTGGCCACCCGCGAGGGTCTCGTAGTACGTGAAAGGGCCCCTTGGGCCGACGCCACCGATGGTCAGGTTGTTCATCGTGCCCTGGCCGCACGCGGGCAGGGGGATCACTTGGCCGAGCGCCTGCAGCAGGACATCCACGAGGCGGCTTGATGTCTCGACGTTGCCACCCGCAACGGCGGCTCCGGGCCGCGCGTTCACGATCGTGCCGATGGGCGCGATGATCCTGACCGGAGTCAGCGTTCCGCCTGACGCTGGCAGATCCGGATCCAGCGCGACTCGGAGTGCAAATTCCACCGCGGAGCGTGTCACCGCGGCGGGGCAATTCAGGTTCCCAGGTCCCTGCGGCGCAGTGCCCGTGAAGTCCACGGTCATCTGATCGCCGTCAATGGTGATGATGACAGCGATGGGAATGTCGGTGAGGTCGGTGCCGTCACCCTCCAACACATCACGGGCCATCAGGATGCCATCAGGAAGTGCCGCGATCGCGGCGCGGGTGCGGCGCTCGGCGTAGGCGATGAGCTCCGTACCCGCTTCAGACAGGACGCCTTCGCCAACCCGGGCCGCGACCTCACCGATACGCCGGGCGCCGAGGATTTGGGCGGCCAGCTGCGCGTCGAGGTCCCCGCGTCGTTCGTCAGGGGTCCGGCTGTTGGCGAGAAGAATTCCGACGATGCCCGCATCGACGGCGTCGCCGATCGCGAGGCGTGTCGGGGGAATGACGAGTCCCTCCTGCAGAAGCTCACGCGAATCTGCCGGCATGCTCCCGGGGCGCATCCCACCAACGTCGGCGTGATGCGCGCGTGTCGCCACGATCGCCAACGGGCGGCCGCTGGCACCGGGGACGACGCTGACGAGAGTTATGTCGGGGAGGTGGGTGCCGCCTGCAAACGGGTCGTTGAGGATCCATGTTTCACCGACCACCGCACCCGCCGCCAACACGGCGGAGACCGCGTCGGGAAGGGCACCGAGGTGAACCGGGATCGCACTGGCCTGCGCCACCATCTCGCCAGCCGGGTCGAAGACGGCGCTGCTGGCGTCACGCCGCTCGGTGATGTTTGGGCTGGAGGCGGTACGGACCAGGCTCGCAAGCATCTCCTCGGCGACTCCCCGCAGCGCGGCGCCAACGACCTGCAGGGTGATGGCGTCGGTCATCGGCGCTCCATCCAATGCGCGCCCTGCGTGTCTTGACGCAGCGTCCAGCCGCGGGGGAGCCAGAGGGTTGAGCCCACCAGCGGGAGGAGCTGCGGGCCGTCCCCGAGGCTGCGCGGGGGTCCTGTTGCGTCGTCGATCGGGACGCCCGGATGGCTGACAGCGGCCCGCAGCGAGACCACCTCCACGGGCCGGTCGCCGCCGTCTCGACCGAAATGGTCCCGGTGCAGCGCTGAGAAGGCCCGTTTCAGGTCCGCCGGATCGGGCGGGTTGCTCCACGGCGTTGTCAACTCGTGGCGTTGGCCGAGGTACCGACAATCAGCGGAGACCTCGATCGTCCCGCCGGGCAGTGCGCTCGCGGCACGCCCGGTGAGCGTCGCGAAGGCAGAGGTGAGGGCGTCGGAGGCGTCGAGTGGAGCGAGAATGGTCTGGACAAAGTCGCGCCGCTCCCCGGCAACCACGAGCCCCAGCGCGGCGAGCCCGCCGGAATAGCTGGGGACGAGAACAGACTCAATTCCGAGCTCGTCGGCCACCTGAGCGGCGTGCAGTGGGCCGGCACCCCCGAAGGCCACGAGCACGAGTTCACGAGGATCGATTCCTCGCTCGACGCTCACCAGGCGGAGCGCCCGTGCCATCTCGCTGACCGCAATGATGATGATTGCCTCGGCGCAGGTGGCGACTGTCATGCCCAACGGATCCGCGACACGACGCACGGCTTGTCGGGCCGCGTCAACATTGACCTGAATCCCGCCAACCATCTCCGGGAGGCGCCCAAGGACAGCATTCGCGTCGGTGACTGTCGCCTCGGTTCCACCCAGGCCGTAGGCCGCTGGGCCGGGGAGCGCGCCGGCAGACCGGGGGCCGACCCTCAGGGCGCCGCCAGCGTCGACCCAGGCGACGCTTCCGCCCCCGGCGGAGACCGTGCTGATGTCCAGTACGGGGAGCTTCACCGAATGTCCGGCAATCGTCGTTCCTTGGCTGCGCCCGGGCCGCCCTCCGACGATTGTCGCGACGTCCGTGGAGGTTCCTCCCATATCGAGCGTCAGGGCGTCGGTGACACCGGAGCGCCCCGCCAGTGCTGCCGCACCCATGACACCGGCGGCGGGCCCGCTGAGCACCGTCCAGGCCGCGTGCCGGGCTGCCTCGTGCAGCCCAATACGACCGCCGTTGGACTGCATGAGGCTGGGCTCAGGCAGGCCCACCTGTGTTGCACGCGTCACGAGCCGTTCGAGGTAGCGGCCAAGGACGGGACCAAGTGCAGCGTCCACGGTTGTCGTGGAGATGCGCTCGTATTCGCGGATCGCCGGAACGACCTCCGCGGAGGTCGAAATCCGGACGCCGGGGCAGCGGGTCGCGATCGCTTCGGCAAGCCGGCGCTCGTGCTCGGGGTGGGCGTACGAAAACAGCAGTCCGATCGCCACTGCCTCGACGTCCAGCGCGGCAACCACGTCGACGACGGCCAGCAGAGCATTGTCTGTAAGGGGAGTACGGACGCCCTCCGGACCCATCCGCTCATCAACCTCCACCACATGTTCCCGCTCGACGAGCGGCGGGGGATGGTGCGCGTCGAGACGGTAGAGCGACGAGCGGTCCTGGCGGCGAAGCCAAAGAAGGTCGCCAAACCCTGCGGTGGTGACGAGCGCCGTCCGGGCCACGGTGCCTTCGAGGAGCGCGTTCGTCCCCGTTGTCGTGGAGTGAGCGAACTCCGCAACGTCGGCTTCCGAGTGACCGATGGCGACGAGGGCCGCCCGAACCGCCGTGATGACTCCAAGGCTCTGATCGTCCGGAGTAGTGGGGACTTTTGCCACACCAACACGTTCACCGACGGCGACGATCGCGTCGGTGAACGTGCCTCCAACATCAACTCCAACCCGGCCGCGGCTCACCGATGGAGTTTTGCACTACGCGGCGGTCAGTACCTGCGTGCGCTCGAGGTGTTTGTGGGAGGGGCAGTAGCGTGCACCCGGCAGCGGCAGGCGCTGGCAGGGCTTGCCACGACGGGTCGCGGCTCGGCAGCGGAGCATGTTGGTCGCCGCGGAGTCGGTCCCCTCTTCGGTGTTCAGGAATGCGATGGCGTCGTCGATGTGACGTTGAACGATCTGGCGAACGCGAAGCTGATCCGATCCAGCGAAGAGCGGACGAATCTCGTTGAAGAGCCGTTGCGCCGGGCGTGCGTAGAAGTTTGGGTCGAGGGCGAGGCGTTCGATGGTGTGCTCGGAGGTCTCGAGCAGGGTCTTGCGGGCCGCCTCGCGTTGACGAGAGGAGCCGACGACACGGTCGCGGAGGTCAAGGTAGATTGAGCGACTGAAGCGGTACATCGTAGTTGCCTTTCCGATATGCGGATCACGGCTGAAAACGTGAACAGAGTCTAGACAAGCCATCACGGAACCTCAGTAAAGGAACAGCCAATGAGCGTGCGTTTGTTGCAAATTGAGCGGTGTCCATGGTGCGCCGCAGCCCGACAGGCCCTCTCCAACGTGGGCGTGGAATACGAGATCGTCAACGTCTCGCTTGAACGCGAGGGACGCGATGAGGTTGCCGCTGTCTCTGGTCAGCGCCTGGTACCAGTGCTGATCGACGGCCAAACGGTGGTCTGGGACTCGCGACGCATCGTCCGCCACCTGTACCTGCATCATGGCGGGCCGGAACGGGCGCGCTCGATCAGCGAACTTCCGGCCGATGTCGGCGGAGAACGAACCCTGTCAGCCTAAGCGGCGACCTTGTGGACAATCGTGGGCCCGTACTTCGTTCCGAGGGCAGCCTTGTGGGCGGCCGCGGCCGCTTGTGTGGCGTACACGCCGGAGAAGACGACCCAGTAGCCCTTCTCGCGATACGTCGAATAGTCAGAGGAGAGAAAGACCCCGGCGGGTTGACCGTTCGCGCTGATCCGCTTCGCGAGGCGGCGCGCGTCGGCGGCCTTGCGCACTGAGGAGACCTGGACGGTCCAACCAACCTTCCCGGCGGGCCAACCCGACGCGGTACCAGCGCCCGGCGTCCCAAGGTCCGGAGTCGATTCGGTTGTCGCGGTGGACTCGGTGGAGTCGGCCGAGGATGTCGACGGGACTGACTGGGTTGAATCGCTGGAGGTCGTCCCTCCAAGCGTGCTGGAATCGGTCACCACGGAATCGGTGGTCGAACCGGTGGTGTCCGCGGTCACCGTGCCACTGTCGGTCACGCCCGTCACCGCGGGGAGACCGCTCGTATCCGTCCTTGACGTCCCCGACGTGCCACTCGTGTCGGTGCCCGTCGCGCCGGTCGAACCGCCGGTGGTATCGCTCGGCAGCGTCCCCTCGGAAACGCCCGTGCTCCCGGTGGACGTGCTCGGAACGAGCTGAGTGGACCCCGCGGAAACGATCGGCAGCGTCGTGCCGGTCCCGGGCTTGCCCTTGGAATCGCCCTTGGCAAGCGCGTACGTCAGCGCACCTGCACCCCCGCCCAGCAAAAACAGGGCGGTGCTGACGGCGGCAATGTTGCGTCCTATTTTCCGCAGTGGTGGGGCGGCGGAGGTCGGGGTCCCGCACTCGAGACAGTAGGTCTGGTCGCTGTCCAACGGCGCGGCGCAGTTGGCGCAGGCAGGCGGCACAACTGCTGCGTCGGCTTCGGCCACCGGTTCGGGCGGTGAGACCTCATCACCCGGAGGAGGGAGTTGCTCGTCACTCACGAGGTGGCCTCCTCTTCTCCCGGGTTGTCAACAGGTTCGACGGGAGGGATCTCCACCTTCGCGCCGCAGTTCGCACAGAAGTTGGCGTTGGCATCGAATCCTGTTCCGCACTCGGCGCAGATTCCGACGGGGGCGACAATCGCCGCGCGCGTTGTCGACTGCCGGTCGCGTCGGGCCTGCTTCTGTTCTCCCCGTTGGCGCTGAATTTCTCCGAGGTCAGCATCGATTGCGCGGACACGCTCGTCGATGCTCTCGATCTCGTCTGCGCGCAGACGCATCACGCGCGTCGGCAGTGAACCCCGTCGGTGTAGTTCGAAGGCGAGACCACCCAGGTGGTACACCGCGTCCTGACGCTTCTCAACGTTGTCTCGGCGCTCACGAATCAGTTTCGCGCGCGGAGGGAGGTCCGCTGCGGGCGCGGCAGTACGTGTCTCGTCCGAGGGGGAATCTGCGGGCGCGGCGACGACATCAGCCGCCGAGATGACCTGGGTCTCTTGAGAGTCCGGAGCGGCGGTGACATCCAACTCGCCCGCTGGGCGTCGGCGGAACAGGTTCCGGACCGGCGCGACGGGCGCTTCCGGCAGAATCACGGCGGTCTCCTCGACAGAGGACTCGTCTGCCGGGCGGCGGCGGAAGAGCGTGCGCTTAGGCCGCTCCAGGCTGGAAGCGAAGGCCTCCGCCTCTGCTGCGGCATCGACGGGATCGGACTGCGGTGTTGGGTCATTCATTCGCGCCCGGAAGTTTAGCTCGGCACTCGGCGGTGGTTGACGGGGCTCTGCAGCGGACCGTATGCTTATCGGAGCATCAAGAGCGGTGGAGGGACTGGCCCTATGAAACCGCGGCAACCAGCGTCAACGCGCCAGGTGCCAACTCCTTCGGGCTTCGGCCCGGCGAGATGCGAGCAGGCCGGTCTCACCGAACTCCTCGACAGATCGCCGTCGCCGGGCGGGCAGATGTGATGAGAGGAACGATTCAATGAGTACCGAGACCAGCAGTTGGCAGCCCGCTGCGGCGGGGCTGCGATGTAAGGAATGCCAGCGCCAGCAGCCGCTTGAGGCGATCTTCGTCTGCGACTACTGCTTCGGCCCGATGGAGGTCGAATACGACGCCGAGCGGATCAAGGCAACGGTCACGCGTGAGCGGATCGCTGCCGGGCCGCAGTCGCTGTGGCGCTATCGCGACTTTTTGCCGTGCGCGCCGGCCAACCCCCACGCTGGATTGCCGACCGGCATGAGCCCCCTCATTGCCGCGCCTCGCTTGGCTGAGCGCTTGGGCCTTCGAGAGGTGTGGGTCAAGAACGAGGCTGCGAACCCGACCCACAGCTTCAAGGACCGGGTGGTGAGTGTTGCCCTTGAGGCCGCGAAGCAGTTGGGTTTCAAGGTCATTGCCTGCGCATCCACCGGAAACCTCGCGAACTCCGTTGCCGCCCACGCAGCGGCCGCGGGGTTGGACAGTTACGTCTTCATTCCGGCCGACCTGGAGATTCAGAAGATCGTCGCGACGGGGATCTATGGAACCCGTCTGGTGGCGATTGACGGCAACTACGACGACGTCAATCGACTTTGTACCGAGCTGGCGGGCGAGCGCCCATGGGCATTTGTGAACGTCAACATGCGGCCCTACTACTCCGAGGGCTCAAAGACCCTCGCGTACGAGGCGGTCGAGCAGCTGGGTTGGCGTCTTCCCGACGCCTGCGTCGTGCCAATTGCCTCCGGATCGCTCTACACCAAGATCAACCGTGGCTTCGGCGAACTAATCGACGCCGGGCTTGTCGCCGGAGTGAAGCCAGCCATGTTCGGCGCGCAGGCCGCTGGCTGCGGACCGGTCGCGACGGCGTGGGAAGAGGGTGCCGATTTCGTCAGCCCGGTGAAGCCGCACACCATCGCGAAGAGCCTCGCGATCGGAAATCCGGCGGACGGGATCTTCGCCTTGGAGGTCGCCAAGGCCACCGGCGGAACGATTACGGCGGTCAGTGAACAGGAGATCGTGGACGGCATTCAGCTTCTCGCGGAGACGACAGGTGTCTTCACCGAGACCGCGGGTGGCGTCACCACGGCGACGCTGGTGCGCCTCGCCAAGGCGGGCCTTCTGCCGAAGGACGGGACCACCGTCCTCTACATCACCGGTGAGGGGCTGAAGACGCTCGATGCCGTGAGTCACCTGGTTGAAACGCACCCAATCGCCCCGACCGTGGCGGCCTTCGAGGCCCAGGTCGAGGGTGTCCGCCTCGTCGCCTAACGCTGCGTAAGGAGCCAACATGTCCGTCAACGTAAAGATCCCGGCGCCCCTTCGTCAGCTGACCGGCGGCGTAGCCGCGGTGGCCTGTGAGCCCGGTACTGTCAAAGAACTGATTGCCCAGGTGGATGTCGCCCACCCCGGCTTCGCCGAGCGCGTGACAGAGGATGGTCTGCTCCGCCGGTTCGTGAACGTCTTCGTGGCCGGTGACGATGTGCGCTTTGCCGACGGCATCGAGACCGCCGTCGCCGATTGCCAAGAGGTAACGATCCTCCCGGCCGTGGCCGGAGGCTGAGAAATGGCGTTCCACCCCTCGTGACGACGGGACACCCGCCGCCACCGGTCGCGCGGCTTGACGTCGACGGATTTGGCGATCTCTTTGAACGCTTTCTGAACGTCGTCGTCCATGGGCGTGAACGCCCGGCGCCGTTTATCGCCCTGTTAGAGGCGCACTTCGGTACCGATCCGAAGGCGCTACCCGTTCTCAGCGAGTTGATGTCAATTGCACAGCGGCCCAACCTTCAGGTCGCGTTGGATTCCTACATCGCCGGTTCTGGTCGAAGCGCGCAGCTGGTGGGCGTCAACAGCCCGAGCCGCGCTCACGAGAGCCTCGGGTTTGCGAACCTGTTGCAGACACAGTGGAACCAGACGACACCTGGGGCCCCTGAGTACGCGGAGCTCGCGCTGGGTGGGGGACGAGTGCTTCCGTCAGTCGACTACGGCCTCTACCTCGTTCGCGATCAGGACGAGCCGCTTGCAGTCCTGGTCTCCCAGCCACCGCAGCATGGCCAACCGCGCCTTCGGTTGGAGATTCTCGCCACGAGTCGTGAGCGCAGTTCCGGATTGCTGGCCGAACTCCGTGCCCTGATGCGCCAGCACAACGTCTATCGCGGCAAGGCCGTGCGTTTCGAGCCCAACCCGCAGACCGGGGGTGTGACGGCAACGATCCAGACGCTCCCGAAGGTGCGCCGCGAGGAGGTCATCCTCCCACCATCGGTTCTGGAACGCATCGAGCGCCACACGATCGTGTTCAGCCAACACCGCGACACCCTGCTCGCAGCGGGACGTCACCTGCGACGGGGGCTTCTGATGCACGGCCCACCGGGCACCGGAAAGACGCACACACTCAGTTATCTGATCGGGGCCTCCGACGAGTGGACGGCCGTCATCATGTCCGGTCGCGGCCTGGGAATGCTGTCGGAGGCGGTTGCCCTTGCCCGCGAGCTGCAGCCCGCCATCGTTGTGCTGGAAGACGTGGATCTGATCGCGGAAGACCGCGGGATGCACGCCATGATGGGGCAAGCGCCGATGCTCTTTGAGCTGCTGAACGAGATGGACGGCCTCGAGGACGACGCGGACATCGTCTTCGCCCTGACTACGAACCGGGTGGACGTTCTGGAGCGGGCGATATCGGAGCGCCCCGGGCGCATCGACCTAGCTGTTGAGATTCCGTTCCCTGACGCCGACGGGCGTCGCCGGTTGGTCGAGCTGTACGGACAGGGCCTCACCTTGGAGGTGACCGACGTCGACGGTGTCGTCGCGAAGCTGGAGGGGACGAGCGCGGCCTTCATCAAGGAACTCCTGCGCCGCGCGGCGCTGTTCGCGGCCGAGCGGGGTATTGCCCCGCGGGTTACTGACGACGAGATGAGTGCGGCCCTGACGGAGCTTTTGGAGAGTCAAGCGAGCGTCGCTGGGAAGCCGTCTTCGGTGCCGGGGGCCTCGCCGGGAGATGACGGTCCTGCTCGGTTCGGCGAGGGATGGACGTCGTATCCCTAAGGCACCGACTCGCCACGCTATGCGAGGAAGTCGAGCTCCTTGGCGGCCGTTGCGAGCCGATGGTCGAACGTGACGAACCGGGAGATCCGGATGCCGGATTCTCGAGCGAGGAGGGCGCTTGCGAGCTGAATCGCATCCAGACTCCTGAGCCCGCTAGTGCCGACGATCCCGGCCGCGCGTTCGATGACGTGCGTACGGAGCTGAACCGATGCGAGGTGGCCCTCGGCTTCCCTGGGGGCATTCCAATCTGCCATGAACTCCGCTTCGAGCAACTGGCCCGCGGTGCTCTGACCTCGCTCGTTAGCGAGCCGACGGATGGCGGACACCACTTCAACCCGAGCAATCTCGCTCACCATGAGCGGCCCTCGGAGTGTTCGCACCAGCTCTGACCCGGATTCGTCGACGTATCGCTTGACAAGCGCCGACGAGTCGAGGAAGGCGGTCAGTCGCGTTCCTGGCTGATGAGGTCGGACGCGAGCGGCCCGCCGATCAGCGAGGCCCGCGCAACGGCGAGTTCCTGGCGCGATGGTCGGCGTGAACCAACTGATGCGCTGGACGGCGATGCATCGGCTAGCCCTGCGCGGACGAGCCGCTCGTAGAGCTCCTGGTCGTCGGTGGCCGCTGTGGAAGGGTCAAGCACCATGTCGACGAGACTGGAGAGGATCGCGTTGACGCTCCGGTCCTCCCTAGCTGCAAGCTGCCGCAGCTCGTCAGCCTTCTGATCTTCGATACGCAGGGTGATCTGTGCCATGACTGCATGCTAGCAGTCGGGGCGAGAGCGAATTCCCGGATGGTGCGTCGTCCCTCTTGGCGACATTGAGAATGACGTCCGTCAGACCCTGAGCGAATTCACGCACCGGTTGCTCCTCGTGGGCGCTTCTCAGGTTCGGGCCGAGATACCGGTAGCGTCGAATGCGGACGCCTACCCATCCACATCGGGGGGTGGGAGTACGGGAAGTCCCGATGCGTTCTTGATGGCCCCCTCGACCACGTAGCGAAGGTCGACGGTGTCACGGAGGTCGCCGTACACACCAATACCCGCACTCAGGAGGAGTTTGCCCCCGAGACCAAGGCGTTTGCGTCCCTTCCG
>JAYTQG010000090.1:0-2090 GCA_043746815.1 Thermoleophilia bacterium | reverse complement strand
TCGAGTAGATCGCGACGGTCGGGATCCCCATCTCGCGGGCCGTGCGGATGACACGAACCGCGATCTCGCCGCGATTTGCGACCAACAGCTTCATGCGGGGTCGATCAGGAACAGTGGCTGACCGAACTCCACGGCCTCGGCATTCTCGACCAGGATCTCGCGGATGACACCGGCGCGGTCGGCGGTGATCTCGTTGAAGATCTTCATCGCTTCGATGATGCAGACGGTCTGGCCCACGGTGACCTTCGTGCCCATCTCGACAAATGGGTCAGACTCGGGACTGGACGCGCGATAGAAGGTCCCGACGATGGGACTGTCGATCTTCGCGAGCCCGGCATGCGGGTCCGGCGCCGCGGCCGCAGCCGGTGCGCTGCCAACCGCTGCGGCGGCACCCGCCGGGCGTGCGGTAACGCGCGTTCCATGGATGTCAACGCTGACCTCCACGCCACCCGCGTCCTGAAGCACGCTGACGAGGGTCTGGATGAGGTCACGATCCAACGCCGGTGTGGAGCCCTCCCACCCTTCCGTCTCGATCGAGCGGCGGCGAAGTGCGAGGCGTTCGCTGGCCTCGGGGAACTGCGCCCAGAGGGTCGCGTCCTCCTCGGAACTTCCGTCCGGGGCCCCAGCGACCGCCGTGGCAAGGCCAACGGCAGGTTCGTGGTCGATGACCTTCGCGGCCGCAGCGGCGCTTGCAGCCTCCGGCGAAACCGGACCGCGCAGTGCCCCCCAGTCGCCCCGAATGGCCTCGGCCAGCGCCGGTTCGATGGCTCCCCAGCGTGTGCCCGCGGCAGTGTGCGCGCACGCTTGCGCGGCGATCGCCTCGCCAAAGGGGTGAACGACCGTCAACGCCCCGCAATCGCGCGCAATCGCGGCAACGTCATCCGCGGTGGCAACCACCTGGTCATACAAGCCAAGGCGCGAGAGGCGCGCGGTGAGGCCAGCGGCAAGCTTTGGTGGCATGCCGAGCACCGGGCCGTTGGCTCCCGCGGCGCCCTGGCGAAGCACCTCGCCCGAGAAGCATGGCGCGATCACTTCCGTGGCCGTCGCGACGGCCTCACGGTTCACGCCGAGGGGACGCGACGTGTCGGTCAAAACCGCGCGAAGGGTCTCAACCGACGGGCGGCCCGAGACCAGTGCCGCTGCGCCAACGGCAGCGTGGACGGCGCTTGCTCCCGCAGCGATGGCAGCGAGCGATGTCGACGTGGAGAGGCCGCCCGTGCCGACAACGGCAACTTCGACGGGCAGCCCCGTTGCGGCGATCACGTCGGCGACGAGGGTCCCAAGGGCCGTTGGTGAAAGGTGTCCCCCGCCATCGGCGACACAGATACGGGAGACACCCGGAAGCGCGGCGAGGGCCTTCGCCTCGTCGGTCCACATCGGGTCGGTCGGGCCAGGTGAGGGGCCAACATGGAGCACCGGGATAAACGTCATCCCCGCTTCCTTGGCCGCGTTCGCAGCTGGCAGTAGCGCCTCGGCGTGGTTCAGCGGATCGAATGCCCGCAGACGCGTGACGCCGCTTGCCGCGGCAGAGAGCACAAGGCTCCGGACCAGGTCGTCACCGACGGGGCGGTCGCCAAAGAGCGTCCGTCCCGCGATGTAGATCCCAACGGGGGTGCGGCCGACCATGCGAACAACAGCGCGCAAGCGATCCCATGGGCTCTCGCCCCAACGCTCCAGCGCGCGGAGCGCCGCGATCGGGTCGAGCACTTCCAGACAGCTCGCGCCACAGGCGGCAAGGGAGGCAGCCGCAAGGGCAAGCTGCTCGGTCGCGACGCCGGGGCCGATGGGCGGCGCGGCGATCTCGCGCAGTGTTGTGTCGATCCACTCAACGGAGCCGGTAGCGCTCATACGCGGCCCATGTAGTCGCGGGTGCGGGTATCAATCTTCACCTTGTCGCCCTCGTTCACGAACATCGGCACCTGGACCGTCGCGCCACCGACAAGCTCCGCGTTTTTGGTGACGTTCGAGACCGTGTCACCGCGAACACCCGGGTCGGTCTGCGTGACGGCAAGCTCCACGAAGTTCGGCAGCTCCAGCTTGATCGGTGCGTCCCGGGCGAAGAGCACCGTCACCTCGGTGCCGTCCGCGGC
>JAYTQG010000089.1:0-4620 GCA_043746815.1 Thermoleophilia bacterium | reverse complement strand
AAACCGGTTCGAGGCGAACCGATCCCTAAGGATTGAGGTCCGCCCAATGGGACGAGATTGGGAGTGCTGCGATGCGCTCACCAAGCCAAACCTGCTGGTTTCCCGTTTGGAGAAGAAAGCCGACGGCATCGTTCCGTGCGAGATCCGGTTGCACAGGATCGTCCGAGGTGAGGACCGGCCCCCGTTCGACCTGTACCTGCGCCAGGGGAGCGTGCTTTTTCCCGACCGGCGTGGCCCGCTCACGACGACGACGCGCAACCCGACGAGCAACTCATCGACGAGTTCAGTTATACGGCGAGGGATTTCGTGCACGGCGGCCTCCGCGGCTGGCGATGTCCGACCTTGCCGAGATACCAACCAGCTATTGCCGAACTGCTAACCAGTCATTGCCCGACTCCCGTGATTTGCTCGCCCGTCCATCTTTCAGAGATATCGCTGCCCCATGCGTCCGCTCAGATTCCCGATCGCGACAGAAGTCCGCGCTTGAAAGCATGGGCGCGGTCATGTTAACCTGCGTGTGCAGGGCAAATGGGACCGGCGGGAGTTGAACCCGCGTATGACGGTTTATGAAAGCTGTCGCCCTTCCAAAGCGGCCCCAGGTTGTCTCGCACGGGGTGGCCGCTGTAAACGGCCACCCCGCCCTTATGGGAGAAGGATCCGGCTTCACGCCTTTGTTCGTTGTCGCCGGATCCTGATTCCTATAACAAGGCTCAGCCCTCCACGTCGGATTGTGGAAGCCCCACAGTCCAGGCCGAGTTGGCCTCGGACTGGAACTGGGAAGCTGTAGCCCTTTCAGCGAGCAACTCACGGAACGCGTAGACGCCCACCGCATCCCGGCTCGCCTGATTTCGGTCGATCATTCGCTTCAGGGCCATAGCGACGGCCGGCCGCGTCCTCCCGGCCAGCCAATTCCGCCGATCGATCTCGTTGTAGAGCGCATCAATGGTCCAAGTCGTCCTAGAAGGCTCTTCAAGGACAATTTCTCGGATTGCTGCTCGAAGGTCGCCGACAAACGGCAGTCCGCTCCACGTCCTCATCGGGGTCGCCGGTGCCTCCTCGGTCGGAGCGTCGATCCTCGCCTCTAGTGAAACAGGCGACGACTGGCTTCTAACATCTCGCGGGTCATAGACTCGTGCAGTTTCGCGGACCGCGGGCTCGCGCTCCTCCACTTCGCCAGAACGAGCTGCAGCAAGGGGGATCAGGCCTTGCCATCCGGCGATCTCAATGTCGATGAGCGCACGTTCGTCCATTAGCGAATCGATTTGGTCCCTGATCTCCTTGGGGCTCATCTTGATCAAATCGGCGAGTCTGACGTTCACCCCGTTCTCCTCTTCGTAGGGGTCCTCGGAAACTTTTGGTTAGTCTAATGGTCTGGGTCGGCAGACGACAACCCAAGTCTAGGTGTCGGGGGAACTGCTGGTTGCTTCAGTGAGTCACTGTAGCAGCTAACTGGGTTAGAGCGGTGCGGTACGGATGATGAGACTAACCGTGTCCTGTCTGGGTCCGTATCCGAGTCAGTCTGGTCCACTCGGGATCAGTTGGCCGAGATGATCCGCACGCGATGCCCGCCTACGGCGTCGGCGAAGGCGATTGTCCCGCGTCGCCGGTCGGCAGTGAAGTCTCCCGCCAGTCCATTGCACCCGGCAGCAGAAGCGAGGCCGCCCGGGGGCCCCAGGTGCCGCGCTCGTAGGGGATCGCTCCGGCGTGACGGTCCAGGATCGGGTCGACGACCTTCCAGGCGGCCTCAACCGCGTCTTGGCGTGCGAAGAGGCGCTGGTCACCTTCCAGGGCGTCGCCGAGGAGGCGTTCGTAGGCCTCCGGACCCTCACCGCCCAGGGCCTCCTCGTAGGCGACCTCCAGGTTGACGTTCCGGCTGACCATCCGGCTGCCGGGGACCTTTGCCTGCATGCCAAGGACGATGGTGTCGTCGGGCTTCATGCGAAAGCGCAGACGGTTCGGCTCGGGGACGACCATGGCGTCGGCGAAGAGCGGACGCGGAGGCTCCAGGAACTCCACAACGCACTCCTGAACCGTTTGGGCGAGGCCCTTCCCGGCGCGAATGTAGAACGGCACACCCGCCCAGCGCCACGAGTCGATAAAGAGCTTTACCGCGACGTAGGTCTCGGTGTCGGAGTCCGCGAAGACGCCGGGCTCCCGCTGATAGCCCTCGTACTGGCCACGCACGAGATCAGCGGGGGAGATGGGCCGCATGGCCTTCATCACCTTCACGGTCTCATCACGGAGCGCGTCGGCGTCCTCTGAGATTGGAGGCTCCATTGCCAGGAGACACGCCATTTGGAGCAAATGATTCTGGACCACATCACGCAGGGTGCCGACCTTGTCGTAGAAGGCCCCGCGGCCCTCGACACCGAAGGATTCGGCCATCGTGATCTGGACGCATTTGACGTAGTGGCGGTTCCAGACCGGCTCCAGCAGGGTGTTCGCGAACCGAAACACCATGAGGTTCTGGACCGGCTCCTTACCCAGGAAATGGTCGATCCGGAAGATCGCTGTTTCCGGAAAATGCGCGTGGAGCACGTCGTTGAGTTCGCGGGCGGATTCCAAATCGCGACCGAAGGGCTTCTCGATGACGACCCGGGCGTCGTTGTTCAGGCCGACCGACGCCAGCCCACTGGCGACATCGTCGAACAGCGACGGTGGGATCGCGAGGTAGAAGACCGGGCGCTTGCAGCTGCCAAGCGCATCACGCAGTCGCGCGTAGAGCGTGGGGTCGCGGTAGTCGCCGCTGACATACGTCAGCTGGCTCGCCAGGGCCGCGAAATGCGTGTCGTCGACCTGGTGTCCACCCTCGACAAGCGCCTCACGGGCGCGGTCGCGGAGGTCCTGATCGCCCCACGTTGACGACGCTACACCGACGATCGGGATGTTGAGACGCCCGGCCACCTGCAAGTTGTAGAGCGCGCCAAAGAGCTTCTTCTTCGCAAGGTCGCCACTCGCCCCGAACAGGATAAGGGCGTCCGCCTGCGGGCCCGTGTTTTCTCTCATGCCTTCGGCTTTTCGGAGTGGCCGCCGAACTGTTTGCGCATCGCAGACAAAACCTTGTCCGCGAAGTCGGCCTCGCCGCGTGACGAGAACCGCTCGTACAGGGCGGCAGTCAGCACATGTGCCGGGACGCCCTCGTCCACGGCGGCCATCACGGTCCAGCGCCCCTCGCCAGAGTCCGACACCCGGCCGCTGAACTCCGCGACGTCCGGGTCCGCGTGCAGGGCGATTGCGGTCAGATCAAGCAGCCATGAGGCGATGACCGACCCGCGGCGCCAGACCTCGGCCACCTCGGCGGTGTTGATATCGAATTGGTAGTACTGCGGATCGCGAAGCGGCGTCGTCTCGGCATCGTGCTCCTGATCCAGCTTTCCGACACCCGCCTTGCGCAGGATCGCGAGGCCCTCCGCGTAGGCCGCCATGGCGCCGTACTCGATGCCGTTGTGCACCATCTTCACGAAGTGGCCCGCGCCGTGGGGGCCGCAGTGCAAGTAGCCCTCTTCGCTCGTGGACGTCTCACCCGTGCGACCAGGGGTCCGCTCGGCCGTGCCGACACCCGGGGCCAGCGTTTTGAAGATCGGATCGAGGTGCTGGACGATGTCGGTCTCGCCGCCGATCATCAAGCAGAAGCCGCGCTCCAAACCGAAGACGCCGCCGCTCGTGCCGATGTCGACGTAGTGGATACCGCTCGGCGCCAGCACTGCCGCACGGTCGATGTCATCGCGGTAGTACGTATTGCCCCCGTCAATCACGATGTCGCCGGAGGCCATGTGGGCGGCCACGTCCGTGATCGTCTGGCCTGCAAAGGCTGCAGGCACCATCACCCACGCAACCCGCGGAACGGTGAGCTTCGCGGCGAAGTCGGCGAGGTCCGAGGCGCCCGTTGCACCCTCGGCCACCAGGCCAGCAACGGCCTCCGCGTTCACGTCGTAGACGACGCATTCGTGCCCGTCGCGCATCAGGCGGCGCACGAGGTTGGCGCCCATCCGGCCGAGGCCAATCATTCCGAGCTGCATTGCCGGCTCCCTATTGCGGTTTCGTGCGGGCCCGGCGATACCGGGTGATCAGGGCGTTGGTGGAGCTGTCGTGTGCGAGTTTCGGCTGGTCAGCAGCGTCGATCTCCGGCGTGATGGCACGGGCGAGCACCTTGCCAAGCTCGACACCCCATTGGTCGAACGAGTTGACCTGCCAGATCGTCCCCTGGACGAAGACCTTGTGCTCGTAGCAGGCGATCAACTGGCCGAGCGTGCGCGGGGTCAGTTTGTCCACCAGGAGCGTGTTGGTGGGGTGGTTTCCCCGGAAGGTCTTATGCGGGACAAGCTCCGGGGGTACGCCCTCGGCGGCGACCTCCTCAGCGGTCTTACCGAAGGCAAGCGCTTCGCCTTGAGCGAACAGGTTGGCCATGAGGAGGTCGTGGTGGGGCGGGAGGTCATGGGCGGGCGTGAGGACGCCGATCAGGTCTGCCGGGATGAGGCGAGTTCCCTGATGGATCAGTTGGTAGTAGGCGTGCTGTCCGTTTGTCCCTGGCGTGCCCCAGACCACCGGCCCGGTGTCATAGCCAACCGGCCGCCCCCAGCGGTCGACCGACTTGCCGTTCGACTCCATGTCCAGCTGCTG
>JAYTQG010000088.1:0-2101 GCA_043746815.1 Thermoleophilia bacterium | reverse complement strand
AATCAGCCGACGGCTGTCCCATCCAGGAACCGCGACAGCGGGATGATCGCGCGCGAGCCAACGCGTCCGAAGATCATCTGAAAAATTGGTTCGGCGATCCGCCAGAAGCCCTTCGGCAAAATCCGCGCGTCGTAGGTAACGCGGCAGCCACTGCCATCTGGAACAACGGTGATCTCGTCGCGGAGCTGAATCCCGTTTGGCATGCTGGACTCCAGCACCAGCCGCCGAGGCGCCTCAAACGCGGTTGTCCGGTACACAAGTTCCAGGACGCGCCCACCGAAGACCGTTGAGATCTGAAACTCGCTCCCGACGCCAGCGATCTCGCCGATCCGTTTCGCCGCCTTGGTGTTCGGGTCCCACTCTGGGACACGCTCGAATGCCGCCATCCGGGCAAACGCCTCCTCGGGTGAGAGTGGCGACGCAATGGTGGTGTGGAACCGGGCCATAGGGCTGACTCTACCCTTGGCGGGACCGCGTCTGCGAGGAACCCTTCAGGCGGTGGGCTGCTCACCCGCTGACCGTCCCGACTCCATAAGGCGGTGAACGAACATGTAGGTGGGCCCGATGACTGCCACGAAGGCGATCATCCAGCCGAGCAAGCGCGGGTGGTCAATCGGGTTCAGTGAACGACCCGCGATGTCGGCCCAAAGCTGGCCAGGGTTTGTCAGGACGTCCCAGCTGTTCCACCGCTGGATGCGCCCCAGCAGGATCCCGAAGCTGGTGAGCAAGAGCACCACGACAACGCCCGACCACGCCACAGCCGCGCTCACAACGCGCCGTACGAGCGAATGCATCAGGGACAACGACACCACCCCGAGCAAGAGGCCGCTGAGGCCGAACGCGCCAAACAGGAGGGTGTCGTACCAAAGGGAAACGCCCGGCTGCTTGTCCAGGTGAATGAAGTCGGTCATCAGATACGGCGCGTTCGGGAGAAAGACAAGCCAGATCACCGCGAGCAATGCCACCACGGTGCGACCGACCCTTCGACGGTGGAGGTCATATGCGCCGAGCGCGCACACCATCGGAACCCACGCCAGGATGAGGTTCCAGCTGAGGAACCGATAATGATCGGCGTCAGGCGCGACGACCTTGCGGAGGATCAGCATCCCGAGCGCGAGGACGGAGAGGGCGACCAAACCAACCAGGACCAGTACGCGGGCGTTTGCGCGACGAATCATTCGAGCAATGGTAGCTCGCGTCGTCGCGCCCAATCTGGCAACGTCCCCGCTAGCGCGACTGAACCACAACCACGTTCAAAGGAGACCGCTGTGTCGATGGATTTCAACGCCTGGAACAAAACGATCATTGAAGAATTCCGCGCAAACGGCGGCAAGTGCGGTGGCATGTTCGAAGGCTCGCCGCTGGTCATCGTGCACACCAAGGGTGCGAAGAGCGGGCTTGAGCGCTTGAATCCCCTCGTCGCGCTGCTGGACGACGACCGCATCTACGTCATCGCGTCAAAGGCCGGAGCGACCGACAATCCCGACTGGTACTACAACCTGAGGGCGAACCCGGACGTCACGGTCGAGTACCTCACCGAGACATTTGACGCGACCGCCGTTCAGATCGACGGCGCGGAGCGCGACCGCCTCTATGCCCTCCAAGTCACACGCTTCGCGAGCTTTGGGGACTATGAAAAGACCGCGAACCGGACGATTCCGGTTATCGAACTCGTCCGCTCCTAACCGGTAGCTCGTGCGTCGAGAATGGCCCGGTAGGCAGCATTTCGCGACCAGGGCCCGAGGGCGACCATCAGATCAGCCCCTGGGCCCGGTCCGATCCCGGCACTCGCGACAAGGGCAGCTGCGCGGCGGAGATCCTCGTTAGTGCCGATGGCGGGGGGAAGGGCGTCCAAGACGATAGTGACCTCACCGCGGAGGTCGCCCGTGACGCGCTCGGCCAGATCAGCAGCGGTTCCGACCATGACCTCCTCATGCAGCTTCGTGAGTTCCCGGCAAATGGCCACCATTCGCGCCGGAATGCGCGATGCAAGTGCCGCGAGTAGGGCGGCCACGCGCTTCGGACTCTCGAAGCCGACGACGGCTCCGCCGCTGGCATCCGCGCGGTTCAGGAGCGCGCTGCGGTCGCCATCCTTGCGGGG
>JAYTQG010000087.1:0-47532 GCA_043746815.1 Thermoleophilia bacterium | reverse complement strand
TCATCGCCTTTGCCATCATCACCGTCCTGCATGTGGTGGTGGGGGAACTGGCCCCGAAGAGCTTCGCGATCCAACGTCCCGAGGGCACGGCGACGTTCCTCGCATATCCGCTGGAGGGCTTCCGGACGCTGCTCTCGCCCGTCATCGCGCTGCTCAACGGGGCAGGTATCCGTCTGGTTCGGATGCTTGGCGTTGAGCCAGCCGGGGAACACGACCTCGCGTCAACACCGGAGGACATCCAGCGGATCATTGCCCAGAGCGAAGAGGGTGGGCGCCTTGATCCCGAGGAGGCCGACATGCTCGAAGGTGTCTTCGAGCTTCACGAGACACCCGCTCGGGATGTGATGACGCCGAGGCCTGACGTCGCCACGATGAGCGTCACCGAGAAGGTGCGGGAGGCACTCGAACAGGCGCTTGCGGGGCGACACAGCCGCTTCCCAGTCTTGGACGGGGATCAGACCGTGGTTGGCGTCGTGCAGCTCTCACAGCTCGCCCGCGCGCTTCTGGAGCAGGGCGACGGAGCCTGCGTGGGCGATGTGATGGGCGACCCGCTCTTCGTCCCCGAGAGTCAGCCAATCGACTTGCTGCTGCGGCAGATGCAGGCCAAGCGGACATCGCTGTCGGTGGTGCTGGACGAGTACGGCGATCTGGCCGGGGTTGTCAGCATCGAGGACATCATTGAGGAGATCGTCGGCGAGATTGACGACGAGCGCGACCGCGCCGAGGCCGTGAACGTCAGCGCCGACGGGCGGCTGATCGTCGGCGGACACGTGCCGATCGAGTCGCTTGCCGACCACGGCGTTGAGATCGAAGACGACAGCGTGACAAGCGTCGGTGGCCTGGTGTTTGGGCGCCTTGGCCGCCTGCCTCGGACCGGCGACACGGTGGTCGTTGATGGCTATCGCCTTACCGTCGAGGCAACGCGCGGTACGCGAGTACTGCTTGTGGCGGTGGAACCGGAGCCCAGTCCAGTTGCCCCGAGCAACGGATTGAAGCCCGACACGGCCTGATCGCAGATAGGATGCCCGCCCGCACGCGAGCAACCGGCAAAGGCATCGATGGCACCCCCCAATACGGACGCACACTGGCAGGTCCCCGCCGGGCCGATCGGTAACTCATGGCGGTGCTCGGGACGCCTCTGGCCAACGCTCCGGGACGCACCGGCCGACGCTGAGGCGGTGAGCCACCAGCTGATGGTGCGGGCAGGGCTGGTCCGCCAGATCGCTGCCGGGCTCTACACCCTCCTGCCGCTCGGGCTTCGCGTCGTGCGCAAGGTTGAGGCCATCATCCGCGAGGAGATGGAGGCGATCGGCGGACAGGAGATCCTGATGCCGGTGATGCACCCCGCCGAGATCTGGGAGACCACCGGCCGCTACGGGCTGCCGGAGCAGTTCCGCCTGGAGGACCGCGCTGGCCGCCAGATGGTGCTCGCGATGACCCACGAGGAGATCATCACGTGGCATGCCGCCCGCGAGGTTCGCTCGTACCGTGACCTGCCGCAAATTTGGTGGCAGATGCAGACGAAGCTCCGTGACGAACCGCGTGCCAAGGGCGGAATGCTCCGTGTTCGCGAATTCACGATGAAGGACTCGTACTCGCTGGACCGCGACGCTGCGGGCCTCGACCAGTCCTATGCGCTCCACGCTGCCGCCTACGCTCGCATCTTCGATCGCTCCGGGATCCGGTGGTACGAGGTCGAGAGCGACGTCGGAATGATGGGTGGCTCGGGGGCGCACGAGTACATGGCGCCAAGCCCGGCGGGAGAGGACATCGTGGCGCTCGCCCCGAGCGGGTATGCGGCGAATGTGGAGCTTGCGACAACAACGGCGATCGACCCAGACTTCGGTGAGACCCCCGGCGCGCCGGAAGCGTTTGCGACGCCCGGCGTCGGCACGATCGACGAACTATCGACGCTCACGGGTCTCCCCGCCGCCCGACTTGCCAAGAGTGTCGTTGTGGTCTCGGATTCCGGCCCCGTCCTCGCGATCGTCCGTGGGGAGCACCAACTGCACGACAAGAAGTTGGCGCGTCTGGTCGGCAACCACCGAGCGGCCCACCCGGAGGAGATCGCCGAATGGTTCGGTGCAAGCCCAGGCTCCCTCGGTCCGCTTGGGGTGAGCGACAAGGTTCGCATCATTGCCGACACGTCCATCGCGACCGGTCACTACGTCACTGGCGCGAACCGGGATGGCGAGCACCTGCGCGGGGTCGTCCTTGGGCGGGACTTCCAGGCCGAGACGGCGGACATCCGCACGGTCCTTGCCGGGGAGGGCTGCCCGATCGCGGGGACGCCGATTACCTTGGAGAAGGTCATCGAGATCGGGAACATCTTCAAACTCGGGACGAAGTACTCCGAGCCCCTGGGTGCGCGGTTTCTGGACGAGACGGGTACCGAGCGGCCGATCATCATGGGCTCGTACGGGATCGGACCGGCGCGGGTTGCGGCGGCGGCGATCGAGCAAGGGGCCGACGACAAGGGCATCGTCTGGCCGAAGGCCATCGCTCCGTTCGATGTCCACATGGTCCTGATCGGTGCCGCGGACACTCCGCAGGCCGAGTACGCAGAGCGACTCTTGGCCGACCTGATTGCCGAAGGGATGACGGTGCTCTTTGACGACCGTCAGGGCCCGAAACCCGGCGAGAAGTTCGTCGAGGCGGAGCTCCTTGGGTGCCCGCTCCGCGTCACCGTGGGCAAGCGCACCATGCCGGATGGCCCACTTGAGGTCCAGGTTCGCCGCACGGGTGACCGCGTTGACATGGCGATCGACGGGGCCGCCGCGGCCCTGCACGTCTTGTGGCAGTCGCTTTAGTCTGACGGCGGCTCGGCCGATGCTTGCTAGCGTGACTACCATGACGACGACCCAACGCACCGCGCCCGCGATCATGATCGACGGCGTGACGGCTGACTCCGCAGAAACCGCCACCGTCCATTTGGACGACGGGCTGGTCCGCGGGGACGGCGTATTCGAGGGACTACGGACCTACGGGCGTGTGCTTCGCACACCCCAGGCGCACCTCGACCGACTCGCCCGCTCTGCGGCTCAGGTGGATATCCATCTTGACCTCGAGCTGATCCGGGACGAGCTGGACAGCTTCTGCGAGCTGACGGTTGAGCCCGATTGCGCGGTTCGCCTCATGGTTACGCGCAGCGGTCAGCGCATCTTCCGTGAGGAGCCGATTCCGGCCGACAATGGGGGTTTCCGGCTGTTGCCCGTTCACCACCGCGTGACGCCGCTCTTGATCGGATCAAAGACGCTGTCATACGCGGCGAACATGCAGGCTGCTCGCCTCGCCCGCGCTGCCGGGTGCCATGACGGACTGTTCATTCGCGCCGACGACGACGCCGTGCTGGAGGGGCCAACCTGGTCGCTGGGTTGGATTGATGGGGACACACTCGTGCTCCCACCCCTAGAGATCGGGGTCCTTGATTCACTGACCCGCCGCATGGCGGTCGCCGCCCTGAAGACCCGGGAGGACGTCGCACCCGTAGGACGCCTCGCGGGAGCCGACGGCGCGCTCATCCTCTCAACGGTAATGGAAGCCCGTCCAGTGGCTGAGATTCACGGCGTTGCCACCTTCGACCCTCGCGGCGCTGCCGTCACCCACATGATGGCCGCGATGCACGACGCAACCCTGGCAGCCGTCGGCCTCGGTTAGCGGTTCGCCTGTAGCGGCAGGTGATGGACCGGGTGACGCGGATATCCTCTGTCGCCTCGCCTGGCGCCACTGTTGGCGATCCCGCGAAGCGATGGCGCAACCGGTACGAACCCGCCTCCTTGACCATGAAGGCGAACGTCACGCTGCCCTGCGCGATCTTTCGGGCTCGCAACCACCCCCGAAGGCCCTTGGGTTCGGCGGTGATGACCACCTGAACGGCCCCACGGCGGTTGTCTCCTTGATCGCGGGCGCTGATCCGATACGAAGGCCCGCGCGAGTCGGTGAATGACGTTGACGTCAGATCGAACGGAGCCAGCGCAGAGACCGGGACCGGTGGGCTCCACGGCGTGAAATAGAGACTCGCCCCGCTAGCACAATGGAAAGAGCGAGTTCCTTCGTGGAGAAGCTGCTCGGATCGCGGAGGGTAGACGCCGCCAGGGCCGCGCCAAGGCCCGACGCTCGCGTATCGGAATCAGTTGCTGAGCGCCCCGCGTGCGATCCGTTCAAGGAGGTCCGCAAGTTGCCCGGAGTCGGTCGCCAAATGGCTGACCAGCTCGGCCGCAACGGGGGCCATCATCAGCTCGGCCAGCATTCCCGCATCAACGTCCGGGTCGACCTGCGTGATCAACATTGCAAGGTGGGTGCGATGGGTGACGTATACCCCAGAGCGAAAGCGGGCGCCGGGGGCGGCGGTCTCTGCGCAGACCAAGACGTCCAGCTGGCCACTGACGAGGCCCGCGAGCGTCCGAAGGAAGGCGACGATCCGCTCGATCGGTGCCGCCCCTGGTCCAAGCGGTGGAGGGCCGGACAGGATGTCCTGCTGGAAATCCCGCTCGCGCTTGTCGAGGAGTGCCATCGCAAGGCCCGCCCGGTCGCCAAAGGCGCGGTACAGGGTCGCTTTGCCAACCCCCGCCGCCACGGCGATCTGGTCCATGGACACGTCCGCGACACCATGGGTTGCGAAGAGCGTCTCGGCCGCTTCAAGGGCGCGCAGGCGGTTACGGCACGCGTCGGAGCGCTCACGCTGAATCGGGCGGGAGAATGGGGACGATGCAGCCATGGACTAGCTGAGATTAGCCTCCCACGTCGCCAGTGCGGCGTCCAGGGGAAGGCCACCGGGGTTTGCGACAACTCGGGCGGCGAGGCAAACGCGGCCGCCGTGGGAAACGGGCACCTCGGCGCGGTAGCCGCTTTGGGTTCGCGTTGCGAGAATGATGGAAGGACGCGAAAAGCCGACGGGATCAGGCTCGCCGACCACGACCTCGACGCGAACGTCGTCAGGTGCGATCGACGCAAGGTCGACGGTGATGTCGACCGCTAGGAGCGACCCCGCGCGGGCAGTCGGTTGGGTGACAACGTCGACGATTCGCACGTTCGACCAGGCCGCCGACATGCGCGCTCGCCAGGCCGCTCCGTCGCGTGCACCTTGGTAGCTGTCTGCGCTCATCCGCGCCCCGTCGACATGCGCCGGACCGTAGAACTGTTCCGCGTACTCGCGGACCATGCGTTGGGTGGAAAACTGCGGCCCGAGAACGCACATTGACCGGCGCATCATCGCGAGCCACCGCTGCGGGAGACCATCGTGATCCCGCTCGTAGAAGGCCGGGACGACGTCGCTCTCTAGCAGCGAAAACAGTGACTCGGCGTCGCGGGAGTCCTGCAACTCCGCGTCGTCAATCGACCGCTCGTCGCCAATGGCCCAGCCAAGATCCGGTGCATACCCCTCCGGCCACCACCCGTCCAACACGGAGAGGTTCAGAACTCCATTGAGGGCGGCCTTCATTCCGCTGGTTCCTGAGGCCTCGTACGGTCGGCGGGGGGTGTTCAGCCAGACGTCAGCCCCTGCAACGAGGACCTTCGCAACGGCGATGTCGTAGTCCGGCACGAAGGCGACCTGGTTCGTGATTCCAAGCGAGCGCGCGGCACTCAAAATTGATTGCAGTACACCCTTGCCCGGATCGTCATGCGGATGCGCCTTTCCGGCCAGAACAATCTGCACGGGCCGGTCAGGGTGTGTCAGGAGCGCGCGCAGGCGTTCCGGCTGGCGCAGGAGTAGGGCGGCACGCTTGTACGTCGCGAATCGTCGCGAGAACCCGATGGTGAGGGCATCGGGGTTGAGGTGCGGGGAGTCCAGGCCACTTCGTCCAACCATCTCGATGAGGCTGCGCCGCGCCGTCGTGCGCGCGTTCCAGAGCGCGTGGCCATCGACCTCGGCCGCTCCGTTCCATGCCGCCGGATCAGCCGGGTCAGCCTCGATCGCCGCGAGGCCGCGGTCGGCCAGCAGTGAACGCGTCCCGTCCGACAGCCAGGTTCCGGTGTGGACGCCGTTCGTGACATGTCCAATGGGCGTCTCTGTGGGGAGATAGCCGGGCCAGAGCGCCTTCCACATATCCCGCGACACGAGGCCGTGCAGCGCGCTGACTCCGTTTGCGCGCCTGGCACTTCGGAGCGCGAGGACCGTCATCCCGATCGGGCCGTCGGTCTGGCCGGGCACACGCGCCATCGCCGCAAATCCGTCCCAGTCGAGGCCCACCTCTTTGACGAGCGGCGCCACGTATCGGCTGGCGAGCTCCGCCTCGAACACCTCATTTCCGGCTGGTACCGGGGTATGAGTGGTGAACACGCTCGACGCGCGGATGGCCTCCATCGCTTCCGGAACGCTCAACCCGTGTTCTGAAACGAGGACTCGGAGCCGCTCGATCGCAAGGAATGCGGAGTGGCCTTCGTTCATGTGAAACACCGTCGGCGAGAGTCCGATCGCAGCCAGGGCGCGCACGCCACCGATGCCGAGCACCAGTTCTTGACGGATTCGGTGCTCGCGGTCACCCCCGTAGAGCAAATCAGTAATGGCGCGGGCGGCGGGTGTGTTCTCGGGGAGGTCGGTGTCGAGCAGGTAGAGGTCCACCCCGCCGGTCTGGGCGCGCCAGACCCCGCAGGTCACGGTCTCACCGGCGAGGTCCACGGTGACGCGAACCGGCGTACCGTCGGGGCAAAACGCTGGCTCCATTGGGAGTTGGGTCTCGTCACTGGCTGGGTACCGCTCCACCTGACGCCCGTCGGGAGCGACGTCCTGGCGGAAGTAGCCATTGCGATAGAAGAGCCCGACGCCCACCAGGGGCAGCCTCAGATCGGCGGCTGCCTTGAGGTGGTCGCCAGAGAGCAGGCCAAGCCCACCCGAGTAGATGGGCAGACTTGCATCCAGCCCAAACTCGCACGAAAAATATGCGACGAGCATCCCTTCGGCCCCGGGTGGCGTCCACTCAGGGGTGGCGAGGCGCTCCGCGCGAGTCACGACCGCCGCCTCAACGGCATGGATCAGATCCTCATCCCCGGAGGCCGTCTCCAGCGCGGTGGCGCTGAGCTGGGCGATGGCGCGGGCCGGATTGTGTCCTGACTGTTCCCAGCAAGACGGGTCGATCCGGGCAAGAATTGCGCCGACCTCGCGTTGCACTCGCGGGTCGAGATCGCGCGCGAGCGTCGTTAGTGGGGCCAGCGGACCATCTGGGCGGGAGTCGACGAGGACGTTTCGGATGCGCATTGGCAAGGTCACTTGGTTCGTTTGAGGGTGAGCGGAGCTGGCCATCGTAGCCGACCCTCTGCCATCCAACGCTTGGGTCTCACTCGTTGTGCGGGATGTCCGTTGCGGTGGAACATGCCGATGAGATATCCGTGGGCAACGAGGGTAGGGACTCCCGAGCGACCCGGCACGGATGCCGCGTATTGGTCGCACTGCTCACCGTCGCCCTCGCCACTTCGGCGGGGGCGACAGACACTTCTCGACCGCTGACCGGGGCGACGCCGGGCACCGAGTCTGGGCGGGATCAGGTTGGTCTCCGGATACCGGTCATTGTCACCTTGAGGGCGAGTCCTCACGGGGCAGGCGGGGTTGCGCTGGTCCGTGCGCTCCAACGCACGGCACGGACCAGCCAGCCGTGGCTTGCCCGGCGGCTGACGTCACCCGGGCACCCGGCGCGGCAGCTTTGGCTCATCAACGCCGTTGCCGGGAGTATCGGCCCGGACGGGCTTTCCCGCCTGGCGGGCGACCCGAGGGTGGGCTCGGTGGCCGTCGATCGTGCCGTCCAGGTGGCCAGCGCACTGTCGGGCCCCGTCCTTCCAAGTCCAGGTCTTGGAAATTGGGGGATTGCCGACATCGGCGCGTCCCGGGTCTGGAGCGAGTTGGGACTGAACGGCCAGGGCATCACGATCGGAACGATCGACAGCGGGGTCGATCCTGCAAATCCGGCGCTGGCCGGACGGATCGCCCGATTTCGTGACTTCGTCGGCGCACGTCTACAACCGTATGACGACAACGGACACGGCACGCACACCGCGTCCACGCTCGTTGGGGTCCCCGTGAGTGGCGCGCCAATAGGTGTCGCCCCAGGGGCCAAACTGATCGTCGCAAAGGCACTTGACGGTGATGGTCTCGGTCGCAGTTCGGCCCTTCTCGCCGCTGCCCAGTGGATGACGGACCCCGACGGCGACCCCTCCACGGCTGATTGGCCGAGCGTCGTCAACAGTTCCTGGTCATCGCCGAATGCCGGTGACCCGTGGTTTCGCGCGCTCCTCGCAAACTGGCGGGCAATTGGCATCGTGCCAGTCTTTGCGTCGGGGAACTCCGGAACGGTGGGAAGCCCCGGCAGCGACAGCGGGGTCATCACGGTCGGCGCCGACGACGACCAGCATCAGGTCCCGGAGTTCTCAGGTCGGCACGAGCCGGTGACGCGCCCGGATGGCTCCATCGTCCGTAAGCCGGAGTTGGTCGCTCCGGGGGTGTCGGTTGTGGGTGGCCTCGCGGGGGGCTTCGCGGCCTCCACGGGAACGAGCATGGCAAGCCCGCACGTGGCGGGGACGGTCGCCCTGATGCGCCAGGCGAATCCTGCCCTCACGATTGATCAAGTGACCCGAATCCTTATCGACACCGCCACTGACATCGGACCTCCGGGTCCCGACACCGCCTCCGGGGCCGGGGCGCTAAATGCACGGGCTGCCGTCTATGCCGCCGCAGGGCGCGTGCTTCCCGCCGAGGCGGCCGCAACACCGTTCGTTGCCGTGCCCCAGCCCACTGCGCCAACTGCGGCGCCGGTTCCCCGCTCAGTGGAGGAGACCCATCCGTCAGTCAGGGCGCGACTGGTATCCGTGCGACTGGTGTCAGGGCATCGCGTTGCTGTTCTTACCGGTCAGGCGACCGCGCCACTGCGGGCCACGGTTCAGGTGTTCAATCACGCCAACGGCCGTCTGGCATTCCGGCTGGCACGAGCGTTGCCGTCCGGATCAGCCCGCATCGCACTCCCGATCCGCCGCCCCGGCAGGTTTGACGTCCGTATCCAGGTGCTGACCCCTGACGGGGCGTCGGTGAACCTCAGCCGGACGGTGACTGTGCGCTGACGCCGATCCCGCTTGGTTCAGGTCGACCCATTTGTCGCAGCCAGCGCACATGCGAGCCCAACGCGAGGCGCAGCGTGGCCTGCGTGTTGTGTTGCACGCCAAGCTCTGCGCACGTGTCTCGGACAATCGGGAACAGCAGTGGGTAGTGCACATGGCTGACCTTCGGAAACAAGTGATGCTCAACCTGGAAGTTCAGCCCGCCGAGGTACCAGCGCAAAAAGGCGTTTGATGGGGCGAAGTCCACCGTCGTCTCGACTTGGTGGTCCGCCCATGCCTTCGGCGGCCCGCTCCGGAGCTCGTCGATGCTCGAAAAGTGTGCGTCGTCGGTGCAGTGGGCCAACTGAAAGACCGTTGCAACGGTAAAACCGCTGACCCACGACACGATGAGGAAGGCACCAAGCACGCCGTACCACGGATGCAGCAGGAGCGGAATCACCGCCGTCCAGGTCCAGAAGACCACCTTGCCACCGATGAAGTACGCAAGCTCCACCCCACGTGGACGCGCGACGGGGGTGAGGTCGGCGATCCGCCCGGTGACCAGCTGTTTGATGTCGCCGAACAGGTGGTGGCGGATCGTGAACAGGCCGTAGAGCAGCCACATATAGATGTGCTGGAAGCGGTGATACCAGTGCAGCGGTTGATCCGGAGCGAGACGGGCGAGCGGCATCTGCTCGATGTCGGAGTCTGCGCCCTGCACGTTTGTGAATGAGTGGTGCGCCTGGTTGTGCTTACTGCGCCAGATGTACGAGCTGACACCGATGAGGTCGAAGGCGAGGCCAACGACCCGGTTGGCGCGCCGGTTGCCGAGAAAGGCGTCGTGGTTCGCGTCATGGCCAATGCAAAATGCGACGCCCGCGATTGCCAGGCCGAGCGCCACCGACCACAAGGTGACCGAGAGGGGGCCGTGCGCAAGGAACAACAGTCCGAGGTAGGCGCCTACGGTCCACGTCGCAATGACGGCGCACTTGATTGCAAGACGTCTGCGACCTGCGCTGATCAGCTCCGGGGTGAGCACGACCGCGGACCGCGCGCGAAGCTCGGCATACAGGCGTCCGCCACCTTGGAACAGTCCTCGCTCGCCCAACGCAGGGTCCCCTCTACAACTCACCGGTCGGCGGGACGCTAGCACTCAGGTCTGGGTGCGGACTCGAGGGGTGTTTCAGGAGCCACCAGAGGCCGACGACGGGAAGCACCACGGGAATGAAGCCATAGCCCGATCCGTAGTTCGACCAGACCGTTTGGTCGGGGAATGACGCATTGGCGGCGAGGCTGGCGGTCCCAACGATGAGCACACCCATGAGTTCAATCCCAACGGCTGTGAGCGCCGCCTGCCAGGCCCGCCGAGACACCCTGCCGAAACTGATCGCGGCGACCAGGTAGATCACCGCCGCGAACGCGGAGAGGACATACGCCAAGGGTGCGTCACCGAACTTGGTGGCGATCTGAACCGCTGAGCGTGCGCCAGCCGCCAGTGCAAAGAGGGCATATATCGCCCCGAGAAGGCGTCCAGGGCCGGCGGCTACCACAGCGACAACAATCTGAGGACGGCGACCGCCAGCGCGAGACAGACGGCTCCAAGAATTGCGGGCTCCCACCGGGTCTGCTCAATGCCTCGCGCCCGCTCCAGCCCGAAGGGAATCAGGATCACCGATGTCACCAGGTATCCGATGAACTCTGGCACGGAGTCGGGTCGGTGACCGCCGATCAGAAACGCGGCAGCGGCGACGGCCTGGATGACCAACTCGGCCTCGACGAGCAGCGTGGCAGTGACGTAGGGCCGCTCAAGCGTCCGCCCCGACGCGGCGAGACCGATGCCCCAGGCGCCGAGCGAGAACAGGAGCAGCGCGATGCTGAGACTGAAGACCGGCGCCACGGGTGCGGACGATACCGGCCGAGGTGGGCGGTTGGTCGTGATTGGGAGGCAATCGGCGGGCAATCGCGGCGTGCCGGCGCCACGGAGCGCCACCGTCAACTTGTCTGAGCCTTGACTGGTTGAGGTCGAGGGGATCCGCCGGGGCTGGTAAAAACGTCCCCGGCGCTTGCGAGCGAGGAAGCTGGCGAGACGACATCCCCGTTGAGAAGGAGCTGGTTCATGGATCGGTTGACGCGCTATGTCACCCATCACCGGAAGATCGTCATCGGCATCTGGGTACTCCTCACCGCCTTCGGTGGCTTCGCCGCCGGACAGATGACCGATCGGTGGTTGAAGACCTTTTCGATCCCCGGCTACTCCGCCTACGAGGCCAATCAGCGGACACTCCAGACGCTCGGAAGCGGCGAGATCCAGCCCTATGTTCCCGTCTTCAAGTCTACGGGAGATGTCACCCAGGAAACCGGTATCAAACAGGCAATCACCAGCGCAGCGGCCGCAACGCCCGGTGCGCGCGTCAGTTCCTACTTCGACGCGAAGAGTTCCACCTTCGTCTCGGCCGATCGCCACACCATGTTCGCGTTGATTTACCCGCCCGGACCAGATGCCTTCGACCAGTTCACTCTCGATCCGACGAAAGATGCATTGAAGGCTGCGACACCAGCGGGGGTGACCTCAGAGCTGACCGGGCTGAGGCCCCTCTTTTCCGAGGCGAGCGACGGAGAAACTGGCGGTGGACCGAGCCTTCTGGTGGAAACGCTGATCGGTGGGCTCGGGGCGCTCGTCATCCTGTTCTTTACCTTCGGCACGCTCCCTGCCGTGGCCATGCCGTTGGTGGTGGCGATCGCCGCGATCATGAACACCTTCACGCTCGTTTGGTTGATGTCCTTCGTCACGGACATCTCGGTGGTGGTGCAGTTCTTGGTCTCGCTCGTTGGTTTGGGCGTCGCCATCGACTACGCGCTGCTCATCATCTTTCGGTTTCGCGAGGAACTGCGCCACGGCAACGACCGTGAGGCGGCCATCATGGAGACGATGCGCCACGCCGGGCATTCGGTGATCGTCTCGGGGTCGACCGTTGCCGTTGGCCTGATCAGCATGATCATCATTCCGCTGCCCTTCATCCGGTCAATCGGCATCGGCGGAATGCTGATTCCACTCGTCTCGGTACTGGCCTCAATCACGCTGTTGCCAGCACTGCTCTACTCACTTGGGCCGCGCATCAACACTATGCGAGTACTGCCGAAGCGCCTGGTGGAGGGCAGCGACGACCCGGACGCCGGATTCTGGAACAAGTGGGGAAAGATGGTCATGCGCCGTCCCATTCCCGTCGCCACCATGGGGGCGGCCATTGTTGCGGTGCTCCTGTTCTTCGGGCTGCAACTGAACCCGAGCGACGCACAGGCCAAGGACCTCCCGGGTGCCGGCACGGGGCATCGGGGCCTTACGCTGCTGAATGACGCCAAGATCGGACCCGGTCCGATTAAGCCCTACTCCATCGTCGTCGAGGGCCCGGTTGCCGAGGGTGATCTGGCCCCACTCGCCGCGGCCATCGGCAAGACCGCGGGCATTGTCGGGACGACGATTCCACCCGTGAACACGAAGGCCCAGTTCCGGATCATCGAGGCCATCCCGACGACCGACGGGTCGGCCAAGCCCACGCGGGACACCACGAACCGGTTGAAGGACGTCGCGGCGTCGGCCAGTCGATCGCTCCCGCCGGGAACGAAGGTGACGGTCGCGGGCACGCCACCTCAGGAGCGCGAGTTCATCAAGGCCGTCTACGGGACGTTTCCATGGGTGCTGCTCTTCGTCGTGGTGTTGACTTACATCCTGCTGGCACGCGCGTTCCGGTCATTGATCCTGCCACTAAAGGCAGTGATCTTGAATCTGGTTTCCCTGGGCGCCGCCTACGGGATCATCGTGTTCATCTTCCAGAAGGGGAACGGCAGCAAGGCGATCTGGAACGTGGCGGCCACCGACTCGATTGTGTCGTGGATCCCGATCATGATCTTCGCGTTCCTGTACGGCCTGTCGATGGACTACGAAGTCTTCATGCTGACGCGCATGCGTGAGGCATACGACGAGGGCGGCAACACGGCTGCGGCCGTCTCTCTGGGACTGGCGAGGACCGGAAAGCTCGTTACCAGCGCCGCATTGGTGCTGATGTTTGCCTTCTTCGTCCTCTCGTTGAGCCCGGGAACGGACATCAAGCAGTTCGGAATCGGGCTGGCGGCAGGGATCATCTTCGACGCCACCATCATCCGGGCGCTCCTCGTTCCGGCGCTGATGCGTCTGTTGGACAAGTGGAACTGGTGGCTCCCCGATTGGGCGGCCAAGGTTCTCCGGGTGAAGCCGAGCGTGGCCGTCTAGGGACGTGATGCCCGGCGGACCCAAGCAATGAGAACCAGTTGGAGGGGCAGTCGCGCGTAGAGCGCGGCTCGCCCTCCCGGCAGGTGGTAGCGGTCGGGGTGCTGCGCCATCCAGATGTTTGCTGGGAAGACGGCAACCAGAAGCCCAATCAGCCACCAGCCAGCAATACGGCGCGTGGAGCGGTTGAGCATCCCAAGCCCTCCGGCAATCTCCGCTACTCCGCTCGCGTAGACCAAGGCCCGGCGGGCGGGCAGATAGTCGGGAACGACCTGGTCATACGTCTCCGGCCAGATGAAATGCAGGGCTCCTGCGCCAACGAAGAAGGGCCCTGCAAGGCGGAGAAGGAATTGCTTCACTGCGCGTGAGCCTATCGGTCGTAGAATCACTACCCACAGACCTAAGGAGCGAGCATGGCGAACGATTTTGAGGTCTCGATCGACGTTGCAGTCGGGCCTGATGTCGCCTGGGCTGCCGCGGGTGACCCTGTTGGGATCGCCGAGTGGTTCGCGCCCGTCGCGAAGATCGAAATCATCGACGGCGCCCGCCACGTGACGATGGGGAGCGGGAACGTCCTCGTCGAGGAACTTGTGGACCGCAACGAGGCTGCCAGAACGTACTCGTACCGGGTGATCTCCGGGATTCCGGGGCTCACCGGCCACCGCGCGACCATCAAGGTGGACGAGATTGCGTCCGGCGCTCGCGTCTCGTGGCGGCAGACGGCAACCTCAGACGACCCCGACTATGACCTGGAGCGCCGCCTTCGGGCCGTGATGACCCAGGGGCTTGAGGACCTGAAGGTATTGCTTGAGGGGACCCGCTCCGCCGCGGACGCGTAGGCAGGCCGTATGCGAGGGCATCGGCGCTCAGGCATCCCGTGACGGGTGCCGATGCAACGTAGGTGAGGACGATCTTCATTGCCGTTCTGGCAGTCTGCCTCGGCCGGGTTGTATTGCGCCATGTTCGGGGCGAGCCCAACTGGATTGCGATCGCGGTGCTCATCGCTCCGCTGGGATGGCTCTCGGTCAGCGAGTACCGGCACCGTCAGGTCATGACCACCCTGGAGGCCGCTGCAGGTGAGATCGCCCACCATCCGGTTGAGGTCAGGTGTGCCTCCATCGTGAGCACGCACACCGAACTCGGTTGGGTGCAGTTCAACGAGGACGGCGACCCGGCGCGTCACACGGATATCGCCCACTCGGTCTGTGGCGACCTCTCGGACTACATCCACGGGCACCAGGCCAACCCCACGCGTGATCAGGTGATCGCGGTCCACGTCCTGGCCCACGAAGCCGAGCACCTCGCTGGCTTCACCGGTGAGGCGGACGCAGAGTGCTACAGCGTCCAGGTCACCGCTCACGTCGCCGAGCGCCTCGGCGCGACGCCACGCCAGGCATCCGCCTTGGCTGCTCGGTACTGGGACGAGATGTACCCGGATGTGCCAAGCGACTACCAGTCCGATCAGTGCCGGGACGGCGGGACCCTTGATCTCAACCGCAGGGACACCAACTGGCCCACACCAGCCGTGGCTCCCGTCTGATTCCGGTTACCTGGGAGTGATCTTGAGGATGTAGGGGGACCGTCCGCGGAGGCCGACGACGTCCAGGAGGTACCGGCCGCGAGCGGCGGCTGTGAAGACGAGCCGCTTCGGACCTGACCGCAGCGAATCCGCTCGACCTGCGAGGAGTTCCGTGCGGTAGCCACGAGCCCGCACCGTGGCGGCGGTCTCCCTCGGATCGCGCCGTCCGTTCACGATGGTTGTGCCTGGCTTCCAGAGCCGCAGGCCGACACGACCGCGGGTTGGCCGAACGACGATGGAGATGTCTCGACCCCGGGCGAGGTCGATGGGGTAGAGGTCATGTGGGTCGTCGAAGGTGTCGACCTGACCGGCGGCAACGAAGGGAGGGTTTGTGGCGTTGCTCGTCGCCAGCCGCGCCGCGCGACGCGGGCTGTCATTCCGCTCCGCTGAATCGGTCTGGGGAAGTACGTTCGACACGGCCGCGGCTGGGTCGATGAGACCGGCGCCCGAGGTCAAATCGCGCCCGCGCGGTCCGAGGTCAATCGCGGTCGCCTCGATCTGGTCGATGACCTGACTGGGGGTTGCCTCAGGGTGCGCGGCGAACACCAGCGCGGCGACGCCGCTGACAAAGGGCGCGGCCATTGATGTCCCCGTCTTGTATCCGTACCCCGGCTGCAACTCTTCCTTGTGTACGCGCTTTGGGAGCGTCGAGAGGATGTCGATGGCCGGAGCGACAACGTCAACGCTCTGGTTGCGGAGCGATCGCCGTCAACGACTCCCCACGCCCGCGCTGCTCCCAAACCACACCCCAATCGATATCCAAACGGCCAACCGCCACAGCCCACCTCCACTGACGAGAACCATTACCTCGCCAGCATGGTGCACCGACCGCCTGAGGCCACCATGGTTTCATCGGTGCTGTCTCCGATGCGATCCGCGATGCGAACGGGAATCACCTCCGAGACGCCAGCCTCAGCGGGCGCAACGCCGATCATCCCGACTCCGTTGTCTGTGGGTGCAGCCGCGATGCCAGCAACGTGGGTTCCGTGGCCCTCCGCGCCCCAGTCGTTCGCCTCGTTGGGGCCAATGCGATCGCCGTATGCGTCGTAGGGGTCCACGAGTGGTGACGGAGTACCACTCCACTCCTCGTGGGTTCGATCGATCCCGCTATCCGAAATCGCGATCCGTGGGCGGGGGCCGACGCCGATCAGCGCAGGTGTCCATGTGGTTGAGAACAGCCCCCATTGGTAGATCGGGGCGAAGAGTGGGTCGGTGACCCCTTCCGGGTCCACCCCGGCTGACTGGGTTGGGAGCTCGTCGCTGGTGTGCGAGCGACCACTCGGCGATTCGGACCCGAGGCCGAGCCAGCGCGCGGTCCCTCGCGTGGGCGGCGTCGGCAGGAGCGACCCGCCAAATTCCCGCCTCGGGAACGACCGAAGCAACCGCGCCGAGGCCCGCCAAGCGAGCGGCAGCAGTCTGGGAGTCGGGCCGGTCGGCGAAGGTGACCAACAGATGGCCGGGACCATTCGCTGTGCGCCCAAGGTTAGTCGCGTCAGCAATGGGTGCTCCAACACCAGGGACCAGAGCGACAGCAAGCTTGGTGAGAACTCGCCAAGGCAGAGGGGGAGAAGCGGTGGGACCGGCGGTGATGTCCTCAGTCCTCACGAGCCCAGAAGGCTGACACCGGCCCAGTCGACACCCGCGCGGCGTCCGATCCGAAGACGGTTTGTGCACCTTCCCGGGCCACCGCTTACCGAGGAATTGATCTCTGACCGGCGCGCCGAGGCCGAGCGAGAGTGACCGGCGCTAGCGCCGTTCTGGATATGTCGGGCGTGCCCGCCTACGTACTGGACGAGGAGGGCGCAGAGGCGGTGGACGAGGCGATTTGACGTGGTGCTGCGATGAGCACGGTCAACGTCGCCGAGTTCTGCGCGAAACTGACTGATCGCGAGGCTTCCGCGAAGGATGTCGGTGACGCCGTTGACGACCTCGGCGTAAGCATTGAGGCGTTCCTCCGTATCGATGCGGAAACCTCAGGAGCCTGGCGCGCCTCCACGCGATCAATTGGTCTCGGGCTTGGCGATCGGGCGTGTCTCGCGCTCGCCTATCGCCTCGGCGTTCCCTGCGCTCACTGCCCATTCCGCCTGGACCAGGGTGGATGTCGGCGTCGCGGTATGCCTCATTCGGGAATTTCCGAGGGGTCGGCGACGCCGTGGCGTTGGCGGGCACTACCCCCTCGGTCCATCGGCGACGAACCCGTCGAAGCTCGGGTAGCGCTCCGTCAGGAGCCCGATGTACGCGTACGTCTGGATCGTGAACTTCCAGCACCAGGCTCCCAAGTTACGGACGCCGAGGGGCACTCGCGCGGTGAAGAGTGCGACGAACCAGCTAATGACGGCTAGCAATTGCAGGAGGTAGCCGAGGATGTTGGCGACGATGAACACCGGGATCGCGAGGATGATCCGGAAGGCGGTGATGACCCGACGTTGCGGTGCTGGTGGCGCCACGACGAGGTCAATCGGGTAGGCCGTGTCGCCGAGAAATCCCGGGTAGGGATCGGCAAGGAGGTAGAAGTAGGCGTTCACATGGGTCGCGTAGCGCAGGTAGCGCGCGATGAACTGATGCAATCCATCGGGTGTTTGGCCACCGAGGAGCGTGGCGAACCAGCTGATGAGGACGGCAACGGCGGCGGCGATGCCCCAGACGGCCACCCAAATGAGATGGGGGATCGCGAGAAAGAGGCGGAAGAACGTTGTGAGGCGACTGCGACTCAGATCGTCGGTCACCTGCAGTCGGATCGGGTGTTCCGTGTCCATCGCAAGACTCCTCATCGTCGACGGGGTACCGAAGTGCAGCCTCGCGTACTGTTTCACGCCTCTCGGGGTGCGTGATCTGAGAACCTGCGCGGTGGCCGCCTCCCTCTGCACTCCCCGGTTGCTCCTTGACGAATGCACGCGAATGATAGTTATGTCGCTTTACCGCGGATGCCAGCCCGTGGATCGCGTCGGCGCGATCGTTGGGGGTTTGAGTCTCCTCACTCGCCCGCGTCGCCATTCATCATGGCCGCCGCGCGGCGTGCCAGAACCCGGTAAATCTTCCACACGATGGAAGAATTACAAGGTACCGGGCATGTTCAGGTAGGCCGCTGATCGGTGGCTTGCCGGGCGTGGCTACCCCAATTCCAACCCAGTCGCCTCAACCCACGTCGCAAATGGCTCGACGAGGTCGGACGGATTCGCTCGCCGGTTCTGGTCGGCGATCTCGTCGTAGTACTCCAACTCGTGGATGAGGACCGGAATGGGACGCCCGAAGACCTCGGTGAGGATTCCGGTGGCGTGAAGTTCGCGGGTTAGCGACACGAGGAGTTCGAGGAAGGCGGCGGTGATCTGCTCACCCTTCTCCGTCGCCGCGTCGAAATCGTCTTCCTCTTCCTCGTCAGAGTAGTCAAGGCCAAGCTCCTTGATCCACGACCCTCGACGGAAGTTCCCGGCCGGGTCATGGACAGGGTCGGCAATGACATCAAGCTCGTTCTGGAGCCAGAACGCGAAGTTCCACCGCGCCTCGTCCTCATCCGAGGGTGTCCCCCACGCGTATTCGTCCGGCTGGGCCTCCATCGCTGCGGTAACAGCAGCCTCAGTATTGAAGCCAACGGCGGCGGTTGGCGCGCGCGGATCGTCGTTCTCGTCGTAGACAAAGAGCGAGACGACATAGGCGCCCGCCCGTTCGTCGACGGGAATCGAGCGGATCGCGGCCTGGACACGTTCCCGGACGTGCTCCTCAAACGTCATGCATTCACCAATCGTCCGTTCCTCCGCTTGTGCCCGCACACGTCGTGCTGGAGTCTGGATGATGACGGATCACCCCCACCAATTCCGGAGCGACACCATGCCAGTACCTGCCGCCCTCAGTGGACCGCGGGCCCAACGACTGCTCGACGCACTGGCCATCGCCGAGACCATCACCCTGGTCGTGCTGCTGATCAACCTCGTGACCTCCCACACCAAGGCCGTCACCACAAGCATCGGTCCACTTCACGGGGTGCTCTACGTGGCGGTCATCGTTCTCGCACTGTTCGACACCAGGCTGGACGGCTGGAAGCGCTTCCTGGCCATCATTCCCGGCCTCGGCGCCCCTGCGCTCATCTGGGTGCTGCGGAAGGATGCCGCCAAGGCGACGTAGCGAACGCGACTCTGCCGGGGCCAGACTTGGTCCGTCGCAGTGACGGTCGCCCGCTCGTGCGGGGCGGGCCAGGCGGCGTCTCCGCTATTCCCTGGCTCGTCGGACGCTGAGAATAGCGCCCGTCACCCAATCCATCTCAACGGAGACGAACGCGGGGTCGGTCACGAGGCGCTCCCGGACGGCCTGGAGCTTCGGCCACAGCGCCGCGTGGTAGGCATCGTCCGATTTGGGATTCATGTCGTCGACGATCAGCGTTCCGTGTAGTGCGAGTGCGCTGAGGGTGAGGTCCAAGCCCTCAGTCTTCCCGCCTTCCGTGTCGGCGAAGATCAGATCGAACTCGCCGAGCGTTGGCAGCAACTGGGTGGACAATCGCTCCAGGAGTATCTCCTGGCCGAGATCACTCGCAGCCTGAGGACGCCGACGATGGCCGAGGTCTTGGAACGCATTGGGCATCGCACGGGGGGTCGGTTGCCATAGGAGCAGGCGGTCGTAGACATCCGGGCCGACCGCGACGAGCGGTGATCGTTGTTGATGCCTCGGTTGTCGCGGTGGCGCTTCTCGACGACCTCGGTGCGGGTGATCGGGCGCGGGCGGCAATCGCGAGCGACGATCTCGTCGCGCCACACCTCCTGGACTGCGAGGTCGCATCCGTGCTGCGACGGGCTCGTCTTCGCGAAAATGTCAGCGCAGACCGCGTCCGCCAAGCACTCGGCGACCTCACGGATTTGCCAGTGATGCGGGTTTCACATACCCCGCTCCTCGAGAGTATCTGGGAACTCCACCCCACGGTGACGTCATACGACGCTGCGTACGTCGCGCTTGCGGAGGCGCTGGGTGCGCCGCTTCTCACTGCTGATTGGCGTCTGGCCGGTGCCTCGGGACCAACCTGCGAGTTCAAGATATTCAGCTAGCGGGCGGGTCTCCTACCCTCGCCGCAGCGACAGGACGAGGGCGGCCGAGGCGGCGATCGGTGTGAGCGTACGGACGTGGTTCCACGCAGTCCAGTTGCCGACGTAGCTCGCCCACTCCTTCACGGCACGTGGATCCGAGGCGCCAAGCGCCGCGAGCGAGTTGTTCTGGGGGACGTGGTAGGCGACCGTCAGGAGGATCGCCACCAGGTACAACCCGCCGCCGATCAGGCGCCCCCACGCACCAGGCTCGCCGAGGTTCTGCAGCGATGAGACGCAAAGCGTGATGCACCCGAGGGCGGTACCGAACAGAACCGCCATGAAGAGCGGGTTCGGCGCTTCGCGGTTGATGGACTGCATCGCCGAAAGACCCTCCTCGGGAGGAAGCCGGTCGAGGGCCCGCATGATGAAGGTCGAGAAGGCAAAGAACACGCCACCTGCGACGCCTGAGCCGATCGCTGATCCAATCGTTATCGCCCGTGTCAGGCCTCCGGTCATGGTCCCCTCCGCTCGTGTGTTGGCTGCCCAAGTACATCGGCCTTGGACGAGACGTTCCATCGCCCAGGGAGGCAAATGCATGCG
The DNA here is from genome assembly GCA_043746815.1 of Thermoleophilia bacterium. Classification (GTDB taxonomy): domain Bacteria; phylum Actinomycetota; class Thermoleophilia; order Miltoncostaeales; family Miltoncostaeaceae; genus JAYTQG01. The sequence continues at coordinate 27,059 of JAYTQG010000087.1, read as the reverse complement.
CGAGCGTCTAAACTCAGCGTAATGGACACCCTTGCCGGTCTCCTTGATGGCCCCCGGGCCCGCGGCGCGTTTGTGCTGCGCTCGGTCCTCACTGCGCCGTGGTCCATTCGGATCGAAGACCAGGCGCCATTGACGCTTGTGGCGATGGTCCGAGGAGCAGCGTGGTTCCTGGGGGACGGCGAGGCCCCGATCCGACTGGAGGGCGGCGACATCGCGATCGTCCGTGGCCCCGATCCGTACACCGTGGCCGACGATCCGGATACGCCCGTCGGGATCGTGATACACCCCGGCCAGCGCTGCACAAGCATTGACGGACGCGAGGTCCCGTTTCCGAGTGGGCTCGGGGTCCGGACCTGGGGAAACGACCCCGACGGGGAGACGATGATGCTCACAGGGACGTATCACCTTCCTGGCGAAATCAGTGGACGTGTCCTGGCCGCTCTCCCCTCCTTGGTCGTCCTGCGACAGGGCGAGTGGGACTCCCACCTGGTTGCCCTTCTCCGGGAGGAAATTGGACGCGATGCGCCGGGCCAGGAAGCGGTGTTGGACCGACTGCTGGATCTCGTTCTCATCGCCGCGCTCCGCTCGTGGTTCTCTCGACCGGAGGCCGATACTCCCGGCTGGTTTCTCGCCCAAAGCGACCCGGTGGTCGGAGGTGTCCTTCGCCTCCTTCAGGAGCATCCATCTCACGCGTGGACGCTCAATTCCCTCGCCGCCGAGGCCCACGTCTCCCGGGCCGCACTGGCGCGTCGGTTCAAGGACCTCGTCGGAGAACCACCGATGACCTACCTCACCGGCTGGCGCCTCGCCCTCGCCGCCGATCTTCTCGCCGAGCCCGGTGCGACGATCGCCGAGGTTGCCCAGCAAGTTGGCTACGGTGGCCCGTTCGCGCTGAGCACGGCGTTCAAGCGCGTCCGAGGCGTGAGCCCGAAGGCCCACCGGGCGAGGAATGCCTCGTGAATTTCGACGACGCCAAGCGCCTTGGGAAACGGTGAGCGCCGCTACGTTCGCGCGCCTTGGCCATCAATGAGATGCGCGACGTCGGGGTGCACAAGCGCGAGGCCGCGGTCGAGGGTGACGATCTGCTCACCCCGGGACCGTGCCAACGACGCGAGGTAGGTATCGGTGACTTGTCGGTGTCCAACGACACCGTTCCAGGCCAGCATCCTCGGTTCGAGGTCGTCCGTCCAGAAGCGATGGCGGGGATCGGCGCATATCGCCGCAAGGACAGCGGTGGCGTCGTCAGGGCCCCCTCCGGGATTTCGGCGCAGGACATATCGGAGCAGAGCCGTCTGCGTAATCGGGCAGGTCGCGAACCCAGTGACGCTCGGGCCGCTAATCCAGTTCCGGCAAACGTCGTGCGCCGTATGGAGGCGATCAGCAAGCGCGATGAGAACGCTCGAGTCGATCAAGCACGTCAATCGTCTTCCTCCAGGAGTCGCTTCACTTCCTCATGCGTGATTGGGGTCTCGCCTTGCATCGTGAGAAAGCCAGTCAGCCGATCCCTCTGGAGTCCAGGCGTCGCATCATCTGCTGGCGTGAGTGCCCGGTCTGTCACCTCAGCAATGAAGTCGCCGAGGCTCAGCCCTCGCTCACTGGCGAGGGCCTTGAGCCGTGCATGCGTTGCTTCGGGGAGATTGATCGTCGTCCGCATCACCTCATCGTGATGCGCTAGTGCCCTCCTGTCAACCCGTTCACCTCCCCACTCCCGGGGCTGGGCGCTACACGCTCGCCTGGTGAGGAGCGTCCCGGGATGGTAGGGCTGGGATCGAACCGAGGGCGACGACGACTGCGCATGCAGGTCATGCTGGTCGTCGCCGCCGAAGTGGGAGACGCGCCGCGGGCCCTGGCCAGCCGATGCCCGTCAACGCGACCAGGGTGACCGCACTGGCTTGTGCCGAGATTCCTGCCCGCTTCGTGAATCCTCCGCTCCGGCCGCCAGGTACTGGACGCGTGTTCACTACGATTGCGCAAACGGGCTGCGACAGCGCCGCTCGAAATGTCGATCGAGGAACGTGAACCCGTGTTCTCTCCCGGAGAAGTGACCGGCTTTGGAATCCTCTCCGCCGTCCTCGCCGCTCTGGTGGTGGCTGCCACGATGCCATGGTCGCGCTCGCCAGCGCGCCTCCTGAGCGTGGCCATCGGTGTGGCGGGTGCCTATGTCGGCTGGTACGGCACCCTGCGCTCAGCGAGCGCCACGAGCTTCGACCACGACGCGCCGATCATTCGGATCTCCTGGGCCGACGCAGGCGTTGGCATCGTCGCGATTGCGTTTGTTGCGCTCCTTCTCGGTCTTGCCAGCGCCCGCGATGAACCGTCGCGTCGCGTCGTCTCCGCCGCCGCCATCAGCGGGCTCCTCGCAACGTTCATCGACCTCTGGGTCATCTGAAATGGTCCGGCTCGGGGTCGTCGCGGGCGCGCTCGGGGCCGCCCTGACCCTCACTGGCTGCGGTGGCGGCGACAAATCCGCGGCAGCTCCCTTACCGCTCACCCTCGTCGCCGACATTCCGCTCACCGGCGGCAGCGCGAGATTTGACTACCAGAGCATCGATCCGACCGGCCATCTCCTTGCGATCGCTCATCTCGGGGCGAGCCAGGCGATCCTCGTCGACCTCCAGACTCGACGGGTCACGGCCACGATCGGTCGCCTCGCCGATGTTCGCGGCGTGCTGGCCGTGCCCCAGCTTGGCCGAGTTTACGCGACGGCGACCGGAACCCACGACCTCGTCACGATCCGCTCCAAGAGTCGCTCCGTCGTCGGCCGGGTCCGCGTTGGCAGCTTCCCCGACGGGATCGCCTACGACCCGCGGTCGCGTCGTGTCTTCGTCTCAGACGGCGACGCCGTCACCGTGGTCGATGCCCGAACAAATCGCGTCGTCGGCCGCATCTCCCTCCCGGGCGGCGTGGGAAACGTCCAGCTCGACCCAACGACCGGACACATCCTCGTCAACCACCAAGGTGGCGGAACGCTCGTGGAGATCGACCCAACCGCGCTGACCATCGGGCGTCGTGTCGCCTTGCGCGGCTGCGACGGTAATCACGGTCTCCTCGTCGACCGCGCACGCCGGCGCGCCTACATCACTTGCGAAGCTAACGCGACGCTTGCGATCGTCGACCTTGGCACGGGCACGCAGATCGGGCACCTTCCGACCGGTGACGGGCCCGACGTCCTCGCCGCCGACCCGGGACTTCACCGCCTTTACGTCGCCAGTGAAAGCGGCGTCCTATCCGTCTACGCCACAGGCGCCGGCGCTGTCCGAGAAATCGCTCACGCCAAGCTGGCCGACAACGCCCATAGCGTTGCCGTCGACCCCGCGACCCACCTCGTCTACCTCCCCCTCACCGATGGTGGGTACGGGGTGCCTGTGCTTCGGGTCATGAAGCCGTGCTGAGGCGACCGATGAGGAGCTAGTTGAGGTGCCTGTAGAGGTTCCGAACGCCTGATGGTGTTGCCGGGCCTCCGCGAGAGTTGCGGGTGTCAAAGCTCACTCACTCTCGGAGACCCGAATGCAGCACAGTAACGCGAAGCTCGCGCCTGCTGGCCGAGGGCGGCTCGTTGGCTTGGTCGAAGATCACGGGATGTCACTCGCTGCTGCCGCCCGTGGGTGCGGGGTCGCGAAGTCCACAGCGTGGGACTTGACCCGCAGGTGGCGTTCGGCGACCCGTTCCAGGCCAGCACCCTCGGTTCGAGATCGTCGGTCCAGAAGTGATGGCGGGGCCTTGAGCCGTGCATGCGTTGCTTCGGGAAGATTGATGGTCGTGCGCATCGCCTCATCGAGATAGGCCGATTCGCTCCTGTCAACTGGCGCCCTACGTCTATAGGGGGTAAACTTCGCTCCATGGTGAAGACCAGCGTCTACCTCCCCGACGAACTACACGCAACGTTGAAGCGTGTGGCGCGCCAACGGGGAGCAAGTGAGGCAGAACTCATCCGTCAGGCCATCCGACGTGAAGTCGCCGATCCCGGCGCGAGTGATGCGGACGCGCGGCGGGCACGCCTCGCGGCACTCGCTGGAGCGATTGATGACGATGAGACATACCCCGTCGGCTATTTGGATGACCTCCGAAAGGGATGGCGCTGAGCGTCGTCATCGACGCCAGCGTTGCGATCGCCTTCATCGGCCGTCGAGATCCGCACCACACCGCCGCCCACGAGGCCATATTGCGTCTCGATGAGCCTCCCGAGATCGCCGCAACGTCTGCAATCGAATTCCTTGTCGGGCCGATGCGTTCAGGTGGTGACCGGCTCACAACCGCTCGTCGCTTTCTCGCCGACTGCAGGGTCATTGCCGTCGGTGAGGACTTGGCCGAGTCGGCTGCCAGCCTTCGGGCTCTTCACCCGGCCCTGAGCGTTCCTGACGCGATCTGCATCGCCGTGGCCGACGTCACGGGAGCATCTGAGGTGTGGACATTTGATCACCGCTGGGCGTCAGTCGATGCTCGCGTTCTCATCCCCCCGACGCCGTAGCGCCGGGGAGTGAGCGATCTACTGAGGTACCGAGATGGTCGGAGTTGGGGCGCCTCGTAGACCAGCTGAGGAGCGTCCCGGGATGGTGAGCGCCGCGATGGAACCGAGGGCGACGACGACTGCGCCGATCCCGACGGCTGCGTTCATTCCGTCGACGAAGGTCGCCGCCGAGGTGTACCCACCTGCCGACGCGAAGACCGATGCGAGCACCGCGACCCCGAAGACTCCGCCCATCTCGCGAATGGCGTTGTTCGCACCGGAGGCCTGCCCCTCTTCGATCGGCGTGACGGAACTCAAGATCACGTTCGCCACGGGGGCGAAGAAGAGTCCCATCCCGGCGCCCGACAGGATGAACGGGATGACAAGGTCGCTGTATGGCGTCGTCGGCGTAGAGATCAACGCCATCCAGCCGAGGCCCGCGGCCTGGAGCGCGAGCCCCACCCCGATGATCCGGTGCCCGGGAATCTTGTCGGACAGGGCCCCGGCGATTGGTGCCACGAAGATCGGCATCGCCGTCCAGGGAAGGATCCGAAGGCCCGCATCGAGGGGCGAGTACTTCTGCACGGTCTGGAAGAACTGTGAGAGCAAGAAGATGGAGCCGAACATGCCGAAGAACATGAAGAGCGATGCGATGTTCGCCTGAGCGAACGTACGGTTGGCGAAGAAGCGCATGGGCAGCATTGGTGCCGAAGCGCGCAGTTCCCACCAGACGAAGGCCGCGGTCAGGACCCCGCCCAGGATCAGCGGGACGAGCACTCCGGTAGTGGCCCAGCCATGCTTGTCGCCACGGACGAGGCCCCAGACGATGCCGAACAGACCAGCGCTGGCAAGGGCAACGCCCGGAAGGTCGAGGCGAGAGTTCGGTCCCCGGCTCTCCGTCAAGTTCTTCCATGCAAGGGGCATCAGGATGAGGCCGATCGGAATGTTCAGCCAGAAGATCCACTGCCAGGAGAGGCCCTCAACGACCGCGCCTCCGACGAGTGGTCCAAGCGCAACAGCGAGGCCGCCGATGCCACCCCACGCGCCCAGCGCGACCCCGCGCTTTTCTGGCGGGACGGCCGCTGAGAGGAGTGTCAGCGTCAATGGCGCGACGATGGCCCCGCCGAGGCCCTGCACGGCGCGGGCGATGTTCAAGGCCTCAACGTTCGGTGCCAACGCCGCCGCGGCCGAAGCCGCCGTGAAGATCCCGAGGCCGATGACAAACAGCAATCGACGACCGAATCGGTCCCCCAGCGCAGCGCCGGTGAGCAGGAGGACGGCGAAGCTGAGTGTGTAGGCGTTCACCGTCCACTCCAGGCTCTCCAACGACGCGTCAAGTTTGTCCCGAAGTACGGGGAGCGCGGTCGTGACGACGAGGTTGTCGAGGGTCACCATCACGAGAGCGAGCGAGGTGATGATGAAGGTCCAGATGGTGCGGCTACGCGTGGTGCTCATGTGGTCCTCCTGAATGTAGTAACTACTTACTCAATACTGGGATGAAAAAAGGGGGTCTACTCCGTCAATCCGTACTGCCCGGCCAGCCGAGTTGCCCACGGCTCGCCAGCGGTGTGCAGCTCCATGGCGACGATTGTGTTGATCAGCATGCCCCGCGCGAAAAACGCCGCGGTGTGCTCGGCGCCCAAGCCAAGCGACTCGACATGCTGGACAATCCGTCCGAACCCGGCGCGGACGACGCCGCCGATCTCCAGGTCGTCGCATGCGGCGTACGCCTGAAGCTGCGCTCGCAGCATGCGCGGATCTGCGGTGACCTGACGGCGGTAGGCCTCCCCCATCGCCACCATGGCAGCCTCGCCGGTCAAGTCCCCGCTGGCCTGCTTGAACATTGCGAGCGCCTCGCCCATGCATCGGGCAATTGCGGCGGCGAAGAGGTCCTTCTTCGATCCGAACAGCCGGAAGATGTACGGCTGTGAGATGCCAGCGGCCTTGGCGACTGCGTCGACAGACGCACCATGAAGGCCGCGGGCCGCGAACTCAGTTACTGCCGCCTCCAGAACGTCGTCTCGGCGTTCCTCCGCGCGTTTGCGCTCGGCTCTGGGTGTCGGTGCGATCGGCACGGTCGAAGTGTAAGTGAGTACTTACTACCGTGTCAAGTCCGCGCAATGCCGGCCGCCAACAGCCTGACCCGCACTTCGATGGGCGTAGCGAGAGCGCCGTCGTCCTGGCCGAGTGATCCAGACCGTGTCCTCGTGCGAAGGCCTGAACGACGCGTCCTTCCCGTGCCCCGGAGATCTCCGTGACAACAAGCCAGACCGCACTCCTCGCTCCCTCTCGGCTAGTGCGCGTCCGTGCCTCGCTGAGCGCTGAGGAATGGCGCCGTGCGCTGGGGATTGCCGCGGTCGTTGTCGGCCTGCACATTGTCGGATTCGGGCTGCTGTTTGCGGTCGTCATTCCGGGCCACTATTCACTCGGCGGACAGGGCGCGTTTGGCATCGGTATCGGGATGACCGCCTATACCCTCGGCCTGCGACATGCGTTCGACGCCGATCACATCGCGGCGATCGACAATACGACCCGCGCCTTCATGGCTGAGGGAAAACGCCCACTCTCGGTCGGCTTCTTCTTCTCCCTCGGCCATTCGACGGTCGTCTTCGCGTTGACCTTCCTGATCTCCATCGGTGTGCGCTCGCTGACCGGGCCTGTTGGTGACGGTGGCTCGGCGCTCCACACGATCACCGGGGTGTTCGGCACAACGGTCTCCGGGGCCTTCCTCTACCTCATCGCCGGATTCAACCTCGTCGTCCTGATGGGCATCATCCGGGTAATGCGGAACATGCGGGCAGGGACCTTCAATGAAGCCGAGCTTGAGGCCCAACTGGAGAACCGCGGGATGATGAACCGCCTGTACGGCCGCGCCACGAAGTCGATCAAGCACCCGTGGCAGATGTATCCCCTCGGCATCCTCTTCGGCCTCGGCTTTGACACGGCCACGGAAATTGCGTTGCTCGTCGTCGCTGCCGGTGCGGGAGTGGCCGGGATCCCCTGGTATGCACTCCTCTGCTTGCCGGTGCTATTCGCGGCAGGGATGTCGCTGCTCGACACGATCGACGGCGCCTTCATGAACTTTGCGTACGGCTGGGCGTTCTCCAAACCGGTGCGGAAGGTCTACTACAACCTCGTCATCACCACGCTTTCCATCGCCGTTGCCTTCATCATCGGAACCATTGAGCTGATGTCCATCGTCGCGGACCGGTTCTCCTTGACCGGAGGCGTCTGGGGCATGGTGAGCGACGTTGATCTGAACGCCGTCGGGTTCGGCATCGTCGGACTCTTTGTTGGAACCTGGGTACTGGCGCTTGCGATCTGGCGGTACGGCAATATCGAGGAGCGTTGGAGCCCCAGCGGGTAGCGACCGTCCGCCGAAGCGAGCATGCTTGCGCGTATGGACCTCTCGATTGTCATCCCCGCCTATAACGAGGCCGAACGCCTCCCGATGACACTCGCCGCCTGGTGCGAGTTCATGGATACCTTCGTCGGGCAGGCGGAGGTGGTTGTCTCCGACGACGGCAGTACCGACGCCACAGCGGCGGTCGTCGAGGCCCTCGCTGCAGCCGACCCACGCATTCGGCTTCACCGCGCCGCGAAGAACCAGGGTAAGGGCGGTGCCGTGCGTGACGGCATGCTCGCCGCCCGCGGTGCGTACCGCTTCTATGTGGATGCGGACCTGAACATTGCCCCGGACAACGTTCCCCCCGCCCTTGCCCTCCTGCGGGGCAATACGGACCTTGTCGTCGGCAAGCGGGCACTCACCGAGTACGCGGGGGAGGAGAAGAGCATCGCCCGGGTGGCAGCCGGTCTGGCGGTGCAGATCACTCGTCGGCTCACGGTCCTGCCGACGATCGTGGACACCCAGTGCGGCTTCAAAGGCTTCCGGGCCGATCTTGCCGAACGGGTCTTTGGGGCAGCAATGGTTCGCGGCTTCGCATTCGACATTGAGGCGATCTTTCTTGCGAAACGTTTCGGCGCGCGGATTGTCGAGCTGCCGGTCAGCGTTACCTTCCGCGCCGGGTCGAGTTACAACCTCCGGCGGCATCTCCCCCGCTTCCTCGCCGATATCCTGACCATTCGCCCGAACACACTTCGCGGCCGCTACCCCAAGTGAGTACGCCATCGGAACGTGACATCGCCCGGTGGAGCGAGTCGCTGGCGGCCATCGCCCGAACCGGACTCGCCTTTACCGAGAACCGTTACGAGCGCGAGCGCTTCGAGGAGGTGCTCCACATCGCTGCCGAGATGCACGGCATGACGAGCCTCGGCTTTGATCGTGAGAGTCGCGTCGAAGAGTGGATGAATGCCGTTGGCAGCGGAACTGCCGGGTATGTCACGCCGAAAATGGCCGTTGGGGCAATTGTTGGAAACGACCGCGGCGAGGTGCTCCTCATCCGCCGAGCGGACTCGGGAGTGTGGCTCTACCCCACGGGCTGGTGCGACGTTGGGTACTCCGCGGCAGAGGTCGCAGCGAAGGAAGTGTTCGAAGAGACCGGTATCCACGCCGAGCCGTTGCGGCTCGTCGCGGTCCTCGACGGGCTGCGGGCCGGTTTCACGGCAGTTCCGCTCTACTCGTTGGTCTTCCACTGCCGCGCCGTCGGCGGCGAGCTCAACCCCCATCCCTTGGAGACGCTCGGGGCTGGATGGTTCGCCTTCGACAACCTTCCCGAACCACTCGCCGGGGGCTCTGGCTGGGTGGATCTTGCCGCACGAACGATCGCCGGGGAGCATCGCGAAATCACCTTTGATGCCCCTCGAAACGTTCCCTGGTTGGAACGGAGCTCTTAGCTCACACGTTCCATGGTCGCAATGGCCTTGGCACCCCAGCTTGGACCAAACAGCACCGCGTGGACGAGGAGGGGTTCCAGTTGGAACAGCGGCACCCGCTCCTGCCAACCGGGAGCCAGCGGGAACCGCTCCGCGTACGCGTCGAACAGCCGCTCGCCTGGTGAGTCGAACAGGCGAAGCATTGCGAGGTCCAGCTCTCGGTGTCCACCGTGCGCCGCCGGGTCGATCAGCCACGGGTGGTCATCTGCGCCCCAGATGACGTTTCCGGCCCAGAGATCGCCGTGGATGCGGGCTGGTGGTTCGGGCGGGCCGAGGAGGGCTTCCATGCGGATCGATAGGCGTTCCAGGAGGGCGACGGCGTCGACTGCCATCGTGCCCAGATCGACTGCCTTCCGCACCAGGGGGGCCAGCCGACGCTCGAACCAAAATTCGCACCAGGTGTCCGCGGGGGAGTCATCGCGCGGAAGGTCGCCGATAAAACCAACACCGTGGCGACCAAAGTGCGGCGCACCCAGCCGGTGCAGCTCGGCAAGGCCACGGCCGAGGCGCTCCTCGGCCAGTGGTGACTGCTTGCCGGGTGCGACCCAGTTCATAATGAGGAGACCCTCGTGGCCTCCGAGCACTGCAGGGACGCGTACGGAGGGGCACTCGGCAATCCAGCGCAGGCCGTCAGCCTCCGTCGCGAAGAGCCCAGCGGGAGGATTGGCGTGCGTCTTTGCGAACACGCTGCGGCCATCCACAAGGTCGACACGGTAGCTCTCGGCAATACTTCCTCCGCCCGCCGGACGCAGCCGCACGACTGGCGATCCTGCCCGTCGGCCGATCTCCTCAGCGAGGTCGCTGCTCATCCCAGGCGTTCGCGCAGATGCCCTATAACCCCGTCTGCCGCGGCCTCGATCAGGTCAAGTGCGTGGTCGAAGTCGGCAGGTCCGCCGTAGTAGGGGTCCGGCACCTCCGCGCCCGGTGGAGCGAGAGGATCAAAACTTCGCAGCAACCGCACATCGCGCGGCGCCCCTGCTGCAAGCACACGCAGCGTCTCCAAATTGTCGGTATCAAGCGCGAGGACAAGGTGGAAGCGCTCGTGGTCACTCGCTCGAAATTGCTGGGCGCGGCTTGACTGGAGATATCCTCGTCGCCCGAGCGCTGAGGTGGCGCGCTGGTCTGGTGGGTCGCCGCGATGCCAGCCGCCGGTCCCGGCGGACTCCACCTCGACCCGGTCGGCCAGCCCCGCATCGTTGATCCGCTCTTGAAGGACCGCCTCAGCCATCGGCGACCGGCAGATGTTCCCAAGGCAGACGACACAAACGCGCAGCATCAGAGCGCTCGGAACTCCGGGTCGAGCGCTTCGATCGCTGCCTGTTGAACGGCTCCAAGAAAGCCTGCAGTCACCTCATGGCGCCACCCGTCCTCGTCGGTCGGGTTCTCCCGTGCGGGTCCCACAACCAGCCGAATACTGCCGACTGCTCGCATCCACGCCTCGAGATCCTCACGACTGAGCTCGTCGGCATCACTCCCCTCAACCACCACGGCAAGCGCCGCGAGGTGACTGTCACGCAGCGACTCGCCGATCAGCTCCCGGTAGTCCGCTTCGCGCTCGGTGTCGTCTGCGTGGCCCGGTGGAAAGAGCCGCCACGTCTCACGCTCGCGCTCTCTGACCCGCGGCATGAGATCCTCTGCCAGCGAACGTAACAAGGCGCGTGCTTCTCCGGGCAGATTCACGGAGAATCGGTTGTCGCCGATTGGGGTGAACGGCACTAGTGCTCCGTTCCAGAAGTTCTTTGTGAATTCCGGCGAGCGAGACCGAGCCATCTGGGGCCGCCGTTAGGCGTCCCCAGCGTCTGGAGTGTTGGACCGTCGTCCAGCGCGGAAGTCAGGACGCAGTGTCGCCTGCATGTCTGGCCATATGGTGGTGACCGAGGACACCGCATCGCGACGGTCGCAGCCGCCGGAAACGCGAAGACACTTCTGAAACGGAGCACGCTAACTTTGCCGTTCAAGTGACGCCCAGAGGCCATGTTCCTGAAGGCGGAAGACGTCGTGCTCTGCCTTTTCAAGAGGGCCGCTGGAGACCATCGCGCGTCCATCGTTGTGGACCTGAAGCATCAGCCGCTCGGCCCGGGAGCGACTGAATCCGAAGAGCTTCTGAAAGACGAAGGTCACGTATGACATCAAGTTGACCGGATCGTCCCAGACGATGACCTGCCACGGGACATCGCGGTGTTCGGCGACGTCCGCGTGACCGACCTCAGCGGGTGCTGGTGACGAGGTTCCCATTGACGTGCATTCTGCCAGTACGGTGGCGGAGTGCCCGCGATTGCCGTCGAACTTCAGGATGTTGGCGTGCGCCGTCTCGACCACCAGACCGGTGAGCCGACCGATCTGCTCGTCGATATCTCCTGGCGAATACGCTCGGGCGAGCGGTGGATCGTGATGGGCCCGAACGGAGCCGGAAAGAGCACGCTCCTCGACCTCGTCGCGGCCACCACGCATCCGACGTCTGGCCGTCTCGCCGTGCTCGGTGAGGAAATCGGCGCCGTCAATCTTCAAGTTCTCCGGCAGCGAGTCGGTCATGTTCCAGCGGACGCCGCCGATACCTGGCGCGAGCACCCGATGAGCGTCGCCGACGTCGTCCGAACGGGTTGGAGATCGACAATCGCACCTGTCGGTCCGCTTATGACCGAGGCCGCCGAGGCTCGTGTCGACGCGGTGCTCGCGATGATTGGCCTCCTCCCGGTCGCGAACCGGCGCTTCAGTCTCCTCTCCCGAGGTGAGCGTCAACGGACGCAGATCGCGCGGGCCATTCTCAACAACCCCGCCTTGATCGTTCTCGACGAACCCGCCGTTGGACTGGACCTCGCAGGCCGGGAACATCTCCTGGCCACGCTCGACGCCATGGCCGCCGCAGCCCCGTCGCGCGCAGGCGTGATGGTGACCCATCATCTCGAAGAAATCCCGGCAAGCGCCACCCACGCACTGTTCCTGGTGAAGGGACGAGTCGTTGTTTCGGGTCCGATTCCGGATGTTCTGACCGCTGACACACTCGACCGGGTCTTTGACATCCGCGTCACGGTCGAACGACGTGACGGCCGACTGAGCGCAACCGGCACGACGGTCATCCACTCCGCCGGATAGCCTCGCGCCGTCAGGTCACGCTTCCCAGAGAGGGGATCATGCCTCGCCCAACCGTTCGTTCTCACGTTGCTGCCACCGCTGCCTTCGTACTGCTCGCGACTCCAGCGGGCGCCCAGATCCTTGTGCAGAACGGCATCGCCGGTGTCCGACTGGGTGCCACCGAAGGGAAGGTGCGCCGCGCATTGGGACGCCCGCAGACCATCACGCTCACCAGCCAGCCGGTGCGTTTGAAGCACCTCATCTACGCCAGTGGAACAACCGTCAGCATCTTTCGAGCGACCGGCCGCGTCGTGAACGTCGACACCATCGACCGCCGGCAACAAACGGCGAGTGGCGTGGGAATCGGGTCAACGAAGGTCGCCATTCGCGCGGGCATCCGGCAAGTTGTGTGCCCTGTCGACGAACCCTTCGTTTGCCGGGTTGGGGTCCTCGAGGCCGGCCGCACGTCCACCGACTTCCTCTTTCGCCACGGCAAGGTGTGGCGGGTTAACATCGGTGTGCTCCTGGACTGATCCTTGAGCACCCCGATCAAGGAGCGAGCGATGCCGACAGCAACATGGAATGGCACGATAGTTGCGAAAAGCGATGACACAATCGTTGTCGAAGGCAACCACTACTTTCCGCCCGCGTCGATCGTCGCGGAACACTTCGCATCGAACGACAACCACACCGTGTGCCCCTGGAAGGGCACCGCGAGCTACTACGACGTTGTGGTGAACGGCGAGGTCAACACCGGCGCTGCGTGGTTCTACTCCGAGCCGAAGGACGCCGCTGCCGAGATCCGCGACTTCGTGGCGTTCTGGAAGGGCGTCGAGGTTGCCTAAGCGGCACACCCTCGACACATCGGTCGCGCAATAGGTCGCAATTTGCCGATTACCATGAAACTGGGTGGTGGTTCGGGGTGGCCCCTGGGGCGCGCGAGGCGAGACGAGCACCGGGCCGCGCTTTTCGCCGCAAAACGTCGGCTTGACCGGTTGCATCTCTACCCACGTCCGGTGTCACTGGCCACCGTGCGGATTCATGTTTGGCCACCGTTCTTCCGCATTCCCGGACTTCGGCGGTTTGACGGGTTTGCGGCGCTCTTTGGTCAGATTATCCTCCGCGAGGAAGCCGGGGTCGCGGGGGGTGACCTGATCTGCCACGAGCTGTGCCATGTGTGGCAAATGCAGCACCACCCGGCCCGAATGCCCCTGTCATACCTTCGCACCGGCTACCGGACAAACCCATACGAAGCGGAAGCCCGGCTGGCGGTATCCCTCACCCAGTAGACCGTCTAGAGTTCCCCGCCAATGCTCGGAATGAAGCCCCGCCAACTCAGCCTGATCGCCCTGATTCTCGCAACCACCGCGCTCGCTGGACTCCTCCACTACCTAAGCACATCAGCCCTCACGGTCTTCATCGTGGCCGGAATTGCTCTCGCAGGACTTGCTTGGCTGGTCTCCCACGCGACCGAGGCTATCGGCGAGCGGTTTGGGCCCTCGGTGACGGGAGTGCTGCAGTCCACCCTCGGGAATCTGCCCGAACTCTTCATCGTGCTCTTTGCGATCAAGGCTGGCGAGCTTGAGGTCGCGCAGACGTCCATCCTTGGCTCACTGTTCGCAAATGCCCTTTTGATTCTCGGCGCATGCATTGTCGTCGGAGCACGACGTTCCCCCGACGGCGTGATGCGCTTTAGCGGCCGGCTTCCAAACGACACGGCCACGCTCCTCATTCTGGCGAGCTTTATCATCGCTCTGCTGGGTGTATCGGACAAGGTGGGGGGACGCGCGAGCCAGCACGCAGTCGCGATTTCCGTCACCGGGGCGATTTGCCTGCTCGTGGTGTATGTCGCTTGGCTGGTGCCGTATCTGAAACGCGACTTGTCAGCGACCCCAGGGGAAATGATCGAGGGAGGGCATCCCTCGACGCCGCTGGCCGTCGCCATCGGTCTCCTGGCAGTCGCCGGTGTGGGTGCAGCGCTGGTGTCGGACTGGTTCGTTGGCGCGCTCGACCCGGCGGTCAAGCAGCTGGGTATCTCAAAGACCTTCACCGGGCTTGTCATCGTCGCCATTGCGGGTAACGCGGTGGAGAACGTTGTTGGCATCGTACTGGCCCATAAGGGCAAGTCCGACCTTTCGATCTCGGTCGTGAAGAACTCGGTGGCGCAGATCGCCGCATTCCTCTTCCCTGCCCTGGTGCTTCTGTCGCTGCTGTTCACCACGCACCTCACGTTCGTGTTGAACCCTGTCCTCGTGATCGCGCTCCTCATCACGGCGATCGCCGTCTGGCAAATCACCGGAGACGGCGAGGCCTCCGAGTACGAGGGCTGGGCCCTCATCTCGATTTTCATCGTGCTCGCAGTGCTTGCCTTCTACAGCTAGCGCGTCCTAACGCTGGGCTTGGTCCGTCCGCTCGTTCGTCATCAGGCGGGCCCCGCGGCCACCGGTGACGGCTCCCAGACACCAGCGGATGAGGACCAGTAGGCGGTTCTCGAATCCGATCAGCTGGGCAATGTGGAGAACAAGCCACGACAACCAGGCGGGCAGCCCGGTGTAGCGGACGCGCCCGATCTCCACCACCGCCCGTCCGCGGCCGATCGTGGCCATGTTTCCCCGATCCCGGTAGCGAAACGGGCCCGGTGCGGGCCTGCCGAGCAGTCGCGAACGCACCGTTCGGGCGACGTATTCACCCGCTTGCATGGCCACCGGTGCCACCCCAGGAAGGGGAGCATCCGAGCCACCCTGAACGCGCGCCACGTCGCCAATTGCGAACACCTCCGGGTGCCCCGGAAGCGTCAGCTCCGGGGTGACTGGAACGCGGCCCTGATGGTCCGGCTCCACGTCCGCGCGCGCTGCAAGCACGGCGCCGAGTGGTGACGCGGCGACGCCTGCGGCCCAGATGACTGTCTCGGCGCTCAGCCGTTCAAGAACGCCGTGTTGGCGCAGAATTACTGTCCCCTCGTCCACCTCCGTTACGAAGACCTCCGTGCGGACTCGGATTCCCATCTGTTCCAGCGAACGGATGGCACGTTTGCCGAGCCGCTCATCAAACCCGGCGAGAATCCGGTCTGTTCCCTCCACGAGGAGGATGCGCGACTCGCTGGGGTCGATCTCCCGAAACTCATCCCGAAGGGTTCGCTTTGCGATCTCGGCGATCTGCCCGGCAAGCTCCACGCCAGTCGGGCCGCCGCCGACAACGACGAAGGTCAGCCAGGCGCGCCTGCGCTCAGCGTCGCGCTCAAATTCCGCAGCCTCGAACGCCCCAAGAATCCGACGGCGAATCTCAAGGGCATCCTCAAGCGACTTCAGCCCCGGCGCCACCGAGCGCCAGTCGTCATGCCCAAAGTAGGTGCTCTGAGACCCGGCGGCCACGACGAGGGTGTCGTAGGCAAGCGACACGGGCGCCGCGCCGCTTCGTGTCGCGATCGTCACCTTACGCCCGATCAGGTCGACGTCGGTGACGTCGCCCAGAAGGACGCGGACATCTCGGCGCTTGCGGAGAATGCGTCGCAGCGGGGTCGCAATCTCGCCGGGTGACAGGGCACTCGTTGCGACTTGATAGAGCAGCGGCTGAAAGAGATGGAAGTTGCGCCGGTCGATCAGCGTGATTGCGACGGGCGCACCCGCCAGGTGCTTCACCGCCCAGAGACCGCCGAACCCGCCTCCGACGACCACCACATGGTGCAACGTAGGCTTCCCTGCCAGTGAAGTCACAACACATTCCCGGGTTTGAGTTGGTCGATGTCGAGGCGAACGGCACGTCAATCCGTGCCGCGATTGGCGGATCGGGGCCGCCGCTCTTGCTGCTGCATGGATACCCGCAGACGCATTTCATGTGGCGCCACGTCGCGCCGGTCCTCGCCGCGCGTTTCACCGTCATCATGACGGACCTCACCGGCTACGGGGCGAGCGACAAGCCCCCAGGCGGGGACGGCGGCGCCCGCTACTCGAAGCGTGTCATGGCCGCTGACCAGGTGGCCGCAATGGCAACCCTTGGGTTTGAGCAGTTCGCCGTGGCCGGGCACGACCGCGGGGGGCGGGTTGCACACCGCATGGCCCTGGACCATCCTGAGGTGGTCACGCGTCTGGCGGTGCTCGACATCATCCCGACCCGGGTGGCGTTCGCCCGGACGGACGCGGAGTTTGCCCGGGCCTACTACCACTGGTTCTTCCTGAGCCAGCCCCCCGGCTTTCCGGAACGGCTGATCGGCGCCGACCCGGCCTACTTCCTCACGCGTACGCTCGGCGCGTGGTCTGGCGCGTCATTCACGTTCGGTGACGAAGCCCTCGGCGTCTACGCCCAGGCCTTCTCCGACCCCGCGACGATTGCAGCCAGCTGCGACGACTACCGGGCCGCCGCTGGTATCGACCTCATCCACGACGCGGCCGACGTCGGCCTGCTGATGCAACCGCTGCTTGTCATGTGGGGAACTCAGGGGGCCATGCACCGCCTCTTTGACGTACCGGTCACCTGGGCTGACCTTGCGGTCGACGTTCAACCCTGCCCCATCGACAGCGGACACTTCCTCCCCGAGGAAGCGCCCGCCGCGACGGCATCGGCCCTACTGGACTTCCTTACGGCTGCTTGACGCCAGCCGGCCGGGACGTGATCGAGTCAACGACCCCCTCGTCCAGGGTTGCGGTCCACCCGATTACCGTCCCAACGGGGATACCATCGAAGGATCTCTGGACGACGCTGCGCTCCCCGATCAGGCGCTCCGTGGTCGCGTCGAAGACCAGTTCCGTTCGGATACCTGACGCCGCTGCCGTCCGGGCAACCACAATCCCTTCGCGGCCGAGTGGGTCCGTCCAGCGGCCGACAACCGAGACATTGGCGACGTACGCTGCCGCGCGAAAAACCCCGGCGCGGGCATTCCCGGAGAGCTCCGCGTTACGGGCAAGGTCACCAACGAGGGTGAAGGTCTCCTCGTCCGCCTGCTGACCTCCGTAGCGCGGAGCCGTTTCCCGGAGGAGCCGCGCCAGGCCCTCGGGATCGCTGCCATAGCTCGATAGGACGTCATCTGACAGTCCGACGGAGCCGAAAATCTGGGGACCCGACTCTCCAACGCTCATGGTCTGATCGTGCCAGCCTGGAGTCTCGGTACCGAGGCCAATGCCGAGTGGCAAAAAACCCTGTCGCCTCGAGGTGACCCGATCCTGCGCGGTCGGAAAGCGTGTGTCGGTTACGCGCTGACGGATCCGCAACTTCCCGCCCCCGGTCCAATCCTCGCGCTCAGATCCGACCATGTAGTTGAACCCGCCTGGGTTTGTAGGTCCTCCGTCGATGCCAGCCAGTTGGAACCCGCGCGTGTGTCTGTAGGCCAATTGGCCTGGTCCTGGCGCCGGAGCGCCGCGGGTTCCTTCTACTGCGGTCGCGGCGCCCTCAAGAAGACGCACCGTGGCAGCGTCAGCGCGTTCAAGCCCACCGCGCCCGAGACCGAGTGGCCCGAAGGTGACCGCACCCGCTGCGGTCAGCGCCAAGGCACCACCGGCCGCGAGTGCCCATGTCCGTCGGGGGCATCGTACCCGTCGGGCACTGGCAATCTCAGACGCGAGGCGCTCGCGAGCGACTGACATGACACCGTCGGTGTTGGCGTTCTCAGCCGGATAGACGAGGTCAACGATTGTCGAGAGGTCAGGCATCTGCGGCCTCCTTGGCAAGGGTCAATGGACAGGAAGTGGAGTCGGCGCCAAGCTCGGCGCGAAGGGTCTGGCGCGCCCGTGACAGCCGCGACGCGACCGTTCCCCTTGAGATGTTGAGCGCGCGGGCGATCTCGTCGTAGGTCAGGCCCGCAAGCGCGTAGAGGGTCAACGCGTCACGCTCGCCCCGACTCAGTGCTGCGATGGCGCCCAGGAGGCGCTGACGCTCATTGGTCGAAAGCTGCCGATCGACGGCGCTCAACTGAGGATCGAGGCCTGCGGGTTCGGTTGCAGAGTGAAGCGTCAGGCGCCGCCGCTCCGCCCGCAGGTGTGAGCGGGCGAGGTTGATGGCGATCCCGAATAGCCAGGGCCGTGAATCGGGATAGCGGGTGTCATAGCCGCGTCGCCGTCGGAAGGCGACGAGGAACGTCTCCGATACAACATCATCCGCCGCCGCGCTCCCCAATCGGCGGGACAGATAGCCGTGCAATGCGCGGTAGTGACGCTCGAAGACGACATCAAACGCGGCCGGGTCCGTCACCGACCGCGCGAATGCTGCTGCATCTGTCTGAGTAGCTTCCATACCCCTACTTGTCACGCGGCGGCTGGCCGCTTCCCAACAAAAGGGGTCAGACCCGGGTCAGACCCCGAAAATCGCCCCCTCGCGGATTTCGCCCCCCGAATGGGTGGCATTGAACGCTGTGACACTTCGTTCACACAGCCCGACGGATGCCGCTAAGAGGCGGTCAAGACGCTGACGCTCCGTTCGGGGGCGGTGATCTCCTCCCGTGCAGCGAAGACCCTGCGAGGGGACTGCGGGTCGGCGGTCGTGAGGATGCGCATCCAATGAGCCCCGAAGCGTCTGGGCGGAAGAAGCACCAGCGCAGGATCCGGACCCAGATTGACGATCGCAATCGCGGGGGGAGCGCCCGCAATGTAGGCCGCAAGGAGGGTCCGGCCACTGTCATCCCAGTCGCCAGTCGTCATCGCCCGGCCGTCCTCGCGAAACCAGTGGATCTCGGGAGACGCCGGCTTCTCACGCGCGAAGAAGGTCTCCCGCCGGAAGGCCGGAACGGAGTGGCGGAGTGCGATCAGGCGGTGAACGAAAGCTAGATGCTCCTGTTGCCCGGGGTCCAGATGCCAATCCACCCAGGAAATCTCATTGTCCTGGCAGTAGGCGTTGTTGTTGCCGCCCTGCGTGCGCCCAAACTCGTCCCCCGCAACCAACATCGGGACGCCCTGCGAAATGAGGAGCGTCGCGAGGAGGTTGCGTTGCTGACGCCACCGGAGTGCTTGGATGGCCGGGTCCGCGGTTGGACCCTCGACACCAAAGTTCTGGCTCCGGTTGTCGTCCGTTCCGTCGCGCCCATCTTCGAGGTTGGCGAGGTTGTGCTTCTGCTCGTAGGCCGTGAGGTCCGCGAGGGTAAAGCCATCGTGTGCGGTGAGGAAGTTGATCGACGCCCACGGCTGGCGGCCCGAGTGGTTGAACCGGTCGCTTGATCCCGCCAGGCGAGTGCCGAGGCGGGAGACTCCACCACCCGCCCCGCGCCACGCGTCACGGATGTCATCCCGGTAGGGGCCGTTCCACTCGGCCCAGCCGCGCGGAAATCCACCGACTTGGTAGCCGCCGAGACCAACGTCCCATGGCTCGGCGATCAGCTTCACCGCGCTGATGATTGGATCGTCCTGCATGGCCTGCAGGAGGGCTGAGTCTGAGGAAAACCCGCCGTCGCCCTCGCGTCCGAGCGTCGTCGCGAGGTCGAAGCGGAAGCCGTCGATGTGAAATTCCTGAATCCAGTACCGCAGCGAATCGAGCACCAACTGGGATCCAAGGGAGCGAGACGTGTCAACGGTGTTCCCGCACCCGGTGACATCGTCGTAGCGGGATGGATCGTCGGCGGCGTGGCGGTAGTACTCCGCGTCCCCGAGTCCCCGGAACATGTGCGTCGGCCCGTCGGGACCACCCTCGGCGGTGTGGTTGTAGACGACGTCAAGGATCACCTCGATGCCCGCCCGGTGCAGTGCCCGGACCATCCACTTGACCTCGCGCAGGCGTTCGCTGGCTTCCAGAGAAGCGGCATACGCACCGTGGGGAGCGAAAAAGCCAATCGTGGAGTAGCCCCAATAGTTCGTCAGGTCCTTCTGGATGAGGTGCGCCTCCGATGCGAACTGGTGGATCGGCAGGAGCTCGACAGCCGTCACCCCGAGGGTACGCAAATGCGCGATCACCGGCTCCGAGCCGAGTCCAGCGTAGGTCCCACGAAGGGCCGGGGGAACGTCCGGGTGCAGTTTGGTCAACCCGCGAACATGGGCCTCATAGATGACCGTCGCTGACCACTCGGTTGCAGGCGGTTGATCATCGCCCCAATCGAACGCCTCGTCGACGAGGACCGACCGAAAGTCCATGGGTCCACCGTCGATGGAACGGGCATACGGATCAACGAGGAGTCGGGAGGGATCAAAGCGGTGCCCCCGGCCCGGGTCATCGGGACCGTACGCACGAAAGCCGTATTGCTGGCCTGGCGCGAGCCCCACTACGGCGGCCGACCACACCTCCGCGTCTCGGGCCATCGGGACTCCGGCCTCCCCAGAGGCTCCGTCCAACAGGCACAGATCCACCCGCTCGGCAGACGCCGACCAGACCCGAAAGGTCGTGGTGTCTCCTGCCCGGAACGGCCCAAGGCGCGCCTCGGGGGTACTCACTCGGCCGAGGCCAGCCAGACCACGCCGAGCGGCGGAATCGTGACCGTCGTGGACCACGTCTTGCCGCGCCACGGGAAGGGCTCTGCCTCAACGCCGCCGAGGTTCCCGACACCCGTCCCACCGTACTCAACGGCGTCAGTGTTCAGTACCTCCTCCCAGCGCCCCCCGCGGGGAAGCCCAATGCGGTAATCGGAGCGGGGTACCGGTGAGAAGTTCGCGATGCAGACCACGGCGCGGTCGCCCGCTTCACCGCGCCGGGCATACGCGATGACGTTGCTTGTGGAGTCGTCCGGCTCCAGCCATGCGAAGGCAGCGGTGTCGTCATCGCGACGCCAGAGCGCCGGAAGTTCGCGGTAGCGGCGGTTGAGGTCGCAGATGAGCCGTTCTATGCCTCCATGGTTGGGATCCTCGCGTAGTTCCCAGTCCAGCTCGCCGTCGTGGTTCCACTCGCGCCACTGGGCGAACTCGCAACCCATGAAGATCAGCTTCTTCCCCGGATGCGCCCACATGTGGCCGTAGAGCGCCCGCAGGTTGGCGAACTGCTGCCACCGGTCTCCTGGCATGCGCTGGATCAGCGAACCCTTCCCATGGACGACCTCATCGTGACTCAGCGGCAAGATGAAGTTCTCACTGAACGCGTACAGCAGACCAAATGTCAGCTGGCTGTGATGGTGCATCCGGTGAATCGGATCGCGACCGATGTAGTCGAGCGTGTCGTGCATCCAGCCCATGTTCCACTTGAATCCAAAACCCAGGCCGCCGTGATCGACGGGCCGGGAGACACCCGGAAACGCAGTCGACTCCTCGGCGCACATCAGCGCGTTTGGGTTGCGCGCACAGACGACCCGGTTCAGCTCCTTGAGGAAGGCAATCGCCTCAAGGTCCTCTCGCCCGCCGTGTTCATTCGGAGACCACTGCCCCGCTGTCCGCGAGTAGTCGCGGTAGAGCATCGAGGCCACGGCGTCCACCCGGAGACCATCGGCGTGGTAGCGCTCGATCCAGTGACACGCACTCGCGATCAGAAAGTTGCGGACCTCGGTACGGCCATGGTTGAAAACCAGCGTTCCCCAGTCCGGATGCTCACCACGCTGCGGGTCCACGTGCTCATAGAGGTGCGAGCCATCGAACCTGGCAAGCGCCCAATCGTCCTTGGGAAAGTGGGCGGGCACCCAGTCCAGGATCACTCCGATGTCGGCCCGGTGGAGTGCGTCGATCAAGGCTCGCAGATCGTCCGGGCTGCCAAGGTCGGCGGCGGGCGCGAAGTACCCGGTGCACTGGTATCCCCACGAGCCCGAGAACGGATACGCCATAACCGGCATCAACTCGACATGTGTGAACCCCAGCTCCCGAACCCGCTGGGGCAGGACCTCGGCCAGCTCCCGATATGACAGCGACCGACCATCAGGGTGGCGCCTCCACGATGCCAAATGGACCTCGAAGATGGAAACCGGTTCGGCGTGCGGAGTGTGTGTTGCGTCCTGCCAGGTTTCATCCTTCCAGCGATGTGCTGGCACCTGGGCGACAAGTGACGCCGTCGCCGGTGGCGCCTCGACTTGATTGGCAACCGGGTCCGTGTGCTCCACGAGCCCACCGTCGGCGGCCCGGATCACGTACTTGTAGGACGTTTCCGCAGGAAGCCCTGGGATGAACAGCTCCCAGATTCCACTCGCCCCGAGGGTGCGCATCGGGTGCGCCGAGAGGTCCCATCCGTTGTGATCGCCCACCAGCGAGACCGCCTGCGCATTGGGTGCCCAGACGGAAAAGCCGATTCCCGCGACGCCGGAAAGGCTTCGGTGCTGTGCACCAAGCGCAGCCCCAAGTTCCCAGTGGCGTCCCTCACCGATCAGGTGCAGGTCGATGTCCCCAAGCGTTGGCAGAAATGCGTACGGGTCCAGGAACTCCCGACGGCCGCCGTCCGCATCGGTCGCGGTGAGGAGGGCGGGCCGGTCGACCGGCCCGACAAGTGACCCCGCAAAGAGATCTGGTGCAACGCGCTCCAACGCGACACCTCCCGCCGCAACCGCCGTGGCACCTGGGCGCAGCACCATCAATCGGACTCCGCCACCCTCCGTCGGGTGTTGCCCAAGCACGGCGTGTGGGTTCGGGTGGGACACCGACCGGAGCCGCTGCAACTCTTCCAAAGAGACGCTCACGCGGCCAGCGCCCGAAGTCCACGGAGAGGAATCTCCACCCAGTCGGGTCGGTGGGCGCGTTCATAGTCGAGCTCGTAGAGCACCTTCTCCACCTCGAATAGAAAGATCAGCTCGTTGACCACGCTCGCGCCTGCAGGAAGAATGTCGGACCCGTGCATGCCGTGAAGATACGCCGAACGGAAGGCCATTCGGCCATCGGAGGCCCAATTCGGCGAGACAGACGCGCCGTCAACGACCGATGCGGCCGCTGCGGCGTAGTCGATTGACCGCAAAAGCCCCGCGACATCACGCAGTGGCGAGCGCTTTCGCCGCCGCTCCCCCGGTTCGCGGAGCGGTTCGCCCTCGAAGTCGACGAGGTACCAGACTCCTCGCTCCCGGAGCGCCTGACCGAGGTGAAAGTCCCCATGAATGCGAATCGCCCAGCCCGGAAGCCGAGGGTGATTGACCGCTCGCAAGCGTGACCGAAGGGTCTCAACGTCCAGTGCGAGTTCACTGTCCGATGGGTCGATATCGAGTCCCGCTAGCCGCTCGTCGAGAGTCGCGGCCATCAGCGAAATCGTCTCGGGCCCCAGCCGTTCCGGTGAAAACGCGGGGTCGTCGCGGTCGTCCGCCAGTGCCCGGTGCATCAGTGCGGTGACGGCACCAAGCTCGCCAAGCGACGCAGCGAATGTCGGGTCTGTCGATCCGGTCGCCGCGGATGCACGGGCGGCATCGAACCCGTCGCTTGCATCCGGCAAGAAGTCCTGAAGGATCCCGAGCGTCGTCTCGATGAGCGGCCCCTCATACGCCCACCATCCCGCCAGCGGCGGTGTGTGCGCGAAGCCGCAGGCACCAAGGTGGCGCAGGAGCTCCAGCTCAGGGCTCGGGCCAGCCAGCAGCCGTCGGTAGACCTTGATGAACAGGCGCTCGTCGGCAACAACACCGCTGTTTGAGTGGTCCCGGCCGAGCAGCCGCGCGACACGGACCGGCGCTGGCGGGTTGCCAACTGCCGCGCGGAAGCGCACAAACCCATCACCTGCTGCCACATCGACGTTCCCGATTGCCAACCCGACAAGCGACAGCGGAACCTCCGGGTGGTCCAGGGCATCACGGACGATCAGCCCGTCAGCAAACGGAACGCCGTCGGGTTCGTCGGAGCCTTCGCCGAGCAGGAGTTGATAGAGGTCGTGCTGGCCGTTTGCGAAGCGCACCTCAGCGATCACAAGAACCAGGGCGGGACCACTGGCACGCAGCGCCGCCGTCACGAGCGGTGTCACCGACGTCACCGGCTCGGCGCTCTCGGCGAACCATCTGCGGCCGGTTACCAAGGCGTGAATGGCCTCCGAGGAGACGCCTCCGAGTAGACGCTCGCTCATGCCGCCACGGCTGGGTCGGTGAGCCGGAACCACATGAACCCGCGTGGCCCTGGGGTCAACAGGTACGGCAGGTCGCCGATCTGAGGAAACGGCGTCCCCCCGAGCATCTCCACCGGAATGAGGCCCTTGAAGCGGGCCAGGTCAAGTTCTACGGGCTGGGCCGACGCTGCGAGGTTGTGCACGCACAGCGCAATCTCGTCCTCGAAGCGACGCAGATGGGCGAAGATCCGATGGTTCGCCGGTCGGAGGGGCTCGTAGGTCCCCATCCCAAACACGGGATGAGCTTTGCGGAGTGCGATGAAGCGTTGCATCCAGCGCAGTAGGGAGTTCGGTGAGCGCAGCTGGGCCTCCACGTTCACCGGCGAGAAGCCGTAGACCGGGTCCATCAGCGGAGGCAGGACGAGCTGAGCAAAGTCCGCTCGCGAAAAGCCCCCGTTCCGGTCCCCGGACCACTGCATCGGGGTCCGCACTCCGTCCCGATCGCCCAGGTAGATGTTGTCGCCCATACCGATCTCATCCCCGTAATAGAGCACGGGCGAACCTGGCAGCGAGAAGAGCACAGCGGTGAGTGCCTTGATGTCGTCGATGCTGTTGTCGAGAAGTGGCGCCAAGCGCCGCCGGATTCCGACGTTCAGCTTCATGCGGGGGTCCCGCGCGTACTCGGCATACATGTAGTCGCGCTCGTCATCGGTGACCATCTCAAGGGTCAGTTCATCGTGATTGCGCAGAAACAGCCCCCACTGGCAGCTGTCGGGAATGGCGGGGGTCTGGTCCAGGATCTCAACCACGGGGGTCGCGTCTTCCCTCCGAAGCGCCATGAACAGGCGCGGCATCAGGGGGAAGTGGAAGGCCATCTGGCACTCCTCACCGCCGCCGAAGTACTCCACGACGTCTGAGGGCCACTGGTTCGCTTCCGCCAGCAACACGCGGTCCGGGAACCGCGCATCGACCTCGGTACGGAGGCGCTTCAAAAACGCGTGCGTCTCGGGAAGGTTCTCGCAGTTCGTCCCATCAGCCTCAAAGAGGTAGGGAACCGCGTCGAGGCGCAGACCGTCAAGCCCGAGATCCAACCAAAATGAGAGCGCCTCGATGAGCGCGTCCTGCACCTCGGCGTTGGCAAAGTTCAGGTCTGGCTGATGGTTGAAAAACCGATGCCAATAGTAGGACGCGGTTGTCTCGTCCCACGTCCAGTTGGAGGGCTCCGAGTCCACGAAAATGACCCTGGCATCGGCGTAACGGGTTGGATCGTCCGACCAGACGTACCAGTCGCGCTTCGCAGAATCGACCGATGATCGGGACTCCTCAAACCATGGGTGCTCGGAAGAGGTGTGATTCACCACGAAGTCGGCAATCACCCGAATTCCACGTTGGTGAGCGGCCTCCACAAACCCGCAGAAGTCGTCCAAAGTTCCGAGGTCCGGATGGATTGACGTGAAATCGCTGACGTCGTACCCGCCGTCGCGCAAGGGGCTCGGGTACATCGGAAGGAGCCACACACAGTCGATGCCCAGCCACTGGAGGTAGTCCAACTTTTGGGTCAGCCCGGCAAAGTCCCCCATCCCATCACCGGATGAATCGTAGAAGGCACGGACGTGGATTTCATAGAAGACGGCCGTCTTGAACCATGTCGGGTTCGCCTCAAACCAACTCATGCCGTTTCGATCACGAAGACGTGCGCTTGAACGCCCTCTGGGTCGAGATGGATGTAGTTGTCGCCGCGCTTCCAGATCCAACGACCCGTACCCAGAAGGTCGCGGACCGCAAACGTCTGGCTGTCCACAAGATCGTCGGGAACAACACAGGATCCGATGTGCGCTGAGCGCGGGTCGACATTGACGCAAACGATGATCGCCCCCACTCCCCGCCCTTTGGCGAAGGCGAACAGGTTCGTGTCGTGGGTGTCCAGGATCGTTAGGGGCTCCAGCGTCCGCAGCGGCGGATGCGCCCGCCGGATCGCGTTCAAGCGTCCGATCAGCCCCAGGAGCGGTCCGTCCAGGCTGCGCGTGCGGATCTCGTACTTCTCGGAGTCGAGGTACTCCTCGCTGCCGACCTTGACCGGCGTGTTCTCGTAATTTTCAAAGCCCGAGTAGATGCCGTATGTCGGGCTGAGGGTCGCCGCCAAAATGAGCCGGGTGACGAACGCGGGGGCACCGCCCTCTTGCAGATAGGCATGCAGGATGTCCGGAGTGTTCACGAAGAGATTCGGCCGACAACAGTCGCTCCACTCCCGAGTCAATTCGACGAACTCGGTCAGCTCGGCGCCGGTGTTCTTCCAGGTGAAGTAGGTGTAGCTCTGGCTGAATCCGAGCTTCCCGAGCCCGCGCATCAGCGCCGGACGCGTGAATGCTTCCGCCAAGAAGACAACGTCCGGCCACTCGCGGCGGATGTCTGCGATCAGCCACTCCCAGAAGCCGAACGCCTTCGTGTGTGGGTTGTCGACGCGAAAGATGCGGACGCCGCGTTGCACCCAACCGGCCACGACCTCTCGGATCGCGTCCCAGAGTCCGCGCCAATCGTCGCTCGAGAAATTAAGGTTGTGGATGTCCTCGTAGCGTTTGGGTGGGTTCTCGGCGTATTTGATGCTCCCATCGGGGCGACGCTCGAACCACTCCGGGTGGGCCGCGATCCACGGGTGGTCGGGTGAGCACTGCAACGCAAGGTCCAGTGCGATCTCAACTCCGTGACGGGACGCCGTCGCAACGAGCGCGTCGAAGTCGGCCAGGGTGCCGAGGTCCGGATGAATCGCTTCGTGCCCGCCGCCCGCGCCGCCGATTGCCCAGGGACTGCCGCAGTCGCCTGGTTCCGCCGTCGGTGCGTTGTTTCGTCCCTTCCGGTTCGTCACGCCAATCGGGTGAAT
>JAYTQG010000086.1:0-10786 GCA_043746815.1 Thermoleophilia bacterium | reverse complement strand
CCCGGCCAGAGCACGGTATCGGGGCCGACCACCACGTCCGCGTCCAGGTAGACGGCGCCGGGGTCGGGCATCGTGACACCGGCGAGCATCATGCGCTCTCGAAGGCGGCGCTGGATCACCGCCTCGCACTGGGCGAGATCCACTCGCGAGTTAACGCCAAAGCTGACCTCAGGGTCCTCGGCAACCACCGCCACGACTGGGCCGGACACGGCTGCAACGACGTCGGTGAGGTACCGCTCACCCTGGCTGTTGTTGGATGTGACCCCTGCGAGGGCCGTCTCCAGTGCAGCACGGTCGAAGCAGTAGAGGCCGACGTTGAACTCGCCAACGGCCAGTTGATCTGGGGTGGCGTCCCGGGCTTCGACGATCCGCTCCACCGTGCGATCGCCCCGACGGACGATGCGTCCGTAGCTACCGGCGTCAGGAAGGATGGCACTGACGAGCGTGACGTGAGCGTTTGCGACGCGGTGGCGTTCGACGACCTCGGCAAGTAGCTCGGTCGTGATGAGGGGCGTGTCGCCGCAGACGACCATCACCGTGTCGCAGTTGGCTGGCAGGGAGGCGAGGCCAACCTCGGTGGCGTGACCGGTGCCGAGTTGGTCCTCCTGGATCGCGGCGACGACACCCTCTGGGAGCATTGACTGGACGCGGTCGGCGTCGCGCCCGACGACAACCACAACATCCTCCACATCGACGCCCGCAAGCGCAGCCAAGGGCCATCCAAGGAGGGGACGGCCCGCGATCGGGTGAAGAACCTTCACCACCGCCGAGCGCATGCGAGTCCCCTGACCCGCGGCCAGCACCACCGCTCCGATCCTCAATGCTCCCCCATCGCGTCGGTCTGTTGGCCGCTGGCCAATGGCTGGGGCGGGAGGACTCGAACCTCCGATCGCGGGACCAAAACCCACTGCCTTACCACTTGGCTACGCCCCACTAATTGGCTTCGGCGAGTATAGCCAGCGGGCCCCAGCTGACGAGGAAGCCCAGGTATGCGACATAGAATCCGCTCGTGCCTGGGATCCTCGTCACCGGCGGCTACGGCTATCTCGGCGCGGCGCTCCTGCGGCTGGCGCCCGACGCCGTTGGTACCCGTTTCTCGTCGGCAGGCCCGCTCGTCCAGTTGGACGTGCGTAATCCCGACGGTGTGAACGCGCTCGTTCGACGTATTCGG
Source organism: Thermoleophilia bacterium (assembly GCA_043746815.1). Lineage (GTDB taxonomy): Bacteria > Actinomycetota > Thermoleophilia > Miltoncostaeales > Miltoncostaeaceae > JAYTQG01. The sequence goes on along the minus strand of JAYTQG010000086.1, from coordinate 9,615 downwards.
CCTGAGGTCATCATCCACACGGCCTACACGACCAGGGCCGAGGACAACTGGGAGACCACAACGTTCGGAGCGCAGAACGTGGCCCGGGCGGCTGCAGCGATCGGCGCGCGGCTGGTTCACCTCTCCACCGACGTGGTCTTTGACGGTGGGGCCGGCCCCTACCGGGAAGGCGACACCGTCAACCCAATCACGCCGTACGGCAAGGCGAAGGCCGATGCTGAACGGCTCGTGATGGCTGCGCATCCCGACGCCCTCGTCATTCGGACCTCGCTGCTCTACGGAGGACCGAAGAATGAGGGGGCTCAAGAAGCGCTCGTCCGCGAGGCGCTGAGCACCGACGCGATCAGCTTCTTCACCGACGAAATCCGCTCACCGATTGCGGTCAACGATCTGGCGGGGGCAGTCTTGGAGCTGGTGCCTCAGGCCGTCACCGGTGTAATCAACGTCGCTGGACCAGACGCGGTCAATCGCCATGAACTCGCGGGGAATCTCGCCGAGTCGCTGGGCCTCGGTTGGGACAGACTCAGGTCGGCTTCCTCGCAGGGTCTCAGCACGCCACGACCACAAAACTGCGCGCTCGACTCGACGCGCGCCTATGCGATCCTCGCCCGGACCCCGCGAGGAGTCCGGGCGGCGCTGAACATCTAGAGTGCTCCGGTCCAGAAGTGCCTCCGCGTTTCCGGCAGCTGCGACCATCGCGATGCGGTGTCCTCGGTCACCACCATATGGCCAGATATGCAGGCGACACTGCGTCCTAGCCTCGCTTGGTCTCGCTCGCCGGATTCCACAAAGGACTTCCGGACCGGAGCACTAGCCCAGGCGGCCTTCAAGCGCTGCCAACTCGTCACGCAGGGCGCCTGGGAGACGGTCACCGAAGGAGTCCAGGTGGTCCTTCATCCCGCCAAGCTCGGACTTCCACGCGGCGGTATCGACGCGCAGAACCTCTGCGAGGTCATCGGCCGAGACATCCAACCCAGCGATATCCAGACCACCCGTGGTTGGAACCAGGCCAATCGCCGTCGCGTCCGCCCCCGTCGCGTTGTCGCACCGCTCGAAGACCCACTTCAGGACCCGCGAATTCTCGCCGAATCCGGGCCAGAGCCAACGACCATCAGGGGACTTGCGAAACCAGTTGACGCAGAAGATTCGAGGAAGCTTGGCGTCGTCCGCCGAGGCGCCGATCTTCAACCAGTGTGCGAAGTAGTCACCCATGTGGTAGCCGCAGAACGGCAGCATGGCGAAGGGATCGCGACGAACGTTGCCGACCGCGCCAGCCGCGGCTGCGGTGGTCTCGGATGACATCGTCGCGCCAACGAACACTCCGTGCTGCCAGGAGTTCGCCTCAAAAACCAATGGCACCGTCGTCGCCCGACGGCCACCGAAGAGGATCGCGTCAATCGGCACACCCGCCGGGTCTTCCCACTCGGGAGCGATCGACGGGCACTGCGACGCTGGCGCCGTGAACCGGGCATTCGGGTGCGACGACGGGGTCTCGGACCTGGGGGTCCACGGGTTGCCTCGCCAATCGGTCAGGGCGGCCGGTGGCTCCGCGGTCATGCCCTCCCACCAGACGCCACCCTCCGGGGTGTAGCCCGTATTCGTGAAGACGGTGTTCGAGGCCAGGGTCTTCATCGCGTTCGCGTTCGTGTCCCAACCGGTGCCGGGCGCAACACCAAAGAACCCGTACTCCGGGTTGATCGCGTAGAGGCGTCCGTCCGCACCGAACTTCATCCATGCGATGTCATCGCCGATCGTCTCGGCCTTCCAGCCGGGAATCGTCGGGACGAGCATGGCGAGGTTGGTCTTGCCACACGCGGACGGGAACGCGGCGGCGATGTACTTCGCCTCACCAGCGGGGTTTGTCAGCTTCAGGATCAGCATGTGCTCGGCCAGCCAGCCGTCGTCTCGCGCCATGACGCTGGCGATACGAAGCGCGAAGCACTTTTTACCGAGGAGAGCGTTGCCGCCGTAGCCGGAGCCGTAGCTCCAAATCTCGCGTGTCTCGGGGTAGTGGACGATGTACTTGTGCTCGCCGTTGCAGGGCCACGGGACATCCGTCTGGCCAGCTGCGAGCGGTGCTCCCACGGAGTGCACACACGGGACGAACTCGCCACCCGTGCCAAGGGCGTCGAGGGCGACCTTGCCCATGCGCGTCATGGTGCGCATCGAGAGAACGACGTAGGCCGAGTCGGTCAGCTCGACACCAATGTGTGCGATCGGCGAGCCGGGGACACCCATCGAGAAGGGCACGACGTACATGGTGCGACCAGCCATCGCACCGGCGTAGCGGGCACCAAGCTCTTTGCGCATCTCGGCCGGGGGCCGCCAATTATTCGTCGGGCCTGCGTCACCTTCGGACTCCGAGCAGATGTAGGTGCGGTCTTCAACACGCGCCACGTCGCCTGGATCAGAGCGCGCCCAGTAGCTGTCCGGGTGCTCCTCAGAGAGTTTCACAAACGTTCCAGCATCGACCAGGACGCCACTGAGGCGATCGCGCTCTGCGACCGAACCATCACACCAGACGACTTCGGTCGGCTGGAGGATCCCTCTCCAGTGCTCAACCCATTCGAGGAGACGGGCGTGCGAGGTAGGTGCGTTCACAGGTCGTGACTCCAAGTCATTCGAGGGTGTCTTGGCGGTAGATCGGCCACATTAGCGGCCGACGTGACCAGACGGGCGAGCCTAGGTGCTCGCGGACCAAAGGGGAACGGGACGAACGGCCCGTGTCGCCCTTGACCAAGGTTGAGTCTCGCTACGATTCAGGGAACCACTGGATGTCATTTACGGGAGCCGACGCATGCCGCCGTACCGCAGTCGCACAACCACTCATGGTCGAAACATGGCAGGTGCCCGCGCGCTTTGGCGCGCGACGGGGATGACGGACGGCGACTTCGGTAAGCCGATCATCGCGATCTCGAACTCGTTTACCCAGTTCGTGCCGGGTCACGTGCACCTGAAGGACCTCGGGCAGCTCGTCGCTGGCGAGATCGCCGCAGCCGGTGGCGTCGCGAAGGAGTTCAACACCATCGCGGTGGACGACGGCATCGCGATGGGACACGACGGCATGCTCTATTCGCTGCCCTCGCGCGAGGTGATCGCCGACGCGGTCGAGTACATGGTGAATGCCCACTGCGCAGACGCGCTGGTGTGCATTTCGAACTGCGACAAGATCACTCCCGGGATGCTGATGGCGTCGCTGCGACTGAACGTGCCGACCGTGTTTGTCTCCGGTGGGCCGATGGAGGCCGGGAAGGTTCGCATTGGGGGTGTCGAACGCTCGCTTGATCTCGTTGACGCGATGGTCATCGCGGCGGACCCGAATGCCTCGGACGAAGATGTCGAGACCCACGAGCGCTCGGCCTGCCCAACCTGCGGGTCGTGCTCGGGAATGTTCACGGCGAACTCCATGAACTGCCTTGTCGAGGCCCTGGGCCTTGGGCTGCCTGGCAATGGATCAATGCTCGCCACCCACGCCGATCGCGAGCGACTCTTCCGCCGCGCAGGGCAGGTCATCGTGGATCTGGCGAAGCGCTACTACGAAGAGGACGACCCGACGGTCCTTCCGCGAGCGATTGCCTCCCACGCCGCCTTCGAAAACGCCATGACGCTCGATATCGCCATGGGCGGATCCACGAATACTGTCCTTCATCTCCTGGCAGCGGCCCACGAGGCCGAGATCGACTTCACGATGGATGACATCGACCGGCTCTCGCGCCGGGTCCCGTGTATCTGCAAAGTGGCCCCCGCGACGCCGTTCTACCACATGGAAGATGTGCACCGGGCTGGCGGAATCATGGGCCTCCTTGGCGAGTTGGACCGTGGTGGGCTGCTGAACCGTGACGTGCCCACAATCCATTCCTCGACGCTCGGCGAGGGAATCGCCAAGTGGGATGTCGTCCAGACAACTGACGAGGACGTGCACACGTTCTACCGAGCCGCACCCGGCGGCGTGCCGACGCAGGTGGCCTTTTCGCAGGAGCGTCGCTACCCATCGCTTGACGTGGACCGCGCGGAGGGCTGCATCCGCGACATCGCTCATGCGTACAGCACCGACGGCGGACTGGCCGTCCTCTACGGCAACATCGCAAGCGACGGCTGCATTGTCAAAACGGCAGGTGTGGACGCCGACAACCTGGTGTTCTCAGGTCGTGCGCGCGTGTTTGAAAGCCAGGACCAGGCGATCGACCAAATCCTCGCTCAGCAGATCGTGCCGGGCGACGTCGTCGTGATTCGCTACGAGGGACCGAAGGGTGGCCCCGGTATGCAGGAGATGCTCTATCCGACCAGCTACCTGAAGTCGATGGGCCTTGGGAAGGCCTGTGCACTCGTGACCGACGGACGTTTTTCCGGCGGAACCTCCGGACTGTCGATCGGCCACGTCTCGCCAGAAGCGGCCGATGGCGGTGAGATCGGGCTTGTGGAGGAGGGCGACACCATCGAGATCGATATTCCGGGACGTTCAATCCACCTGGCCATCGACGCTGACGAGTTGGAGCGCCGCCGCTCCGCCGAAGACGCTCGCGGTGACGCCGCGTGGACACCAGTGGCACGCGAGCGTCACGTATCGGTTGCGCTTCGGGCCTATGCGGCGTTGACGACCAGCGCCGCGACCGGGGCAGTCAGAGACGTTGCACAGGTCGAGGGTAAACGGCGCGGCAGCAAACGGACGGCGACGAACCGCTAGCGCGATGGTGTGTTAGCGGTTCGTGTTTGCGAGCAGCGCGTCCAAGGACGAGGAGGGTTCAAACCAACGCCCGCCAACGGGGATGCCTTCGAGACGCACCCGGTTGGGCAGCGACCCGTTGAACAGTTCATTGATCTCCTCGAGATCGATGAACCGAATGCCCTCGCTACCGGTGTAGCCACCCGAGTATTCGGTGAAGCCGAGTACGGAACACTCCACGCCGCGGGCGGCGAGCACTTCGAGTTCGTCCCGGAAGGCCTCTGCGTCGTTGGAGGCGACGATGACACGGCCAAGATCGGGCTCACGCAGGGCCATGTGGGCCAACATGTCATCGTCGATGTCGCTGTCATCCTGACGGGGTTTCGCGAACACCCGGAAGCCCATCGTCAGGAGCACCTTCACCCAGCCAAGCAGGGGGCCATGCTCAGCAATCGGAACGTTGATGAAGACGCATCCCTCGACGGTGGGCGAGTCCGTATCACCACGGGCCTGGTCGACCAACCAACGGGCGAGCGAGTCAAAACGGGGACGCTCGGCCGTCGAGGCCCGGCGACCGAGGACCCCTGAGAGGGTCATATCGATGTTCGGGGCATCCCAGAGCAGGAGGGTACGGGCCATCTCGCCTACACCGCCGATTCAGGCTTGCGGGCCACGGCGTAGAGCTTGGTGAAGTGGTATTCAAACCCGCGCGGACCCGAAGCGACGCGCATGGCGGCTTCAAGCTGGGTCATCAGCGACGCGACGCCCGCCTCGTCAAGCGAGTCGGCGGTGATGTGGCTGGCGACAACACGCATCCGCTCCAGGTAGGCGGCCGGATCGGTGCGACGCAGGCGCCGTTCCATCCAGATGTCGATCGGTTCAAGACCGGCACCGACGATGTACTCCTCCATCTCGTCAACGTCGCGCTGGACGGCATCAAACGCGGCGTCCCAGTTCGCCGGGGCAGGCGGATCGGTGAGGGTGGCAAGAACCTCGCGGAACTCCTGCTCACCGCCCCGCCCCGAGCACAAGATGGCGATAACGCCACCGGGGCGTAGGGCCTCGGCCATTTTCACCGTCGCGCCAGCCTTGTCAGGAAACCAGTGCATCGCCATCGACGAGATGACTGCGTCGTAGCTACCCGGCTGGACGCTCATGTTCATGACGTCCTCAGCGCGAAGGTCCACGCGAACTCCGTCAAGCTCATCCGCCTTGGCCCGGAAGACCTCGAGCATCCCTGCGGCCGGGTCAACACCCGTCAGTTCCTTGCATCCGAAGCGCTCCAGCATTGCAAGGGACGACCAGCCCGTTCCGCAGCCGACGTCCAGGACGCGGTCGTACGGCCCGGCAGGCAGGGCGGCAATCAGACGCACAGCGCCGTTGATGTTGTGGCGAACCACAGCGTCATAGTCCTTCGCGGTGCTCGTGAAGTTGTCGCCAACGCCAGTCGTGGCTCCGTTGTCTTGGGTGGTGCTCATGGGTTCTTGCTCCAGTTTTCTTTTTTGTACGACCCGGGAACGATAGTCGGCGCGCAGGTGCTCTAAGCTGCCGCCCGGTATGGCGCTCCTCATTTCTGACTGCAGGTCGACAGGCCTCATCGATGCAGACGCGACGCTCTCGTGGCTCTGCGCCCCTCGCTTTGACGCCGCTGCAGTGTTTGCGTCCGCGCTCGACGCGGATCGTGGTGGCCACTTTTCGGTGCTGGTTGAGGGCGGCGAACCCGCTGGTCAGCGCTACGTCGAGGGCACGCTCGTCGTGGAGACCGATATCCGCGGTCCGCAAGGTCTGGTCCGCGTTACCGACTGCCTCGTCGTCGGACCCCGCGGTCCGGGTGCCAATCACGACACGGGCGAGCTGATCCGTCAGATCCGCGTGATGGAGGGCAACGCGCGTGTCGGCGTTCGTGTCGCGGCGCGCTACGGCTTTGGCACGAATGCGTCCCGCTGGATTCGCGAGGGCCGCCGCACCCGCCTTCCCGGTCCCGGCGTGCCAATTGACCTTGATACCGACCTCCCGATCCGCCCGGACGGACCCGACTTGATCGCGACCCTCGACCTGGCCAAGGACCAGGTTCGCGTTATTGCGCTGCGCTGGCAAGACGCGGTGGGCCTTGGCACCGACCAACGCGGCAAGGCAGGCGACACCCAGAAATGGTGGCAGGGATGGACGTCCGCGCACGGGGCGTCCCCCGAGGCGCTGCAATTGAAGGGCCTCACGTACGCCCCCACCGGCGGCGTCATCCGGGCGGCGACGACCTCGCTCGGCGACCCTGCAGCCGATGGGCGCCTCTGCTGGCTTGAGGATCAGACGCGGGCGCTGAGCGCATACCGCACCATGGGCGCGACCGAGGAGGCCGGACGACTGGAAGGCTGGATCGCAGGCGTCGCCGCGTCGGATTCCCCCGTTCGGGGCTTGGGCGGCGAGGTCGCCCCCACTGAGCAGGGCCTGGATCATCTCTCCCGCACGCTGCGTACCGGCGTGCCGGAAGGCGACGCGTCCGGGAACGTGCCCTACGCCCCGGCACTCCTCACCGCCCTCGGGGCGTAGGCCCGAACCGGGCCGGACGTCGGGCGAGCATGACGGACGACCCGGCGCCGGCGCCGAACGACGACGAAGAGACCCGCTTCGATCGCGGGCTGCGGCGATTGGTCGAGGTCAATGGTCCGATCGGGGAAGAGATCGTCTTGGCCTTGGGGGACCTTGGCCGCTACATCATTGAGTTCGCGTACGGCGACATCTACACCCGTGACGGGCTTACCCTCCGCGATCGCGCGATCGCGACGCTCTCGGTCCTCCTTGCCGTACCAGGCCGTGGACCGCAGCTACGGGTCCATTTTGGCTCGGCACTCAATGTCGGTCTCACCGCCCAGGAGATCGAGGAGGTCATCCTCCAGAGCGTTCCCTACAACGGCTTCCCTGCCGCGATGGACGCGATCTCATTGCTGCGGGAGGTCATGGACACTCGCTCCGCCTAACGTGCCGCAGCGTCCGCGGACAGGTCAGTAGCCCAGCAGTTCCAGGAACTCCGGCGGCGTCATGACGGGGATCTGTTCCCGGAGGGAGATAACGCCTCGGTCGCCCGTCACGAGGATCGCATGCGCGGATGCAGCGAGCGCGACGAGATACACGTCATCGGGATCCGGTGGGACTACCGGTGGCGGGTCGGCGGGGTCGTCGGTCAGCTCAACTCGTTCGAGGAGCGCGAGCAATCGCTCGGCCTGGGATGGATTGACCAATCGCCGGACCTTCGGATACGCGAGCACCCGGGTCAACTCGTCGATGAGCTGCGCCGACACGATGAGCTCAAAGTGCCCCTCAAGCCATGCTTCCAGCAGTCGACGGGGGCTACCGGTGCCCTTCGCTGCTCCCGAGACAAGCACATTGACGTCGAGGACCGCCCGCATTCCGCTCAGACCGGCGTTTTCGCAGCCAGGCGGACCGCCCGCAGCGCCTCAGCGACGGTCGTCTGCACCTCGGCTTCGGTTTCGCCGACGTTCGCAGCCCATAGCTCTTGGAGAAGGTCGAAGCCAAGATCGCGGCGCAAGGCGGCTTCAATCAACTCACCATCTGCCCGTCCCTCACGCGCCGCGCGAACCCGAAGCGCGCGGAGCACTCGTTCGTCAAGGGTGATTGTTGTTCGAACCTTTGGCATATACGCATACTATCGCATGTATGTCACTATGAGATTCCCGGGGCTCGGAGATGCGCTTCGGGAAGTTCGACTCCATGGCGACTCGCTAGCTCCTCGGCCCGGCCGAAGCGCACCGCGCGCCGTGCCGCCTTCTGATCGACGCCCGCCTCGATCAAACGTTGGCGCAGCTCGCTCTCGCGGGCCATCCGGAAGAAGAGAATCGTGATGACACCGAGCGTAACGAGGCCGGTGTAACTCATCATGATCGTGCCTGCGAGGGCCTGATCTTGAATCGCGGTCGTCCCCCAAGCGGCAGCGTTGTCGCTGTAAATCGGGTAGAGCACCGCACCAGACCACCAGATGATGTTTCCGAGAATGGTCTGAACAATTCGCACGGCGCCGACGTATCCCAACTTCATCCCTGTGCTGAACCACTCAGGCTGGGGCAACGTCTCGATCAACGAGCCCCACATCAAGGCTCCGGCGGTGAAAAAAGAGACGTGTTCGAGGGCGTGGACGAGATCGTTGCGGATGGCCGCCTCGTAGAAGGCTGGAAGGTGCCAACCCAGAAAGAGCACTACCCAAATCGCGAGCGCGACGACGGGATGCATCAGGATTTGAAGTCGCTGGACCCATCGCAGGGCAAGCACCGGGCGAAGGATCGGACCGGTTGCGCCGAGCACCATGAGCAGCGGCGCGAGGTCGCCGAGCAAAATGTGCTGGAGCATGTGCATCGAAAAGAGGGCTTCTTCGCCGATCGCATCGATGGGCGAAACGATTGCCAGAAAGGCGACTGCGAGCCCCAGCAGGAAACAGACTGCTCGCCACGCTGGCAGGCGCGACCCAAGTTTGCGCGCCCGAACCACGTAGAGGACCAGCGCAATACCCACCGGCGCCGCTTGCCAAGGGGAGGCGTTCCAAGCCGTCCACCAGCGGTCAGGGTCCGCGGTTGCGCCGCCATGCGCGCTCGCGGCGGGCGCGAACAGGAGCCCGGCAAACAACGCGACAGCGAGGCCACGAACGGACATCACACCTCGACGGACTCCGCCTGGACCGGGTCCCTGCGGAACAAACGCACGAACGCGAGCAACCGTGGCGCCAGCGCCAAAGCGCAGATGTCGAAGAGCACGTACCCGCTCGCTGCGCCGCTTGGCGGGTTCCCATCCGGAATACCGAGACCGGGGATCGTGGCCTTCCAGGCCCATGTTCCGACCCAGGTTCCGTAAATCTCCAAAACGGCGACGGTGAGGAAGACCCCCGCATATACCGTCGGAGCCCGACCAATAATCAGGAAGATCACGAGTGTCGCAACGCCCATCGC
>JAYTQG010000085.1:0-2107 GCA_043746815.1 Thermoleophilia bacterium | reverse complement strand
TCGTGGCCCGTGACGACGAGACAGCAAGCCGCGCACGGGCAATCGCCGCAGCGACAACGGTGGCCTTGAAGCCAGCCTTCGTGGTCGGCGACCGGGAGGTCATCGTCCGAGCAAGTGTCGGTATCGCGCTCTCCATGGAGACCGGGACGGCAGACGAACTCCTTCGAGACGCCGACGCTGCGATGTTTGCCGCCAAGGAAGCGGGGAAGGGCGGGTATCGCGTCTTCGAACCGTCGATGCACGAGCTAGTGATGGCGCGACTGGAGCTGAAAGCTGATCTGGAGCGGGCGGTGGAGGGCGAGCAGTTCGTGGTGCACTACCAACCCTTGGTGGACCTTACGACTGGTCGCTTGCGCGGACTCGAGGCGCTCGTGCGCTGGAATCACCCAACGCGTGGCTTGATCTCACCAACCCAATTCATCCCCGCGGCCGAGGAAAGCGGACTGATTCTTCCCCTCGGCAAGTACGTCCTGTTCGAAGCGCTGCGACAGACCGGGGAGTGGCGCCGAAAGACACGTGCCTCTGACCTCTACGTCAGCGTTAATGCCGCTGCCCGTCAAATCCAACATCCTGACTTTGTGGACTTGGTCGCCGAGGCGCTGGAAGCCGCGGGCGTCCCCGGCGAAGCGCTTGTCCTGGAGATGACCGAGACCACCCTGATGGACGAGACCGAGCAGGTCGTGGCGGTGATGCAGCGTCTCTCGAAGCTGGGTATCCGCATCGCCCTGGATGACTTCGGAACCGGCTACTCGTCACTGGCGTACCTCCGGCGGTTCCCCATCCATCAGTTGAAGATCGACCGCTCGTTTGTCTCTGGCATCCAGCGGTACGGAGACGATGACGCAGAGCTGGTTCGAGCCATCATCGGTATCGGCCGTGGGCTGGGTCTGTCAACGCTTGCCGAGGGGATCGAGCGGCCCGAGCAACGCGACATCCTGCGTCAGTTGGAGTGCGACTTCGGTCAGGGGCATCTCTTTGGTCACGCCGTTCCGGGATGGCGGATCGGGGAACTCTTCAACGCTGCGCCCGTCGCAGCTACGCGCCCGACACGCCGCGCGGTTGACGCCGCCGGGTCGCGCTAACGAGGCCCGCGAGGCAGTCCGCCAGGTCGGGGTCGAGTGCGTCTGCCGGGAGCCGCCATTGCCAGTTGCCGCCAGTTGTGCCCGGCGTGTTCATCCGCCCACGGGCACCGAGACCGAGGATGTCCTGCATTGGAAGGACGGCAATCTCAGCCCGTGAGGCCAATACCGCAGCCAGGATGCCCCAACTCCCGTGGTCGCGGGCGACCGCCTCGACCTGCGGGAGGACATCGTCGCCAAGGCTCTCGAACCAGCTGACCAAGGTGGCGTTGTCGTGGGTTCCGGTGTAGGCGACGCTCGACGCCGGGGTGTTTGCGGGCAGATGCGGGTTCTCAGGATTTCCGTCGAACGCAAACTGGGCAACCCGCATGCCGGGGAGGCCGATCTCCTCGCGCAGCGTGTTCACGTCTTGGGTGATGATGCCAAGGTCCTCCGCGACAAATGGAAGTCCTCCGAGTGCCCGCCCGGCTGCGTCGAAGAGCTCCCGCCCGGGGCCCTGGCGCCAGTGCCCATCGCGGGCGGTGGTCGCGTCGCTTGGGACGGCCCAGAACGCCGCAAAGCCGCGGAAGTGATCCAAACGAACGCGATCCGCGAGGGCCGCCGCGCGCCGCAACCGGGCGATCCACCAGGTGTATCCCTCGCGAGCGTGCGCGTCCCAGTCGTACACCGGGTTGCCCCACCGCTGCCCCTCGTCGGTGAATAGATCTGGCGGGACGCCGCCGACAAGGCCATCAAGAAACAGCTCTGGCCGCGCCGCATGCTCCACACCGCCGTCCGCCACGTAGATCGGAAGATCGCCCAACACGCGCACCCCGCGCCGCGCGGCATATGCGCGAAGCGCCGACCACTCCCGCTCCGCCCGGACCTGTTCGCCCAGACTTGCACCGCCGAAGCGGCCGATGTGGCTGTCGATCCAGATGGCGTTCCGGTCCCGGAACGCGCGAGCCTCCGAGTCCGAGACCGGGGCCTCGGGGTCGTCAATCAGCGCGGGATCAATTGCAAAGGCCGACGGGCTTGCGTAGGGCGAC
>JAYTQG010000084.1:0-4657 GCA_043746815.1 Thermoleophilia bacterium | reverse complement strand
GCCCGGACGTTCAACCGGGCCAGGTCGAGGAGGTCCTGCACGAGGCGCTGCAAGCGTCGCGACTCGCGCTGGATCACGATGGCGGCACGGTCCGGTTCGACCATCCCGTCACCAAGGGCTTCGGCGTGGCCTCGAATTGCCGTCAGTGGTGTCTTCAGCTCGTGGCTGACCGAGAGGAGGAAGGACTGCTCGGCGCGACGCATTTGGGCGAGGTCGTCAGACATCCCATTAAAGGAATTCGCCAGCGCACGAAACTCGGCGGGTCCGCTGGGGGGCACGTGATCTGGTCGCTCTCCGGTCGCCAGGGCTCGCGACGCTTCGGCGACACGCCGGACCGGGCGGGCGATGCCGCGCGACATGAGGAACGCAAGGAGCCCAGCAAGGACGACCCCGGCGCCGCCAGCCGTAAACACCGTCGGCCAGAGCGGCCAGCTCACGCGCGCGGGACGCAGGAGGACGACGGTTTCCCGCCCAGCAGCTCGTGCAGCGAACCAGAGATCCCGGCCCCGCACCCGCACGGTCCCCTGGGCTGGTCTTCCAGCCGCGACGTTCGCGCGCGTCGCGTCTGGCAGCAGGAGTGCGGCCGCTTGGCGGCTGACTCGGGCGAGTACCTCGCCATTTGCCTGAATGATCTGACCGAGGTCGTCCGCCGGTTGCGCAGGCTGTCGTGCGACCAGTTCAGCTTGACGTCCGAGGGACGCAATCGCCTCGCGCTGGACGGAGCGGTTTACAAGGACAGCGGCGATGCCGAGCGCCGCGGCGAGGCTCGCGACGATTGCGGAAGCGATTGCGAGAAAGAGGCGCCAGCGAAGTGATGCCTGGCGCCAGGAGGTCACGGCGCGGTTGCCTTGTAGCCATACCCGCGCACCGTCTCGATCATGGCCGGGCGGTCCAGCTTCCGTCGTACTTGGGCGACGTGCATGTCGACGGTGCGAGTGCCCCCGGCGAAGGTCATCCCCCAGACCTGCTCCAGCAGCCGCTCGCGAGATACGACCACCCCGCGGTTTTCGACGAGGTAACACAGGAGGTCGAACTCCTTGCCGCGCAAAATGACCGGCTCGCCACCGACGCGAACCTCTCGGGCATCAGTGCGCACCTCAATGTCACCCAGGGCAAGGATCGGCTGGTCTTTCGCACGCTCCATCCGTCGCAAAATTGCGTTGATCCGCGCGACCAGTTCCCGCGGTGAGAAGGGCTTTGGCACATAGTCGTCCGCGCCGATTTCGAGGCCTGCGATGCGGTCCGGCTCGTCGTCACGGGCCGTGAGGATGACGATCGGCACGCCCGAGCGGCTGCGGATTCGCCGACAGACCTCAAAGCCGTCGATGTCCGGCAGCCCGAGGTCCAGGATCACCGCGACCGGGCTGATGCGCTGGGCCATGAGGACACCGTCTTCGCCGGAGCGGGTCCATTCGACCTCATATCCGTCCCGCTCCAGGTACGGAACGATCATGGAGGCGATTGCCGCTTCGTCCTCAACGATCAGGACGGTTCCGCGGCTCACGGTGAGCCGGTGCCTTGGAGGATCGTTATCAGTTTGGCGGGTCCGCCTTCGGCGTGGCGAATTGCGACACGCGTTCCGGGCGTCACGCCACCGAGGGTTCCGCCCTCAACTTGGGTGGCACCGTCAATCGCGATCAGGATCACTGCGCCGTCGCGCCCGCGTCGAATCGTCAACCCCGCGTCATCGATCGCTGTCACGCGTCCTCGATCGGTCACGGTTGGTGCGGCCGGAGGTGTCGGTGGGACGACTGCTCGAATGCGTTCCGCGGGCGCAGCGCCCCGGTGTCCAACGGCAACCCGTGTTCCAGGGACGATTTGCGTGAGCGAGGCTGGTGCGCCGTTGACGCTTACCTGCGTCGTCGGACCGATGTTTACGAGGATCAGCCGGGCCTGCTGCGTGCGAATCGAGAGCGAGGTCGCCGTTGCCAACTCGACCATTCCCCGCTCGACGGTGAGCGGAACGGTTCCGTACGCCGAGACGCTCAGCCCTTTCCCGCGTGGGCCAAAGGAGACCTCGGCCACAAAGCCCCGGCGAACGTCGCTTAGCGGCGAGGGAAGATCGTTGACACGAACGCTCACGCGCGCCGCAAGGACGATCCACTGCTCACTGCCATCAAGGGCACGAAGCCGAATGCCGTTGCGACCGACCGTCTGGACAATGCCCTTTTCGACGCTTGAACGGGCTGCGAGCTCGGGTGCATGTTGCGGGCGGTGGGCAGCGACTGGCAGCGCGACAGCTGCTCCCTGCGTGAGGGCGGCAACCGCGCAAATCGCCACGGCGTATCGGTAGGTGCGTCGCATCTGAACTGAGGATTGCATGGCGGGGACCTTTGGATGTGTAACCGTGACGTAATTTGGTCTATCCGGACAACGCAGGCTGGCTGGTTAGTGACCTCAGTCGTCACCAACCAGCCAATGCCGCAGGTACTACCGGTGTCGACGGCCGGGTCGAATGATGATGACGGTGCGCGGCTCGTCGTCATCGTCGCTCGCTGACGCCTGATCACCAACGGGCGCGAGACGTGCGGCCGGAGTCTCCTCGTCGGCGGGCTCGACATCAGTCGCCGCGGCGACGTTGACATGCTCGCAGGAGGCGTCGGCCTTGTCCTCACCGCGCAGATAGACGGTGTCGTCGCCCTGGCCACAGAAGATCTGATCGACCTGATTGTCGTTTGCCCGGGCAACAATGACGTCCGATCCCGGTCCGGCCAGCACGAGGTCAGTCCCCGGTCCGGCGTAGATCGTGTCGTTGCCACGTCCACCAAGCAGACGGTCGTCGCCGCTTCCTCCCATCAGGAGGTCGGCCTGCGGTCCGCCAGCGAGTGTGTCGTTTCCGGCCTGCCCGAAGAGGTTGTCGACGCCGTAGCCGCCATGGAGTTGATCGTCCTCGGTGCCACCGAAGAGTGTGTCGGGGCCGAATCCTCCGGAGATGAAGTCGGCGCCCGCGTCGCCGCGGAGTGTGTCGGCACCGAAGTTGCCGAAGATCGTGTCGCCACCGGCAAGACCCGAGATGAGGTCAGCGCCGCGTGTGCCGCGAAGCAGGTTGGCGTTGTCATCAGCGGTGTCGGCGGCGACTGCACCGGTTGCACCGATGGCCAGGACTGCGAGCGTTGTCGTGAGGGTTGTGCGAAGGCGCATCGTGATCTCCTCGTCGTTGTGTGGGCCGAACGGCCCGGACGAACATCACGGTAGGAACGCCATGTAACGCCGACAGACAGGTACGCGTAACCGCTAGGTAAGCGGTCGTGATGGAATCATCAGCGCGGCGATGAGTCCACCGAAAACAAGGAGGCCCGCGCTCATCTGCATCCCTGCGTGGAAGCCGGCTGCTGCCGGAATGATGGCCACTGCGATGAGGCCAGCGATTCCCGAGACGGCGTTGTTGATTGCAGAGGCGATTCCCTCACGCCCGGCCTCAGTGGCGGCAAGGACTGTTGCCGTCAGCGGCGCGACCGTCAACGAAAGGCCGAGACCGAAGAGCGCCATACCGGGTGCCAAGGCGGTGAGGTACGGCGCGGGGCGTCCTACATCGGCCAGTGCCACGAGGGCCCCGGCACACAGCAGCGGGCCGACCGTCATCGGGACTCGCGGCCCGATCCGTTGCGCCAATGCCCCCGCGCGTGACGACAACAGCAGCATCAGGACGGTCAGCGGCGCAAGCGCCAGGCCCGCTTGAATCGGCGAGTAGCCGGAGACCGATTGGAGGTGAATCGGGAGGAGAAACAGTGACGCGGAAAGTGCCCCATAGACAAGGAACGTCACGAGGTTTGCCCCGGTAAACGGGCGCGAGCGGAACATCCCGAGTGGCACCAGTGCACTCGATCGTCCGCGTTCCCAGACGAGAAATGCAGCAAGGAGCGCGACCCCTGCCGCCAGTGGGATCGCACTTGTCGGCCCGGTCCATCCGACGCGGCCCGCTTCCACCATCCCGAACGTTGTTCCGGCGAGTCCGCCCACCGACAACGCCGCCCCAACGATGTCGAGGGGTCGCTTCTGTGCGGATGGTTCGAATGATTCGGGGACGTGCCGGCGACTGACCCAAAGGACAATCGCGGCGAGCGGGAGGTTCATCAGGAAGATCAGCCGCCATGAGACGGCCTCCACGAAGTACCCACCGACGAACGGTCCGATTGCGGCCGTTACTCCTGCAAGGCCGGACCAGGTGCCAATCATCGCCCCGCGATCGTCCGGGTGGACGCTGGCCTGGATGATCGCGAGGCTTCCCGGGATGAGCAGGGCCGCGCCAACGCCCTGGAACGCGCGAGCCACGGCCAGTGTCTGGATCGTTGGGGCGGCCGCACAGATGGCTGACGCCACGGCGAACCATGCGACGCCGATCATGAAGATGCGCTTGCGGCCCAGGCGATCGCCGAGCGAGCCGCCCAGCAGGATCAGCCCCCCGAGGGTCAGGACGTACGCATTAACAGTCCACTGCTGCCCCGTGAGGCCGCCTCCGAGGTCGCGTTCGATGGCTGGAAGCGCGATGTTGACGACCGTGCCGTCCAAAAAGGCCATCCCGGAGCCGAGGATGGTCGCGAGGAGCAACCATCGCGCGGCGGCTGAGCCGTTTCGGATCTGGCCTTCGGTCGCGTTCGGCACTACGCTGAACCTACCCCAACGGAGGAACGATGAAGCCACTCCTGATCGTCGCTCT
>JAYTQG010000083.1:0-2123 GCA_043746815.1 Thermoleophilia bacterium | reverse complement strand
TGCTTGGTGAGCTTCTTGAGTCCGCTCCCATCCGCCGCGTTCACCCTGAAAATGTTGTAGTCGCCGCCCACGGAATCGAGCCGTGAGACGATGATCTTTCCGCCGGTCGCAGTGGCCCCGAAGACCTCCGACTCGACGGAGCCAACCGCTGTGGGCGAGGCGCGAGGTGCCGAGAATGGGTCTGCTGCGTCGCCGCACGCAACGGCGGCGAGCCCGACAACCACCCACGGGCAAAGTGCAAGGCGAAGGCGCTTCATGATGTCCCTCCTGTCAAATTTCAGGTTGCCAGTGCGGATCGAGTGTGCCTACACCGCACGTGCTTGCTGCTCGGGAACGCTTCCGACGCTACCGTGCCCATGAGGGGAAGGCGTCCACTGGTGGACTGGTGGTGAGCCTCGTTAGGGCAGTCCCGCTCGCGCTCACCATGTAGATCTCTTGGTTGTTGACGCCGGCCCGGTCGCTCGCGAACGCGATCCGGGCGCCGTCGGGCGACCAGGTCGGGCCAAAATCGTACGCCGGATCGTTCGTCAGCCTCTGCACCCCGCTCCCGTCCGCGTTCATCACGAAGATCTCCGCGTTGACGAAGGGGCCGGGGCCGACGTAGCTCTGGAATGCGATCCTGCTCCCGTCGGGTGACCAGGCTGGGTCGTCATTGAACATCCCATTGGATGTCAGTCTCGTTAGGGCACCTGTCGCGACGTCCATGAGGTAGATCTCCCCGCCACTCATGTACGCTATCCGAGTCCCGTCGGGCGACCAGGCAGGGTTGGCTTCGTAGGCGGCCGTGGTGGTCAGCCGGGTTTGCCCGGTGCCGTTCGCGTTCATGACATAGATCTCCGCGTTGCCGTCACGATCGCTCACAAAGGCGATCTTACTCCCGTCGGGTGACCACGTCGGGGCCTGGTCGTTCCCCGTGTGCTTCGTGAGTGCTGTCTGTCCGCTTCCATTCACGTTCATGACGTAGATGTCGAACTTCAACTTCTTGCTTCGCTTGGTCTCGAACGCGATCCTGCTTCCATCGGGCGACCAGGCCGGGCGATCATCGGCCACTGAATTGAAGGTGACCTTGGTTTGAGAGCTCCCGTTCGCGTTCATGGTGTAGATCTCCGGGTTTCCGTCGCGCTTGCTCATGAAGGCAATCCGTCCGGTCACGGGCGGAAGGGTGCTGCTCATGAATCCTGTGTAGAGCAAGAGGTTCGGGGAGCCAGCGCCAGCGTTCGTGATCACGTTCGGCGTGGCGTTCGACGTCAGTGCGCTCTCGACCTGCGCTGGCGTGGCCATCGGATTCGCGCTCAGGTAAAGCGCCGCCGCTCCGGCGACGTGGGGAGCAGCCATCGAGGTACCGCTGATGGTGTTCGTAGCGTTAGGGCTGCCGATCCAGGCGCTGGTGATGTTCTCACCCGGCGCGAAGAGGTCGGTACAGGGGCCAAAGTTGGAGAGCGCGCCGCGGAAATCGGCGATGTTGCTGCTGCTGACAGTGATTGCCGCTGGCACCCGCGCCGGTGATTGGGTGCAGGCATCGCCGTCGTTGTTCCCCGCGCTGACAACCGCTACTAAGCCCGCGGCGATGAGATTGCTCACAGCCACATCGACGGCGCTGAGGGCGCTTCCGCCGAAGCTCATGTTCGCGACCGCAGGCTTGATCGCGTTCGCCGCAACCCAGTCGATACCGGAGATGGTAACCGACCAGGGGCTGGTGCCGCTGCACCCGAACACGCGCACCGGGTGCAATGTGACTCGTTTGGCGAGGCCGTAGGTCGTGCCGCCCACGGTGCCGGCCACGTGCGAACCATGTCCCCAGCAATCGGTCGTCCCGCGACCGTCCAGGATGTAGCTCACGCCGACGCCGAGTCGCCCGGCAAACTCCGAGTGCGAGGGCAGAATCCCGGTGTCGATGATGTAGGCGTGGACGTTGGGCGCGGTGTCGCTGTACGCGTACGAGTTGTCGAGCGGGAGGCTGCGTTGGTCGACGCGGTCCTGCCCCCACGAGCCGACGGGAGTCTGCGTGGCATGAACGCTCGCCATCCCATCCTTCTCGATGGTGACGACCTCAGTCTTTCGCCCCATGGCGACGGCCGCTGCCGGCGTGAGCTCGACGAGGAAACCCTTAAGCGCGTGCTTCC
>JAYTQG010000082.1:0-2123 GCA_043746815.1 Thermoleophilia bacterium | reverse complement strand
CGAACAGATGCTGGTAGCGGGCGGGAGTGTCACCGTCGAAGCGGAAGAGGAACGCCAACCAGTAGGCGAGCGATACGAGCGCGGCGTCGACGGCGATCTGGCCTGGGCGGTGGAAGGCGCTTCGCCAACCGCCGAGCGGGACGGGCCGGGTGATCTCATCCATTACGCACGTACCTCCAGCATCAAATCGATGAGTACCTCCGGATCGCGCAACGGTGGCGCTGCTCCAGGTACTCGCTTGACAAGCTGAACATCCGCCGGGTCGTCCAGCCGACGTAGGCGCCCATCGGTGATGAGCATTCGGTCGACGGCCCCGAGTGTACCCGCAAATGGCGTATACGCAGGAACCCCGAGTGCGGCGGCTTCGCGGTTCATCGTTCCCCCCGCACTGATCACGAGGTCACTTTGAGCGATCAGGGACGGTCCGTCAATGGCGCGCTCGGGAACAATCACCGGACGCCCCACCGCTGCGCGACGTTGGTCCTCAGTGCGTGGGAGGAGAACGGTCTGGACGGATTCGTGTGCGTCGGCGAGGCGTTCCAGGGTTGCGGCAAAGGTCTCGGTTGAACGGCCTCGGTGGTAGAGCGTCACCTCAGGCGGTGGCCGTACGACGGCGATCACCCGTGTCGGATCGAGGCCGAGCTCGCCGAGCACCGTCGGATCGCTCTGATGATCGGCGAGGTAGTACTCCTCTTTGATGCCGGGGTAGCGAACCAACTTCGGGGGCCGCATCCCGAACTTCGCGAGCGCCGATTCGGGAATCGCCCTTGGCACAAGAACGCGCGAGGCGAAGCGGCCATTGGTGTGGTGCATCGTGTTGGCGAACTCGTAGTCGAACATCGTGACCTGGGGAGTCCCAGCGGCCCGGGCGGCGGGCGGCTGGTCAGTGCTGCCATGGGCGATCGCGAGGTCAAACCGCTCCGAGCGTGCGAAGCGGGTGAGTGCGGCCGTCCGACTGAGGGCCGCCTTCGCCTTTGGCCAGCGCCCCGCTCCGGCGTGCGCTCCAAATACCTGATGGACCTGCCCGTAGCGCTCCAGCAGGCCAAGGGTCTGGGCGAAGTCACGCGAGGTCAGCGTCACCTCGTGCCCGCGGGCCCGCATCCGCTCGATCAGCGGATGGAAAATCACTACATGCGGCGAGTTGGTGAGGTCAATCCAGATCCGCAGCGGCTGGGCAACGGGGCTATGCGAGAGCGTTCCGAACGACGGTGACAACCTGCTCGACGTCCCCACGGGTCAGATGCGGGTGCATCGGCATGGCGAGGCCAGTCGAAGCTGAGAGTTCCGCGACCGGAAGGTCCCCATCGGAGTAGCCGAGATGCGCGAACACGGGCTGGCGGTGCATCGGAATGCCGTAGTAGACCGCTGCCCCGATCTTCTCGGCGGAGAGCGCAGCGCGGATATCCTCGCGTGCCTCGTGGCGAGCCATGTAGAGGTGGTAGATGTGCGCGGTGTGGTTGGCGGTTGCCGGAAGGGTCATGAACTCGCCCAGGCCCGCGTCGGCGTACCACGCGGCAGCCTGGCGCCGTTGTTCGTTCCACCGGTCCACGTGCGGGTAGAAGACCCGAATCGCGGCGGCCTGGAGGTCATCAAGGCGCGAGTTGTAGCCGACCTCGGTAAAGGTCACCTTGTCCTCGGAACCGTGGAAGCGCAGGCGTTTAACGCGCGCGGCCAACGCATCGTCGCGACAGGTCACGAAGCCACCGTCGCCAATCCCGGGAAAGTTTTTGGTCGGGAAGAAGCTGAACGTCCCGATGTCGCCAAAGGTTCCAATTTCCTGACCATTGATCGTCGCGCCAAAGGCCTGGGCACAGTCCTCGATCACCGCGAGTCCATGCTCGGCGGCGAGCGCGCAGATGGCCTCCATGTCAGCGGGGTAGCCGAAGATGTGGACCGGGATGATGGCCTTGGTTTTCGGACCGATCCGCTCGGAGATCTTCGCCGGGTCAATGCAGTACGTCGCCGGGTCGATGTCCACAAAAACGGGAACCGCCCCGATGCGCGCGATCGCTTCAGCCGTGGCATAGAAGGTGTACGGGGTCGTAATGACCTCGTCGCCCACGCCCACATCCAGTGCCTGAAGGGCAATCACAAGGGCATCGGTACCGTTTGCGACGCCAACA
>JAYTQG010000081.1:0-2123 GCA_043746815.1 Thermoleophilia bacterium | reverse complement strand
CCGATTTGCGATCCTCAGTATGCCCTTCCCACCGGAGACGAGGCACCCGTGACAAAGCATGTGTTTGACCTCACCGAGACGGCAACCCACTCGCTCGTGGCGAATCGGCTGAGGTCATTGGCCGACCAATTCGAGCGGGGCGAGATTGAGCTTGCCTACGACGAATGGCATACGCCGACGGTGGTGGTTGATCCGGTCGACGTGGTTGTGGACCTGATGGAAAAGCGCGACCACGTGGAGCTCGTGATCCAAATTCGCTGGCCGCTCGGTGCCTAGCTCACCGCACTCCGGAAGCGCGGACGCAGCAGCGGTGAAACCAACCGACCGAAGCGCGCAGCGCGACATCGACGAGGCAGTGCGCTTAGAGCGCCACCCTGGAATCTTCTTCCGTGACGGACCAGCAGGCCGTCGGGCCGTTCTGATCGGCGGGCCGGACGTGTGGGAGATCGTCATCGCAGCCAAGACCGCTACGACCAGTGGCGAGGCCCCCATCGATGCGCTCTCAGAAGGGATTGGTATCCCGATCGAACGCGTCCGTCTGGCAATTGGCTACTACTCGGACTATCCGAACGAGGTTGATCAGCACATCGCCATGGTGAGAGAAGAAGCCGAACGATTGGAACGCAGCCTTGAGCGCGAGGCCGAGCGCCTCGGTTGAATACGAACCACTTCCTGAAACTCGCCGATGGGTGAGACCGGATCGCAGCGACGTGCCAGGGTGCACTTCATCGCTGTCGGAAAGATCAAGGAGCCGCACGCCGCGGTCGCCTCCCGATACGAGGACCGAATCAACGAGCGCGTCGGCCTCCGCGTCGACGAGGTCGCTGCCGAACCGCTGCAACATGGCCTCGACCAAGTCGCTCGCCGTGAGGCGGACCGCATCCGAGGTCGGCTTCCCGACGGTGCCTACCTCGTCGCAATGGACCCCGCGGGGCGCGTCCCCGCATCCAGCGAGGCCCTCGCGAAGTGGCTGGAGCGGCGCCTTGAGCAACCCGGCCCGACCGTCTTCCTGATCGGCGGCGCCAGCGGCCTTGCTCCCGATCTTCTGGCCCAGGCCGACGAGCGGATGTCGCTCTCGCCGCTGACGCTGCCGCACCAGCTCGCACGCGCGGTCCTCGCCGAGCAGCTGTACCGCGCCCTCGCGGCGATCGCTGGACACCCCTACGCACACTGAGGGTGCGTATCATCGCCCGGTGACGCAGCCCGCCGACCCGATCGCGACCCTCTCCGAGCGAGTCAGGGTCATCGCGGGTGAGATTGGCACCGTCCCTGCGGGCATCGAGCTCAGTCGCCCCGCAAACGCGGACCATGGTGACCTTGCGAGCCCCGTTGCGATGGCATTGGCGAAGGCGGCCAAGCGAAATCCGCGGGAGGTTGCCGCCGAACTGTTGGAACGGCTGCAGGCGGACGTCGCCGTCGGCGATGCCGTTGCCGGGATCGAAATCGCGGGTCCGGGATTTCTCAACCTGCGTCTTCACCCGCAGTGGTTCGCCGCCACTCTGCAGACCATTCGTCAGGCAGGGAGCCGCTTCGGCGCGAGCGCTGAGGGAAGCGGCCAGCGCTTCCTCGTGGAGTTCGTCTCCGTCAACCCAACCGGTCCCCCGCACACCGGCCACGCGCGCGGAGCCGCGTATGGCGACAGCCTCTGCCGCATCTTGGAGTTCGCGGGCCAACGGGTGACACGCGAGTACTACTCGAACGACTACGGCCGTCAGATGAGCCTTTTCGGAGCCTCGGTCGCGGCGGCGTACGGTCAGCTGCTCGGTAAGGACACGCCGATCCCCGAGGACGGGTACCACGGCGCCTATGTCGCCGATATCGCAGCAGCGATGCGGGGTGAGGTGGGGGACGCGATGGACCCCGCGGCCGAGACCACCATCGAATCCTTCGCCGTTCGTGCGGGCGAGCTAATGCTGAACGGCATCCGGTCGGACTTGGCGCGCTTCCGTGTCCGGTTCGATCACTTCTTCTCCGAGACCGACCTGCACGCAAGTGGCCGCGTACCCGCCGCGGTTGAGGCGCTTGTCGCGAGTGGTGACGCCTACGAGGATGATGGTGCGACCTGGTTTCGGACGACGACCTACGGCGACGACAAGGACCGCGTGCTGCGGCGCTCGACCGGT
>JAYTQG010000080.1:0-25831 GCA_043746815.1 Thermoleophilia bacterium | reverse complement strand
GGTGCATCGGCGCTTGGCCGTGCGCGACGCGCTGGAGGCACCGCAGCCCTCTCTACCCTGCCGCGATCAGCTCAACCACAGCAACTTGGAGACTAGAGTATGAGCAAGATCTCGGATGAAGTGCTCGCCGCCAACAAGACGTACGCGTCGGCATTCGGTGACTTGGGAACGCTCCCCATGCCCCCCGGAAGACACTTTGCCATCCTTACCTGCATGGACGCGCGTCTCGACCCGGCCAAGTACGCCGGACTCGCGGAGGGCGATGCGCACGTCATTCGTAACGCCGGAGGCCGTGCCAGCGACGACGCGATCCGCTCGCTCGTCATCTCGTACAAACTCCTCGGCACCCGCGAATGGTTCGTCATTCATCACAGCGACTGCGGCATGGAGTTCTTCACCGACGAGGTCATGCGTGGCCTGCTCTCGAGCAGCCTCGAAACGGCGGCGCTCGGTGCCGAGGGTTTCCACGACGTCGGCACCACCCCAGGATCTGACGAGGGCAAGTACATCGACTGGCTCACGATCGCGCACCGCGAGAATAGTGTCGTCGAGGATGTCCGGCGCATTCGCAACCACCCACTGGTGCCGAAGCGGATCCCGATCTATGGCTACGTCTACGACGTCACAACGGGCAGCCTGGTCGAGGTTCCTGAGGCGACCAACGTGGGCGCCGCCAACGAGTAATCGTGCGCTTCGTTGAATTCGGCCCAGGCCCACGCAGGGCGGCCACGTGATCGATGCATCAATGAGCGCCCTCCCTCCGACGCCCGCTCCAAAGGATCAGCCGTTTGACTTCCACGGCGCGACGCTCTCGGTGCGGGTGGCCACCGTCGATACCGGCGGCGCCTACTGCGTGCTTCACGCAACGCACCTTCCGAATCGTGGTCCCGCACTTCATGTCCATCCGCATGGCGCGGAAACGTTCGTCGTACTGGAGGGCAGCTACAGGTTCTTCACAGGTGGGAACGAAGTCGACGTCGGTGCTGGTGAGGTGGTCAGCGTTCCGGCAGGGACTGCCCACCGTTGGGTAGCAGGGCCGACGGGAGCAGTCAGTGTCATCATCAGCGCACCCGGACTTGAGGAGTACTTCTGGGGCGTATCGCTGGAGTCGCACCGCGGACCGGTGCCCTTCGCCCGCGAGATCGAGGTCGGTGCGGCGCACGGTCAGGATTTCCTCGAAGAGGAAACGCATTGGTAGTCCCAGCCCGTAGGTGATCTGGCTCACGGAGACTTGCTGGCCGTAGCCAACGAGAAGTGAAGTTCAAGATGCCGAGGGTCGCCAGTAGCGACGTAGACGTCCTGCCCGTCAGTCCCGACGTGGCGGCGTGTGCCCGCAGGGACGGGACCGAGTCCACCGGTCATCGCCCGTGGCAATGAAAACGCAATCTCTCGAAGCCCCTCGGCGTTATCGAGGACGACCTTGAGTTGGCGCCCGTCGCGCCGTGCACTCATGCGGGTCTTCGCGAAGCGGACAAGGAAGGTCGCATACGCGCTCATGGGGCGCAGGGTCAAATCACCGCGCGCCGCGAGCCGTTTCGCGTCACCCCGAAAACTGGCGAGCGCCCCCCGGAGTGCGCCCCGCTGACGTCCATTCGATACATCAAGGTCGGCGATCCGACCGGGAACGCGCTGAATTGTGCGTGACGCGGCGGCGTACCGTGCGGTGCTCGCTAACCAGTTGCGCAGCTGCAATGGCGACCGCCGAGCGGCGACCATTTCTCGGCGACGTTCGGCGGATATCGGGCGGGTGTCGATGACGAGCCCCCCGACACCACGTGGAGTTGGAACAAGTCGTGGCAGTTGGGCAAAACGGCTCGTCACCGCGCTCAGCGTCGTTCGAAGCGGTAGGTCGTCTCGCTGCACTGCCAGCCGACCGAGCGGCAGATTGATGAAGATGCCCGTCCCGCGACCAAGGTGGTTGAGGGAAATAATGGGAGTCCCGTGGTCGGCGGCAATGACGGTTAGGCCCGTTCCGACGCCGCGGGCTGGGCCGATTTTGTAGCGAGTGGCGCGCTGCCCCGGGCCGCTGAGGTCTCCCGTCGTCGAGAGGTTCTTGGACGAAATTCCCCACCACTTGGCGCTGGCAAGACTTGCAAATGTCACCTTCGCCGCGCGTGTTCCTTGCCCCCGACCGTTGGTCCTGATGCCGGTGATCTCAGGAAGCCGCCCGGCATCGGAAACGACGACCAGTTGACCACCAGCGCGGACGAACTGATTCACGCGACTGGCCAGCGGCGCCGAAATCGTATCCGCAAGCGCGTCAGGCACGATCATGAGGGGGTGGCGCTGGGCGAGCGCAGCAGCGGGAACGCCAACGACGTCCGATGCCTGAACCCATCGGTAGGAAAGGCCCGCAGAACGGAGTGCGCCCTCCCAAGCCGAGGCCAAGTCGGGGTGCGACGCTCGTGCTCCGGACCCGGCCAGGAGGGCAACCTCAACCGGCGCCGACGGTTCAGCCGATGAGAAAAGGCTGGCCTTGCGGCCCGCGGGCGTCAGTACCCACATTCCAAGAAGGCCGATGAGGATGATCCCAAGAACCACGATGAGCAGCCGACGAAGCAGACGCAGCACCGGTACGCGTGCGGGAGCATCCTCCTCGAATTGGAACTCGGCGGGTTCCTCATCGCCCCCGAGGTCCGGAAGAGAAGCGTCATCCGCCTCAGTGACCGGCCCCTCGACGGGATGGAGTGCATTCGGTGCCGGGAGATCCAGTAACGACGCATCCACGACGTTGGGCAGCTCCTCCCACACGATCTCGGCGGGCCCCTCACGTCGCGACTGCACAGCGCGGACGCTTGCGAACGCGGCGGCGCTTGCCGCGAAATAGCTCAGGCCGCGGAGCCTCACCGGGAGCGGCCTTCGAAACGGGTCACGCGACCTGTGTGGGAGATGGGGTGGCGGTTCATCAGCGTCATTGCGGAAAGCGGTCAGCGCACCGATCCGAATCGGCGCGCAAGAGATCGCCCTCTCCTCGGCAAACAGTCCTCGGAACTTGACGGGCGCGGCCCTCGGGGTGGCGTTACGTTGCGCAACGCCCCGCCTTCGCCGCTCGACTTTTCGGCGCCCGCCCCGTAGAAGGTGTCTCGTGCTCCTCACCGTCGCGACAACGCACGTCCGCTACCCCGAGGCGACCGATGAACGGTGCGCCGCGCTACTCCTGGACGTCGACCCCGTCGACCCACAGCTGTGATGTCAGACGCAATCGTTCTCGGTGCCGGCCCGGCTGGCCTTGCCGCCGCGCTGTCCCTCGCATCGCGGGGCGCAGAGGTCACCCTGATTGACGGCGCCGAGCATGTCGGCGGGCTCTGCACCACCCGGCGGCGTCAGGGCCTCGCCTACGACATCGGCGGTCACATGCTGTTCGTCCGGAATGAGGCGCGCAAAGCGTGGCTGGAGGCGCTCATTGGTGACGACCTCCTCTGGGTGAACCGTCCCGCCGCGTGCGTCCTGAACGGCCATGTCAGGCCAGGGCGCTACCTCGACCAGGCGAGCGCGTCGCCTGTGAGTGCCACTGCCGTCCGCGACGGCGGCCAGTACCTGGAGGCGTCGATTGGCGCGGCGGCGCGCGACGAGTTCGTCCGAGGCTATCTCGAAAAAGTGGATGGGATGGCCCTTGAGTCGATCTCCGCTGGGCGGGTCGAGAAGCTGCTCATCGGCCAATCCGCGCCGGATGGATTTTGGTACCCCCGTCACGGAATCGGACAACTGATGGACGCGATGGCGGCGGCGTTCGTCGCGAGGGGCGGCACGCTCCGCCTTGGCGAGCTAGCGAACCGGATCGCCGCGGAGATGACGGAGGTGGCGGTGAGTGTCGGGGGTGCAACCCTCCGGGCGAGCCGTCTGATCTGCGCGATCCCGGGGGCGCAAGGGGCGAGCCTTGCCAACGGGCCTATCGACCGGTCGTACCAACCGGCCATGCGGGCCGTCGCCATCGTCTACCTGCTGGTCGATCGGGATCCGTTGACTGACGAGGTGTGGATTCAGGTCGATGACCCGGACGTGCCGTTCGCCCGCGTGGCGATTGTCAACAACTGGAGCCCGGCGCTCATCCCGTCGGGGTTCACACTCCTCGCCTGCGAGGTCTACTGTCGAGCAAGCCCGGACGACCGTTGGTGGCCCATAAGCGACGAGGCCTTGGCGGACGTCTGTATGGCCGCGCTGGTCGGACCGCTCGCGCTGGTCGCCGGAACTCCTCGGTGTGTGGAGGTGATCCGCTTGCCGCATGCGTATCCGTCGATCGCGGTCGAGGACGTCCCGCGGGTCATGACGGTCTCACGGTGGCTCGGCGCACAACCGAACGTGACGTTGGCCCAAGGTGGGGCCGTGATCGAGGCAATCGATGCGGGTGAGGCCGCCACGTCGTAGCTCAACCGATGTGGCAAGCTGAGGGCGTGGACGCCGCCACCCAATTCCGAGCCCTCCTGGGCGACGAACATGTCCTGGATTCCTCGCTGGAACGGACCATTTACTCGCGAGATGGATCAACCGTCGGCGGCGCGTGCGGCCTTGTGCTCCTGCCGGGAACGACGGCGGAGGTCTCCGCCTGCCTTCGACTCGCTGACGAGCTCGGCCTGGATGTCGTCCCGCGCGGGTCTGGAACAGGGCTCGCGGGAGGTGCGATCCCGCTTGAGGACGCCGTCGTGATCTCGGTCGCTCGTATGGCGCGGATTATCGACATCGACGCCGAGGTTCCGTGTGCGTGGGTGGAGCCCGGCGTGTTGAACCTGGACATCACAAACGCCGTGAAGCACCTCGGCCTGCACTACGCCCCGGACCCGTCCAGTCAGGCGGCGTGCTCGATCGGCGGGAACATCGCGACGAACGCTGGTGGGCCGCATTGCCTCGCCTCAGGTGTCACGGTCCAGCACGTGATCGGCCTTGAATGGGCACTTCCCGACGGTGAGATCGTGAACCTCGGCGGCCTTGCCCCGGATCCTGCGGGCCTCGATCTGCGTGGGTTTATGGTGGGCAGCGAAGGCACCCTTGGTATCGCGACCAAGATCTGCGTTCGCCTCACCCGGAACGCTCCCGCGGTCCGGACCATTCTTCTCGACTTCGCCCGGCATGAGGACGCGGGGGCATGTTGTGGGGCAATTGTCGCTGAGGGGGTCATCCCGGCGGCGCTCGAGATGATGGACCAGATGATGGTCCAAGCCGTCGAGGAGTTCGTGCATGCGGACCTTCCGGTCCACGCGGCGGCCGTCCTGTTGGTCGAGGTGGACGGGACTGAGGCCGCCGTGGCGCATCAGGCCCGCGTGGTCGCCGAGGTCGCACGGGCCCACGGTGTCGGGACCGTGCGCGTGGCCGCCGACGAAACTGAGCGGGCGCTGCTTTGGAAGGCCCGCAAGTCGGCCTTCGGCGCCGTCGCGCGTATCGCGCCGAACTACTACCTCCACGACTGCGTGGTGCCGCGAACGCGACTGGTGGAGATTCTCGGACGAATACGTGAGATCGCCGCCACCCAGGACCTTTCGATCATGAACGTCTTTCATGCTGGTGACGGAAATCTCCATCCCCTGATTGCCTTCGACCGCCGCGATCCGGAACAGGTGGAGCGCGTTCACGCGGCGGGCAAACAGATCATCGAGGCGTGCGTCGCCGTCGGCGGCGTCCTGACCGGCGAGCATGGCGTTGGCCTCGAAAAGCGCGATTTCATGCCACTCACGTTCACGGCGGCCGACCTCGACGCACAGGCCCGTGCGCGTGACGCAATCGACCCCGACGGTCGGATGAATCCCGCCAAGGTCTTGCCGCTGGGGAGCCGATGCGGCGAGGTGGGCCTCTCCGCGGATTCACTGCCGGAGGGCACGTGGGTCTAGCCCCCTCAACGCCGGAGAACCTCGCGACGCAGCTCGCGCTCGCATCGGCTGCGGGTCGCACGGTGATGCCAATAGGCGGAGGGCGCCACTCTCGCCAAGGTAAGCCGATCGACGCCGACATCACGTTGTCGACCATCAATCTGGATCGTGTGCTGGCCCATGAACCAGCCGACCTGACGGTGACGGTCCAGGCCGGGGCGAGCGTCGCCATGCTTGCTGACGCGCTCGCGGCGGCGGGACAGTGCTGGCCGCAGGCACCCCCGACAGCCGGAGCCACGGTTGGAGGCGTTATCGCTGCGGGGGTCGGGACCCGACAACGCCTCCGCGAGGGGCCCATCCGAGATGGACTACTTGAGGTCGTTGTTGCAACCGGCGACGGGCGGCTGATTAAGGGCGGCGGGAAGACCGTGAAAGGTGTGACGGGCTACGACCTACCACGCCTCATGGTTGGCTCGCTCGGAACACTCGGTGTGATCACGGAGGTAACGCTGAAGCTTTGGCCGCAGCCGATTGCGCGCGGATGGTTTGCGGCGAACGGTTCGCTGGCCGACCGGGTGCTGGTCGCGAAAGCGATCCTGACGGAGGTCCATCGGCCCGCGGCGGTGCTGCTTTCGCCCGATACCCTGAGCGTCGAGTTGATGGGTCCGGAGGGCGACGTCACACCACCAGTGGGCTTCGAAGCAGCGACTGAACCCGCACCCCTCACGGGAGCCGGGATCGTGCGAGTCGGCGTCGCGCCGACGGCAGTCTGGGCGTTGGCCGAGGCACTCGAAAACCTGGGGCTTCGCTATGAGGCACAGGCGGGGGTCGGCCTGGCCGAGGTCGCCGTGGCAAATCGTGAGGAGCTTGCCGCCGTCCGAGCCACCGCGATCCAACTGGGGGGCCACGCAATCGTCGTCGATGCACCCGCGCAGTTCCGCTCGGATCCCTGGGGGCCGCCACCGGAAGGTACTTCGATCATGCACAAGCTGAAGGCCGTCTTTGATCCCGCGGGTATCCTCGCCCCCGGCCGATTGGTGGGAGCACCATGACCAGTAATTGGCGTCCCGGGGTTCTCGCTCCTGACCCGGAGGACATCGTTAAGTGCGTGGCCTGCGGCCTCTGCTTGCCGCACTGCCCCACGTTTCGCGTTACCGGCAAGGAGACCGCCTCCCCGCGTGGACGGATCGCCGCCATGCGCGCCGTGGATGAGGGCATCGCCGAGATGGACGATTCCTTCGCAACGATGATGGACGAGTGTCTGGCATGTCGGGCCTGCGAGGCGGCCTGCCCGAGTGGCGTCCCATTTGGCCGAATGATTGAGGCGGCGCGCGCCCAGTTGGAGCCGTTTCGCCCCCCAGCGGCCCGCGGGGTCAAGCGAATCGGCCTCTCGTGGATTCTGCCGCGACCGCGCCTGGTGCGGGCAGCGTCAACCGGTCTGGCGGTCCTCCAAACGGCGAAACTCGACCGGCTGGTCCCCCGGCGTCTTCGGGCATCGACCCCACGGGTGCGCCTTGCGGACGTCAACACCCCCCTGCCGGCCGAGGTCGGCAGCGGTCCAACGGCCGCCGTGTTGACCGGCTGTGTGATGGATGGGCCGTTCCGACCGGTTAACGCCGCGACCATGCAGGCGACTGCCGATGCAGGTTTCCGCGCCGTCGCCCGCTCTGGCTGCTGCGGGGCGCTCGCGATGCACTACGGACTACCCGAGGTCGCAAGGGACCTCGCCCGCGAGCGCATCGCCGACCTTGAAGACGCCGAGGTCGTTGTCGTCAATAGCGCGGGATGCAGCGGACACATGAAGGCATACGGAGAGCTACTCGCGGATGATCCGGACTGGTCCGCCCGTGCGCACGGCGTTGGCGAGCGAGTCCGGGATTTCGTGGAATTGCCGCTGCGTCCCGCGAGCGCGACCCTCTCCGGACCCGTCACGATTCACGATGCGTGTCACCACCTTCACGCCCAAGGGATCGGACCCGAACTTCGCGACATCGTTCTCGCCTGTGGTGGGACGCCGGTCGAGGTCGAAAACGTCGGCCGCTGCTGCGGCGCGGCGGGCCTTTACTCGGTCACGCAACCGGAGATGTCCGCAGAACTCCGGCGCCGAAAGGCCGAAGAGATCGCAGCCACTGGAGCCCCGCTGGTGCTGGTCGCAAACCCTGGCTGCGCGATCCAAATCGCCCAAGGGCTCCGCGAGATCGGGAGCGACATCAAGATTGTCCACCCGGCGGAGTTGGTGACATAAACGTTCGTCTTGCCATGCTCGCCGCCAGCTGCATCGCCGCAGCAGGCTGCGGTTCGTCGACGGTCTCAAGACCGCCACCCGCATCGACCGCCGTCACTACGACTGGCACGTCCGAGGGGCCCGCCGGACCGGCCTTTCGTGGAGCGCGACTGAAGCCCGAAGTTCAGGCTCCCCGCTTCGGGCTTCGCGAGATCTCCGGGAAGCCCGTCGAGATCGCGGACAACCGTGGCCACGCAACCTTCGTCATTTTCGTCTACGTCCATTGCCCAGATGTCTGCCCGCTTATCGTCCAGCAACTCCGTCGTGCGCAGGATCTTCTGCCAGCCGCCGAGCGTCCTCGGATAATCGCGGTCTCGGTTGACCCGAAGGGTGATACCCCTGGGGCAGTGCGCACCTTCGAGAAGAACCTCCGGATGACGGGTCGGATGGAGTACCTCATCGGGACGCGACCGCAGCTTGAAGCGACCTGGGCGCGTTGGAAGATCGGAGCCCGGGTTCCGAAAAGCGATCCCGAGTTCGTGGAGCATTCCTCGCCCATCTTCGGGATCAGCGGATCGGGCAGGCAGACGACTGTCTACGACCCAACGAAGGTAACCGCGAAGGACCTCGCCCACGACGCCCCACTGCTGAAGGCGCGGTAGCCAGTCGCGACCGGTACCCGTCCGACAGTCTGATCTGGATGGCGAGCGGGACCGGGTGAGGCGTACGTTGGGCCGCCACCGCTAGGGAGTCGCGACGCTGCACCGGAGGTTGGGGGCGTGGACGATGCCCTGGTCGAGGGTGATGAGGGTGGACTGCGTCAGCTCGGCGAGGGCGACATAGCTTGCGTCGTAACTTGAGAGGTTGTGCCTGAGCTCCCAAGCCCGCGCGGCGAGGAGCTCGTAGGGCCATTGCTCGATCCTCAGGTCAACGAGGTCCGCGTGTGCCTGCGCGGCTTGATCGGAGCTGATGATCCCCGCAAGTTCGTGGCGACGGATGACGTTCGCAGTCTCAAACGGGGCGAGACTCGGGGCGGCGAGATCGCAGCCCGAGAGTGTTTCGGTGACCCACTGCCCATCCCCGCCCGAGTCCAAGAGGAGTGCGACAAGGGCAGAGGCGTCGCATATGACCCGTGTGCTCACCGCCGCTCGGCGCCCAAGGCATCCAAGATCGTCTCAGCGTCGACCCGTACCCCGGTCGCGGCGACGCGCGCACGGGCCCGAGCGATGACGTCCTCAACCGGCGGGTGATCAGCGGCGCCGATCAGCATTCCTCGCAGATATTCCTGTAGCGATTTCCCCGCGCGCGCCGCCCGGGCCGCGAGCTCATCACGGACGTGGTCCGGGACATCCCGGACGGTTACAGCGACACTCATGCCTGTACTTTAGCAGCTTTGCAGCCGAATTGACTTCAACGCATGACTCGCACATCTGGTCCCCAAGCCGACCAGGCCCTGCCGGAGTGATGCGCCTGATGCGCTATCCTGTCATCATGCGCACCACACTTTCGATCGCTGACGAATTGCTCGCGTCGGCGAAAGTCCGGGCCCGCAACCGTGGCCTTACGCTGGGGCAGCTCGTCGAACAGGCACTGCAGGCTGAGCTTTCCCGCGCACGGGCTCAACCAGATGGACCGGTTCTACCCGTCCACGAGGCGCGCGGGGGTGTGCATCCTGGCGTTGATCTGACATCCAACCGGGCAGTGCGTGAGCTGCTCGACGGGGATCTCCCACTCGACAAACGTCGGACGTGATCCTCCTCGACGTCAACGTCCTTGTTGCGGCGCACCGGACGGATCACGACCACCACCACGATGTTCGCGCTTGGCTGGACGCCCTGCTGAGGGAGCGAGAACCATTTTGGGTACCTGATGGTGTGTGTGCGTCGTTTGTTCGGATCGCGACCCACCGTCGCATTTTCGTTGAACCCACGCCGGTCGAAGCGGCGTTCGCATTCGTCCGGGCGATCAGAGAACAGCCATCGCACCGGTCCCTCATCGCCGGCGAGCGCCACCTGTCCATTTTTGAACAGGTGTGCCGCGCCACCGACGCCGCTGGTGACCTGGTTCCCGACGCTTACCTCGCGGCCCTGGCCCTGGAGCACAACTGTGAGGTCGCATCGCGCGACCGTGACCTTCATCGCTTCCCTGCCCTGCGCCTACGCTGGCCAGGGACCCCCGCGTCGTGAACGGCGGGTCCGACTAGCGGCCGGGATCGTTGGCCCGAAGTTCCTTCTTATCGATTTTGCCGGTGCCCGTCTTCGGGATCTCCTCAACGATGACGAGATCGTCCGGGAGCCACCAGCGCGGCAGTTTCGGCTCCAGCCACGCACGAAGGGTCTCGATGGTGAGGGTCGCACCGGGACGAAGGACCACGAAGGAGACCGGTCGTTCCGACCATTTTGGATCTGGGCGTGCGACGACGGCCGACTCTCGGACGGCGGGGTGTTCGAGAATGACGCCCTCAAGCTCGACCGATGAGATCCACTCCCCGCCGGACTTGATGACGTCTTTCGTGCGATCCACGATCTGGAAGGAACCGTCTGGATAGCCGGTAGCGACGTCGCCGGTACGGAACCACCCACCCTCGAAGCGCTCGGCGTCGTGTCCACCGAAGTAGTTCTTCGCGACCCACGGCCCGCGCACCTCGATCTCGCCGATGGCCTCCCCGTCCCACGGGGCCTCGATTCCGTCCAACCCCCACAGACGGATTTCGATACCGATGAGGGGCGTGCCCTGACGCAGGCGCAGTCGCAGCCGCTCTGCAGCGTCGGGCTCGCGCATGTCGGCGACGGCAACGGTGGCGATGGGGCTCGTCTCAGTCATTCCCCATGCATGGACGAGCACTCCCTCACCCACCACGCGATCGAAGTCCCGCATCAGCTGCTCGGGGATCGCGGAGCCACCGCACGGGATACACCGGAGTGATGACGTGTCGCGTGGATTCGTGTCGAGTTCCTCCACGAGACCCAGCCAGATTGTCGGGACGCCTGCAGCGAGCGTGACGCGCTCGGTTTCGATGAGGTTGGCCAGCGCTGTGGGCTGAAGGAACGGACCCGGCATCACCAGTCGCGCGCCGGTGAGGAGCGCCGCGTACGGAAAGCCCCATGCGTTGACATGAAACATCGGAACGACGGGCAGGATGACATCCGTTCGACTGACCGCGAAGGTGTCGGCGTGAAGCAGCGACATCGCGTGCAACATGGTCGAGCGGTGGGAGTAGACGACCCCCTTCGGCTCACCAGTGGTCCCGGAGGTGAAGCACATCGCGGCGGCCTGGCGCTCGTCAAGCTCCGGCCACGGATAGGGCGCGCCAGGGGCGGAGGCGAGGAGCGCTTCGTAGTCGTCTGGAATGACGATAACGCGTTCGACGCTGGTCAGGCGATCCCGGATCCCCTTGATGACCGGGGCCACCGAGGCATCCACAAGGATCACCCGGTCGGCCGCGCTCTTCACGATCCCGACGATGTGCTCGGGCGGCAGCCGGAAGTTCAGCGTGTGAAGAACGGCACCCATAGAGGGGACGGCGAGGTAGGC
Organism: Thermoleophilia bacterium; assembly: GCA_043746815.1. Taxonomy (GTDB): domain Bacteria; phylum Actinomycetota; class Thermoleophilia; order Miltoncostaeales; family Miltoncostaeaceae; genus JAYTQG01. The sequence continues at coordinate 14,275 of JAYTQG010000080.1, read as the reverse complement.
CTCAAGGTGGGCTTGCGTGTTCCAGCACATCGTTGCGACCGGGTCCCCAGGGCCGATACCCATCGCCTCAAGCGCGTGCGCGAGACGAGCAGCGCGATCAAGAACATCACCGTAGGTGGACCGAACGAGACCCCCCTCGGTCGCGGTGACGATCTCCGCTCCTCGATAGAAGCGATCCACCCGCGAACGCAGCATCGCAAGGTCAAGCTGCGTGTCCATCATGGCACCGAGCATGTGCGGGAGCCTACTGGTCCCGTCCGAGGCCATCACCTCACGCGACAGTCACCGGCGTTCCTGGCGGGGCGACCTTGGCGATTCGCCGAACGGCGTCGTTCGGAAGGCGAACGCAACCGTGGCTGGCCGCGGTGCCGAGGAGCGCCGGTTGGTTCGTGCCGTGCAGGGCCACCCGTCCGTCGCCACCGTCGAAGTCACTGAGGGTGTTGGAATGAGCAGTCAGCGTCAGGACGACGGGCCCGAAAACCCCTCCCCCATTCAGCTGGGGGACGATTTCGCTAATTGCGAAACGCCCCGTCGGGGTGGGATAGGCGGACTTGCCGACGGCCGCCTTCCATGAGGCAAGGACGTGCCCCGCCCGGATGAGATCAACTCGCCGCGCTGCGACCAGAACGCGGATTCGCCACGGATTTCGCTCCACTCGAAGTGATGTCTCAGGCAGCCACGCTGCTTGCCCGTTCGGGCGTGAGGGCAGCAGCACCCGAAACCACCTACTGCCACCCTGAGCACGCCGTGCCTCAAGAACCAGGAAGACCTGAGCTCCGCCCGCGTACGGGCCGTCGGCCTGAACCATCGGCCCAGGTGGCGTCCCGAATCCAGCGCCGAGGTGCGAGCGTGTCGGAACGACCAAGCGGGCTCTCCACGACTGCCGCAACTCCGGACGAAGCGCCCCGACGCCACGCTGGTCATATCCCCCGATACGAGCCGAGCGTGACGTGGCGCCAAGACCCGGTCCTGAGGCGATGAGGAGCGCGACAACCGCGCCCAGGCATCCCTTGGACCGGGCAACCCTCGTGACCGGCACCACTACCCGGTCACGCCACGCGGACGGCTTGCCTTCGGCGCTGGCTTGTCCAAACGCCCGCGGGTGGATCCAACCGTCGGACGGCTGTTGTCAGCATCCGCGATTGCCTTGTTGGGATACTCGCCAGCTGGCGCGCCTGAGGCCAGACGAACGAGGAAACTCACACGCTTCTGAGCACCCGGCGCTATCGATCCGAGGTCCCAGGTCAAGATCCCGTTGTCCAGACGTGCACCAGCGGGCGGTTGGACCACGGTCATCAGGTTCGGAATTGGGTCCGTCAACACAACGTTGCGCGCACTCGTCTTGCCAGTGTTACGTACCGTAATCCGGTACCGAAAGCTCTGACCGGGAACGAAGTGCACTGGCCCTTGCTTGCGAACCAACAGCTGTGTCTGCGGATCAGCCCGTGCGGGAAGCACGGCCACTCGCTGATTTGAGGTGCTGGGAGGTGTCACCGCAGGTTGAGGCACCGTCGCCGGTGGAGTCGTTGGGGGCCCCGAACTCGTGGGCACACGTGGTGCGGTATTGACAAGGCCAAAGTCGTTCCGTGTCCGAATACCTGCCGAGATTAGACCGATTCCGTCGATCGCAGCGGGTGTCGTGCGTGTCGTTCCGGGGACTTCAGATGACGCAACTTTGTACGTTCCGGGAAGGAGACCGGTGAATGCGTACGTTCCGTCGAGGCCCGAGGTCTTTTGCGCAGAAACGGTACGACCTAGTCCGTCGGTCCCAGAGAGCGTAACGGTGATGCCACCGGTCCCGGTTTCACCCGAATCGAGAACTCCATTCCCGTTCACGTCGATGAAGATTGTCCCGCTTACGGTTCCGGGGCGGACGTTTCCGACCGAGTAGGTGCCAACACCATCGGTCGGAACCACCATCACTCCGGATGAAGGGGTCATCGCGATCCAACCTGACTCAACAGTTTGCGCGACCTGCCACGTACCAGCGGGCACATCGCTTGCCGTAAGCGAGCCGTCTGAGCCGGTCTGAAGGCCGCTGGTGCCGTTGTAGGGGTTGACGACGGAGTAGGACCATCCGGAGAGGCCTGCCTCTCCGCTGTCCCTCACCCCGTTGCCGTTAAGGTCTTCCCAGCTCAGGAGCCGGAACTGCCCCCGTTGGGGTGCAACGTCGAACGCAACCTGCGCCGCGACCTCGGGGGTTGTGAGGTCGCCGTTCGAAAAGAAGCGAACTTCAGCGAAGTAACGGCCCGGGCTGATCCCGTTCGGGACAACCCACGTAACAGTGTCGGTCACTGTTCGACCGACACTTGGTCCCGGGTCGGCCAGGTTGCGTATCTGAAGCGGAACGTCGACGGGAACACCACTCGGTGAAAGGATCCGAACTGCCACCTGTGTCCCACGACTGTCGTAGGTGACTGTGTAGGTAATTTGTTCGGACCCGGACCCGATTTTCGCCGCTTGGGGCGGCGCAATGGTTCGATTGAGCGAAATTCCTGCGGACGCGGCGAAGCTGGGGGCGCTCCCGATCAGACTGGTGGCCCCAACCGCACACACAGTCACATACCGAGATAGGTAACGACGGCGTCGCATTCACGATCCTTCCAACGTTGTTAAGCAGTGTCTTGAGTTCTATCGGCGCCAGTCACCTCAAGCATGATTGCAAGAAGTTTGTGTTCCGACCAGACCGACTTATGACCTCATATAGGCACGAGTGTGAGATTTCGGAGGATTTGTGTTGTTCGGCAACGCGGATCGTCCTCGCGTTGCAGAGTTCAGTTGGTGACCCTGTCCGCGAGTGGTGTTCGCGAGTAGGCGCTCGACTAGTGAATCTCGACAGGGGTCCCCGTGGGCACCAACTGAACAATTCTGCGGGCCGCGGCGTTTGGCAGGCGAATGCAGCCATGACTCGCAGCCGATCCGAGGAGCGAGGGGCGGTTCGTTCCGTGGAGCGCCACGCGTCCATCTCCCCCATCAAAGTCCGAGAGCGTGTCGGAGTGCGCGGTGAGGGTCATGATCACTGGCCCGAAGAACCCTGCTGGGTTGGTCTGGGCCACAGCCTCGCTGATCGCGAAGCGGCCGATGGGGGTTGGGTACGCGGATTGCCCGACGACGACCCGCCACGACTGCTGAAACTGGCCCGCGCGCAGAAGGTCGAGGCGGCGGGCGGCCAGATTCACCCGTATGCGCCACGGATTCGCGTCAATGCGGAGTGCGGCGGCAGGAAGCCAAGCGGAGCGACCGTTCGGACGATCGGGGAGGAGGACCCGAAACCACAAACTCCTGTCCAAGGCGCGCTGAGCGCCGAGAACGAGAAACACCTGGGGTCCTCCGGCATATGGTGCGTCAGGTTGAATCAGCGGCCCCGCCTTCGCTGCGAGCCCTGGCGCGAGACGCGAGCGCGTCGAAACGATCAGGCGGGCACGCCACGATCGAGCCGCACCCGGCGCGAACGCCGTGGATCCCCGTTGGTCGTAGGTGGGACCACCGACCGACTTCGGGGGAGAGGCGAAGGCTGGGGTCCCAGCCACCACCAGGACCCCAGATGCGAGCGCCGAGAGACGACGCTGGCTGACGGTCACTACCCGGTTACCCCGCCAGCGCGGGTTGCCTTTGGTGTGGGGCGTTTGACGGTTCCGGTCGTCGATCCAACGACGGGTGCGGTGTTGTCCGCATCGGCGGTCGCGTCATTCCGATACGCGCCCGCAGGTGCTCCCGAGGAGAGTCGAACGAGCACGCTGACCTGACGTGACGCGCCCGGTGCCAGCGTTCCGAGCCTCCATGCCAACACGCCGTTGACAAGACTGGCGGTATTCGGCACTTGAACGACGGTGATGAGGTTCGGCACCGGGTCGGTGACAACCACATTGCGCGCGGCGGCCTTGCCGGTGTTGCGCACGGTGATCCGGTATCGGAAGTTTCTGCCGGGCGTCAGGGTCGAGGGGCCCTGCTTGTTGATGCCGAGCGTCGTCGGTGCTGGGTTCCCGGCGAGTACGACCGGCGGTGCGTTGACGACACCAAAGTCGATCTTGGGCCGATTCCCACCGGAGGTCAGGACGAGCCCGCCGATCGTTGTCGGGGTCGTGTAGGTCATGGCGGGGACGCTTCCCGAGGCGACCGTATAGGTACCAGGGAGCAGGTTTCCGAAGGTGTACGTCCCGTCAGCTGCCGACGTTCCGGCAGAGGTGACGGGGCGCCCGAGGCCGTCGCTCCCGGTAAGTGTCAGGTTGACACCTCCCTTGCCGACCTCGCCAGCATCAATCACGCCGTTCTTGTTGACGTCGACGAAGACGGTTCCACTGAGGACCGCTGGGCGGACGTTTCCGACCGCGAAAGCTCCAATGCCATCCGGCGGTACGATCGCAGTCCCGGAGGGAGCAGTGACTGGTATCCATCCCGGCTGAAGGGTCTCAGCAGCCTGCCAGGTCCCGGCCGGAATGTCCGTTAAGAGAACCGACCCGTCGACGCCCGTTTGGGCGCCGCTCGCGCCGCCGAAGGGATTCAGGAGTGAGAACGACCAGCCGGGAAGTCCGGGCTCGCCTGCATCGCGGACGCCGTTTCCGTTGTTGTCCTCCCACTTGGAAATCCGCAGCTGCCCAAGCTGGGGCGCAACGTCAAATGCGGCCGTCGCGGTGGCCTCAGGGGTCGCCGTGTCGCCATTTGAGAAGAACCGCACCTCTGCGAAATAGCGGCCGGGTGCAAGGCCACTCGGCACGGCCCAGCTGAGGGTGTCGGTAATGCTGCGACCGGCGCTCGGGGCATCGTCGGCGAGATTGCGGACCTGCAAGGGGGCGCCGACAGCGACGCCACTCGGGGTCACAATCCGAACGGTCACCTGCGAACCACGGGTGTCGTAACTAACCGTGTAGGTGACCTGTTCGTTACCGGCACCCACCTTGGCAGCCTGGGGCGGCGCCGGTGTGCGGTTAAGCGAGATGCCAGCGGACGCGGCAATCGCCGAACCACTTCCTGCGAGTGCAGCCGAGGCGACGCCCGCCACGGCAAGCCATCTCGATCCGAAACGCCTTCCGCTCATTGAGTGCTTTCCCTTCGAGGACAGTCGATCTGCCGGTACGAATTCACCAACCCTCCACTACCGCCCTGCTCATCGCAATTGCAGGCTCGTTGTGATTGTGTGAAGAGACGTGCATGACGTCGTTAGTCCGCTTTCATATCGGAAATGCTCTCCAAATCGCTCACGCTCACGCTGCTGTGCGTCGTTGCAGGAGCCAACGGTGTGTTGGCATCACCACTCCCTGCTGCGCCAAGGTGCCCGATTTTCCCAACAAATAGTCCTTGGAATCAGCCCATCGACACGAAGCCGATCGCCCCCGCCTCCGACGCACTGATCGCATCCATCGGCTTGGAGGCTGGTTTGCACCCGGACTTCAGCAACCAGGGCGGCTACGGAATTCCCATCAACGTGGTCGGTCGCCGTATACCGCGGCAACGAATTCGGTCGTTCACCTACCCGGTTGAGTCTGATCGTGTGGCGTATCCCATTCCCGCGCGTCCGCTGGTCGAGGGTGGGAGCGACCGCCACATGCTCCTGGTGGACCGGGATGCGTGTCGTCTCTACGAACTGTTCGGTGCCGAACGCAGCGGAACGGGTTGGAAGGCGGGGTCCGGCGCGACTTGGGACCTTCGCTCCAACCGGCTCAGGACCGACGGCTGGACCAGTGCCGATGCCGCGGGGTTGCCGATCTTGCCTGGACTCGCCCGGTACGACGAAGTCAGACGGGGAGTTATCGACCACGCGCTGCGCTTCACTGCCCCTCGTACCGGTGCGGCCCATATCGCCCCCGCGCGACACGACGCTGGCTCCGGTGACAGCAACCTGCCGCCAATGGGACTGCGGGTGAGATTGAAGGCGTCCGTGGCGATCGGTGGCTACGGCCCTCAGGCACGAGTCGTGCTGACCGCGCTGAAGCGCTACGGGATGATCTTGGCCGATAACGGTTCGCCGTGGTACGTCACCGGGGCACCCAACCGGGGTTGGAATGACGATGACCTGCACAGGCTCGGAGAGATTCACGGTTCCGACTTCGAGGTGGTCGCGGCCGGTTAGCATTGCCCCGGAAACTGTTCAACGCTCGGGAGACGTGTGATGCGGGTCGTGATTAGTGGTGGCGGAATGGTCGGCATGGTGCTCGCGCGACTCCTCCGGATGCGCGGTTTCGAGCCGGTGATCTTCGAGCGGATGCCCGAAAAAGCCTACATCGCGCGTGGATACATGCTGGGCTACCACGGCTACGGCCCGCTTGAAGAGGTCGGTGTGATGGACGAACTGCGCCCCCTCGGGTGGGAAATTGCCCCGCGGCCCGACCAGCCACCCGTCGCGGTCTGTCTGGAGGTCGGAAAGCTCCTGCACGCACTCGCCCGCGACCTGCCCGTCGAGTACGAACACACCGTCACCGAACTCATCCACGACCCCTCCGGCCGTGTTGTCGGCGTAATGGCCGAGGGCCCCGACGGCGTGAAGACCTTTGAGGCGGACCTCGTCGTTGCGTGTGACGGCATGCACTCGCCGACCCGCGAGATGGCAGGGCTGGAGTCGAAGCTTGAACTTCTTCCCGAGGCGTCGCTGAACTTCATGACGAAGGAGCCAGGCGGCGTGTCGTTTGCGATGCGCTACCTCTCCGACGGCGGCCACATCGGTTGCCTTGGCTGGCCGGAGGGCTCCGCCGGATGGCGGAGTATCGAGAAGGTCGGCGCCGAGGCTGCCGTCGCCCCAGGTGTTGAGGCGATCAAGGAGATGTGGGGAAGACTGCTGCCCGAAGCGGAAAAGGCCCTCAGCGGCCTCACGTCAATCGACCAGGTGCGCTACTCCGAGCCAGCGCTCTTGACCTGCCCGGAATGGTGGAAGCCTGGGTTCCTTCTCATCGGCGACTCGGCCCACTTCTTCGGTCCCGAGACCGGCGCGAGTTCCGGAATCGGTATGGGTGACGCACATGCACTCGCCGAGGCGGTCCGTCAGCACCCCAGTGATTCAGACGCGGCCTGCCAGAGCTTCATCACCTGGCGCTCCCCGGTGGTTCGCCCTTATGAGGCAATGGATCCCGGCCGCCAGCGGATCATGATGGCTGGTCAGACCGAGGCCCGCCCAGAGGAGCGCTGGCCCCCGGCCGGTTGACCGTGCCGGTAGGGCAGCGAACGCGGGACTTCACTGCGACCGGCTACGGCCCGAGCAGTGCTGCGGGTACAACCGCGATTCCGTCCCTTCGTCGGTACGCCTCCCGGCCGGTCGTGATTACTACGGCATCCAGCAGCTCATCGCCGAGTCGCTGCCTCAGCCAGTGAAGATGCCGCACGTCGTGGTCGTTTACCTCGGTCGCGAGTTTTACTTCGATCGCGAGGACGCGCCCATCCCGGCGCTCAACGACGAGATCCACCTCGTGATCGCCACTGTGCGTGCGGAGGTGTCCGACGCCCGCCTCAGCGGCCTGCGCGTACACACGTACTCCGAGCGTAACCAGCGATTCAAAAAGTGCACCCAGCAACGTGCCGTCGCGGGGCAGAGGTGGCCCGGCCTGCCTGCCACTGAGCAAGGCTTCCTGGTCGACCCCGAGCAGGCGTGCCGCGAAGGCCGGGTCAAGGAGTTGGTGCTTCGGCGCGGATCCCAATCGGGTGATCCTGCTGCGCGTCGGCAGCCACGCTGCCACCGGGTCAACGAGATGCAGCCGCTCAAGGATGTCCCGATACGGTCGCGTTGCGTCACGCGACGGCTTTTCGTCGTTGCCCCCGGTCGCAGCGTTGCGGATCTTTTCCGATGAGGCAGTCGTCGAAGACGCGGCGGCGTACGCCCTCAGCCAGCGCCGTAAGCCAGCGGGATTTCGGACCACGTATCCCATCTCGGGAAATTCTCGTTCGATGATGCGCTCGAGGTATCCATCAAGTTGCGACCGGCGAACACGATCGGGCCCACTCCGAAATCCGGGTAGACCCGAGCATACGATCTCGTCGACATAGTCAGACAGCGTGAGATCCGACGTCCCGGAGACCATTGGGCGATCGCCAGCGAGGAGACCGGCGAGACTCACGGTCGACGGCACTCCCCGTTCAGAAAGGGTGAGCGGACGCATACGAACAACCACGACCCGTCCAGCACCAGAATGAACCGGCGTTCCCGGAGCGGGCGGTGAGCCCGTGAGGAGGAACGCCCCCGGCTCCGCTCCGTCATCTACGGCGCGGCGAACGACATCAAGCGCTGGTGGATATCGCTGCCACTCGTCGACCAGAATCGGCCTCTGTCCTGCCGTGAGGCGCGACGGCTGGGCCGCGATGATCTGACGCTCGTCGGGATCATCGAGCCGGTGCGTCGTCTTCGCCCGTTGCAGTGCGGTTGCAGTCTTTCCGACACCCTTCGCCCCTTCCAGCGAGATTGCTGGCAGGTGCGGAAGCAGAAGATCGAGTTCGTCGTCAACGACTCGTCGTTTGTACGGCTCAGACATCGGGCCGTACCCTACCATTTCGCAGATACATAACCGTCATTTTCACAGCAACAAAACCGACAGTTTCACGCGCAACAACCGAACAGCTTTGTCGGCTACCGCGCCGAGTGAGCCGTTCGAAGCCCGGTAATCACGACCGCGCTGCCAAGCGTGAAGCGTCGCGCCTCGACGCCCGTAAGGCCAGCCGCGCGGTGCAAATCGAGGAGATGGTCCAGTGGGAATCGCTGGTAGAAGTCCGGAATGCTGCGGTGCAGGAACCGGCCGGTGTCCGCCCACTCGCGTGAGACGAGGCGCCCGATGGCTGGAAGGCCCCAGCGGGTGTAGGCCCACCAGCCCAAGCGAATTGGTCCACGGTTTGGCATCCCAAACTCGAGGCTCGCGAACGTGCCGCCGGGCCGGATAACGCGCACCAGCTCCGCGAGCGTCGCGGCGGGCTCGTCCGCGTAGCGAAGGAGGTAGGTGACGGTGAGGTGGTCGACGCTCGCGTCGTCGAAGGGCAATGCCTCAGCGCGTCCCTGCACGAGGGTGACTCGGTCGTCCGCGGCGAGGCGCCTTCGAGCCCCCGCGAGCATGAACGCACTCTGATCGATCCCGATGACTCCGCACTTCTTCTGACGGAGGAGCTCCGCGGTGACGAGTCCCGTTCCGCATGCGACGTCGAGGACGATGTCGTCGCGGCGGGCGGGTACCGAGGACACCAAATACCGCCGCCAGCCACGTTCGAGACCCAGACTGAGCATCGCACCGGCGCGGTCATACGACGGCGCGATGGGCGCGAAGAGGGCGAGCGCGTGGCGCTTGCGCTCGGAGTCGGTCAATTCAAGCTGCGCGCGAGGCGGCGGCGATATTTGAGCGTGAGGGGGTGCTGATCGCCAAGCTCGCCAAAGATCCCGATGATGACCCGACGCACCGACTCACGCACATCACCGGTTGCCAAGACGACCGCATCCATGAGGGATGCCAGCGCAGCGTCGCGGTCATCCCGGGCCAAGGCGGCCAGGCCAGCTGCGACATCGGGGCTGGCACTCGTGCGCAGCTCCATCTGCGCGATCAACCCGTCGGCCACCTGATCGTGCTTGGCTGGCTTCAAGAATGCGCGGGCCTCGTCGTCGTCGCCATCGGCAATCAGTATGCGAGCGAGGGCAATCCGCGACTGGGTGTGACCCGCGTCACGGAGGATCGCTTCACGAAGTGACGCTTCGTCACCGAGCGCTGCCAAACGATCGGAGGCGGATGGCACGAGCTTGTCGAAGAAACGCTCGATTGTCGCCTTTGGCTGAAGGCCCGTGAACTCGCTGCTGGCGACCCCGTTCTTGAAGGCCTTAACGGCTGGGATGCTCTGGATGCGATACGTCTGAGCAAGGATCGGGTTCGCGTCAATGTCCACCTTGACGAGCAACACCTCGTCACCGCGCTCGGCAGCGACCTGCTCGATGATGGGGGTCAGCTGCCGACATGGGGCACACCACTCGGCCCAGAAGTCGACCACCACTGGAAGTTCGTGGGAGCGTCGGATGACCTCCTCGGCGAAGGTCTGCTCGGTGACATCCACTATGCGGCTTCTGCAGCGGCCAGCTCGAGGACTGGCGGGCGGCACGACGGGCAGGGATGGCAATGGCGGGAGAGATACGTCCAGGGGCCGTGGATGACGTCCCGGACGCCAAGGTCGCCGCGGGTTGGGGCGCAGAGGCAACCCAAGCGGTGGTAGAAGCCAAAGCCTCCGGCGGAAAGATGTGCGACCACGCCTTCGCGTTGCGGGTCTCGTGCGACGGCGTCGCGTCCATTCATGTGATTCTCGTTCCTGGCGAGCGCCCATGCGCCCTATTGATCTCGTTAGGTTCGACATCAATGTAGCCGGATCCTTGGGACACGCACAGGGACACCGGCATCGATGTCGCCGGGTACCCTCCAGGGCGCTCCTCAACCCCCAACGATCAAGGTCACCCCACTCGTGTCCGATGCCTACATCTTTTCGACGTACAAGCTGACCAAGGCCTACGGGCCGGAGAAGGTGGTCATCAAGGACATTTCGCTCTCGTTCTTCCCGGGAGCGAAGATCGGCGTGCTTGGGGCAAACGGGTCCGGCAAGAGCACGCTGCTGAAAATCATGGCGGGCCTCGATCAGCCATCATCCGGAACGGCCCAGGCGGCGCCTGGAACGCGGATTGGAATCCTGCTCCAAGAGCCCAGCCTTGATGAAACGAAGGATGTTCGGGGCAACATCGAGGATGGCGTCGCCGAGACCCGCGTCCTCTTAACCCGCTACGAGGAACTCTCCGCGAAACTGGCGACCGACCTCACACCGGACGAGATGGAAGCGGTACTTGAGGACTTCCAGAAGGCCCAGGACGCGATTGAGGCTGCGGACGCTTGGGACCTCGATCGCCGCGTTGAGGTCGCGATGGATGCACTCCGCGTACCCGCGGGCGACACGGAGATCGGTGTGTTGTCCGGCGGGGAGCGCAGGCGTGTGGCACTGGCCCGGTTGCTGCTCTCGAGCCCTGACATGCTGCTCTTGGACGAACCGACCAACCACCTTGACGCCGAATCCGTGGCATGGCTGGAGCGCTTCCTTGATGAGTACCCCGGCACCGTCGTCGCCGTGACCCATGATCGCTACTTCCTCGACAACGTCGCAGGCTGGATCCTGGAGTTGGATCGTGGCCAAGGCATCCCGTGGAAGGGCAACTACTCCTCATGGCTTGAGCAGAAGGGCCAGCGACTGGCCATTGAGGAGAAGCAGGCATCGGCGCGCCAGCGCACCCTTGCCCGAGAGCTGGAGTGGGTTCGACTGTCACCGCGCGCCCGACAGGCGAAGAGCAAGGCCCGCATCAACGCCTACAACGATCTTCTCGCGGACGAGCAGAAGGCCAAACTCGGAAACGTGGAGATCCGGATCCCGGATGCTCCGCGCCTCGGCGATCTTGTGGTTGAGGCATCAGGTCTGAGCAAGGGCTTCGGCGACCGCGTGTTGATTGAGGACCTGTCGTTCTCGCTTCCAAAGGGTGGAATCATCGGCGTTGTCGGCCCAAACGGCGCGGGCAAGACCACCCTCTTCCGGATGATCGCCGGGCAAGAAGCCCCCGATGCGGGGACACTGCGTATCGGCGACAGCGTCCAACTTGCCTACGTGGATCAGAGCAGGGACAGCCTGGACCCGGCGAAGAACATCTGGGAAGAGGTATCTGGCGGGCGAGACATCATCACCCTCGGCCGCGACCAGGACGTCCAGTCACGGGCATACGTGGCCAGCTTCAACTTCCGGGGCGGCGACCAGCAAAAGCGGGTCGGCGACCTTTCCGGCGGCGAACGCAACCGCGTCCACATGGCGAAGTTGATTGCCTCGGGCGGGAACCTCCTGCTCTTGGATGAACCCTCGAACGACCTGGACGTCGACACCCTCCGCGCGCTCGAGGATGCGCTCCTCAACTTCTCTGGGTGTGCGGTGGTCATCAGCCACGATCGGTGGTTTCTGGACCGCATCGCGACGCACACGCTGGCCTTCGAGGGTGACGGCGTCGTCACCTGGTTTGACGGAAACCATGCGGAGTACGACGAGCACCGGAAAAAGACCCTCGGCGACGCTGCGAACCGTCCGGCAAAGTTCCGCTACAAACGCCTCGCCGAGTAATCTGCTCGCCATGAGCGACGTGCGCATCTACCACTACCCTGGCTGCGGCTCCTCCGAGAACGCGCTGAAGATTGCGGATGAGCTTGGCGTTGAGGCCGAGGTCATCGTTTACCGAAAAACCCCACCAGACCGCGAGACCCTAACGTGGATCGTGGAGCACCTTGAGGATCCCGTTGCCGATCTAGTCCGCAAGGACAGCCAGTTCGCGAAGTTGGGGCTCAATGCTGGCGACTACACCACGAACGATGCCGTAATCGACCTCATCCTGGAACGAAAGATGCTGATGCAGCGCCCCGTCGTGGTGCGCGGGGATCGGGTCATCATCGGCCGCCCGAAGGATCGAATTCGCGAGCTGCTCAGCACATAGTCTGGCCCACTGGTGCGTGCAACGCGCATCACGAAGTTGTTATGGCGCTTGCAGATGGATTGACGGCCCGCACCAATCTGCGGCAGGGTTTGCATGGGCCCCCCCGAAAACTCGCCTCCAGCACACCCCGGCCTCTCCGGCGGTGCTGGTCAATCGATTGGAGGGTACGGATGCACGAGGGTACGAATCGGACTGCCGCCCGGCACCGGGCACGGATGAGCCGCTATGGACTGATCGGCATGGGCGCACTCCTCGCCGTCAGCGGCACCGCATCAGCGCGGAACGTTCTGGGCTTTCAGGCCGCGACACCGACACTTCGAAACGCTGGCATCCCAACCGGCCTCTCGGTCGACGCGGCTGGCGCGGCCTCGTTCGTGAACGAGCAGGGCGCAGGCATCGTGAAGTCGGCCACTGCTGCTGACGGAACCTCGCAGTTCACCGAGGACGTCGCGAGCCTGACGCTGGCAGATCGTCCCCTTGACACCGCAACGGATGGCCAGGACCTGTGGGTTACCCTCCAAGGCACCAAGGCCATCGGACGCAAGCGGGCCGATGGCACGCTGAGCTATGAGGCACGTGCGATGACCGCCCCGGCCCGACACATTGCCGTGGGCCAGAGCGGCACGATCTGGTTCTCCGAGCCATCCGGCGACCGTATCGGCCGCCTCATCACAACGGGCCCAACACCGGCCTTGAAGGAGTTCGCCCTCACGCCGGGGACCGCACCGGACGATATCGTCGCCCTCGCCGACGGCAGTGTCATCGTCAGCTCCCGCTCCTCCGGCACGCTCGTACGACTGAACGTCGGCGCGAACGACCAACCCACGACGACCGTGATCACGCTCGGGGCGACGGGTCTGCCCGCGGGTGCCCTGGCTGGCGACGCAGTATCGAACACGTGGGTCACGCAGCCCGATACCGGCAAGGTCTGGAAGGTGGGCCGCGGCACCAACGTTGCGACCGAGGTTCCGGGGTTGTCCGGGGTCGTTCGCCCGCAGGGAATCGCAATCGACGCGCGCAACAACGTGTGGATCGCAGACCCTGGCGCTCGGGGCCTCATCCGAATCACGAGCCTTGGTCGGACCCTCCCGGTCTACCGCGCCGCCGGTGTCCTGGCTCCAACGGAGATCGCGATCGTCCCGGGTGGCGGTGGCCAGCCGACAATGTGGGTCATTGACGGCAACCAGGTGTCACACGGTTCCTTGTCGCAATCGGGTTCGCGCTTTGTGATCGCTCCTGGGAGCACCGTTCTGCGCTCGGCAGCGGGCAAGGCCGTCCGGGTGCCCTTCATCTCAAGTGATGAGGGAACGGTCACCTTGATCGTTCGCCGCGGTGCGAAGGTTTGCGCGCGGATCACGGCGAACGCCATCTCGGGCCCGGGTGTCATCGCCTGGAACGGACGACCGGGAGCGTCGTGCCAAACGAAGGGTGCCGCAGCGAAGCGTCCGATTGGGTACCGAATGGAACTCAAGGGTGAGGACATTGACGGGAACGCCGCGTTGGCCCCCCGGGTCAACCTCGTTGTAAGCCCCCGCGCGGCGAAGCGGGTCTAAGAAGGGCACTGTCCCTGGGGTTCGGCGCGCTGCCGAACCCCAGGGAGTCCGACGGGAAGGGTGAATAGTCGAAGAAGTCGCGTTGCTCTTGACTATTCATGACCCAAGGCACCTGCGGTCCGCCTGTCGGGGCTGATCCTGCGATAGCCTCCGCGGTCGATCGAAACCACCGCACCTGAGGAGCCCGTGTGACCAACCCCCGCGATCCCTTTGGCGCCCGCGACACCCTGGATGTCGCCGGTCGCCAGTACGTCATCTATCGCCTGGATCGCCT
>JAYTQG010000079.1:0-10906 GCA_043746815.1 Thermoleophilia bacterium | reverse complement strand
GCCTCATGACCGCCCGCCAGCGATGGAACGCACTCCAGGGGCACGGCCTCGGCCCACGCTGGACACGCGGTCTCATCGCGATGGTCGCGCCCGGTGTGCCCGCCTCAGAAGCGCTTGAAAACGACGCCACCTACGTCCGCGCTGACAGGCTCGCCCGCCATGCCGTGGAAGCGATCGAAGCGGCGGTCGACAGCGGATGGCTTGCACCGAGCGAGCTGGCCGACCTGCCGATCGGCGCGCGGTGGGGCCTCGACGTGCTCGCCACGTGGCCAGGCGGCGGGGCGTACCTCGTCGAGCACGACGGCGGGGAGGCGTCGTGAGCGCCCCTCGGCTTCTCACGCTCGGTCAGGCGGCCGACCTGCTCGGCGTGTCACCGCGGACAGTCCGGCGGCGGATCGACACGGGCCGACTCCCATGTTTCCGGGATGGTCGGATCCTTCGCGTTCCGTCCTCAGCGCTTGAGGCCTACGTGAAACAGCGCGTAGCCAAGGCGCTGGACGCCCCGACACCGCTACGGAAGGTTTGGCCCAGCAACCCGGTCGTGTCGGGGCCGTCACTCACGAAGCGGCCCCGTTTGTGGGATTGTGCCGCCAGCGAGAGGGAGGCATGACGGATTGACTGAGGATGCACAGCCACGGGCGAGGGTCGCGAAAGGGATCGTGGCTCGCCATGCCCGTGGCTGTCCGTCGGGTGGCCCTCGCGGCCGATGCGACTGCAACGTGTCGTACGTCGCGCGAGTCAAACACCAGGGTCGCGAGCTCACCGCGACCTTTGAAACGTTGGCGGATGCTTCCCACTGGCGGGAAGGGATCCGTCGAAGCTTGAAGACGGGCGGGACCCTCGAAACGACTCGACGACCCGTGGTTTCGTTCGCTGAGGCAGCCACAGACTTCGGACCGCGAGCACTCGCCGGTGAATCACTGAACCGGTCCCGGAAGCCGTACGCACGCCAAACGCTCGCATCCTACGAATCAGCGCTACGCCTTCACGTGTTGGACCTCGTGGAGCCGCGCTCCGGCCTCTCTATTGCGGACCTCCCCTGCGACCGGATCGACGCAAGGACCCTCCAAAACGTGGTGGATACGCTCGCGCACCGAGCAAGTCCCGACATCGCCCGAGCAGCAGCAGCGGCCATCTCAGCCGTCCTGCGCGACCTCTACGGCCTCGGCGTGATTGACGAGCTACCGCCGCGAGTGACACTCCCGCCGCCATCGAAGGGGCGCTCGCGAACCATTGGAATGGACGACGCGGAACGCCTACGGGCAGCCGCCCAGGCCGACGACGACGCACGCGCCCGATCGTTCCTCGTGCCGCTCGTTTCGATCCTCCTGGACGCCGGACCACGGATCACGGAAGCCCTCGGCCTCACGTGGGGACCCGGTGGGGTCGACCTCCAGGCCGAGACGCCCACGCTCACCATTCACCGCGACTCGACGAAGACTGACGCGGGCGCAAGAACCGTCGGGCTCGATCCTGAATCCGCGTCAGCGCTCAGACGACATTACCTCGCCACCGGTAGACCATTGGATGGAGCGCTGGTCTTCACCGACGAGAAGGGCCGACACCTCAGCCGGGATGGCCGCTCCCGCTCTGGCCTGAAAAGAATCGCGAAGACGGCAGGGGTCGACGGAATCGGCCCGCACCTCCTCCGCCACAGTCACGGTTCATGGCTCGCCTCAGCGGGTGTCCCGGCCGCAGCGATCGGCGCGCGCCTTGGCCATTCAGACCCGGCCTTCACAATGCGCCGGTACGTCCACCCGACGGCCGAAGATGTCGCCGAGACGCCCGACCGTTTCGCCGCTCTCAAAGCGAGTTCCCGTGACAAAAGCGGGCTCAAAGCGGGCTCACGCAAAGTCAAAGGGTAGAAAGCTGGCTTATCCGCTGCCTTCTCGTGCAGTCGGCCCCTTTACTCGTAATGAAGGGGTCGGGGGTTCGAGTCCCCCCGTCGGCTTGACCACACAGGGCAGCTTTCCCCTGCTAAACCATTGATCTAACCGGGTGAGTCAAGTTGCGGGGAACACCAGCGGTATGCATCGGTGTTGACGATTCCGGACTCATTCCGGACTCACGACCGGCCAGGCGCGCTCGAACCGATGCACCGCTCAATGCTGGCAGACGCGGCCCTTTGCGCTTCGATCCCCAGTTGTTCGGAGTTCTGGCGCCCATCAGGCTGGAGAGGCAGGAGTGACGGACGTCGGGGGACGGATTAACTCCCAGTACCGCGTGCGCTACTCCGAGGGGCGCGTCAGCCTATTCTGCGAGACGACGGAATCGTTGGTGGAAGTCGGGGATTCGGTCCTCGAAACAAGCCGGATCTCGAGGCGCGACCGCAATTACTTGATCAAGATCTATTCCATCCTGATGCTCGCGTTTGCGATGGAACTCGCAGAAGGAGTCGTACGAGAGGTTCAGGCTGGCGCGGGAAAAAATGCAATGCGACTTGCCCGTCACATCTGGGAAGCGGATCTGGCACTCACCTACGTGTCAGATCTTCCGGGCGTTCGGCTTGACCAGGCCCTCGGCAGCGACGCGAAGAACAGGCTTAAGGTCCTAAACGAGGTCCAATCCCTCCGGGTCTCAAGGGCGACCTACGCCCGCCACCAGCAGGCCGCCGCGAACAATGGTCTCCCGAACCTGAGGGACATGGCAATGGCCGTTGACGAACGACGTGGGAGCAGTGAGAGAACGGATGAATACAGCCTCAAGTATCGATGGGCTTCGGCACGGTCACACTCGGGGTTGACATCCTTGGATGATCACTTGGGCGCTGATTCAAACGGTCGCTTCCTCGCACGCCGAAGTGGTCGTTCCATTCGGGAGAGGCAGATGGCGCTCGACATTGCTATCCATGCGCTCAGCCGAATCGTCTCTGCGGGTGGACTACGCACAGGAGTTCCGGTCGACCCGATTGTCGAGTCCCTTTGTGAGACCGCCAGCGCGCCATTGAAGTCGCCGCGAGTGAAAACCGTCGCACGCTGATGGCCAAGACACCCCACCCACAGAGAATCTGACGGGCCCTCATCTAGTAAACCGTCAAGAGGGCCAAACCAGCCGAGCAAGGGGCCTGAATCCGGAGCCACGGGTGGCGATCAGTTCCGTGCGCAGTTAGGGACCCAGCGAGAGACGGTGCTCTGGAGTACGGCGCCCATCGACGGGTGCCACAATTCGCCCGATGAACGAACACCCCTCCACCGCACCGTGTATCCCCGCAGGGCAGGACCGCGAGGGGGTGCAGCGCAGCATGGGGATCACGACACTGGCGTTCAAGGTCGTGACGGCCGATAGCGGGGGCGATCTGTTCCTCATCGATCAGACCAGCCGGGCCGCGGGCGGGCCGCCGCGCCATATCCACCTGAATCAGGACGAGTGGTTCTACGTGCTTGAGGGCGACTACGTGGTAGAGATCGGTGCCGAGCGGCACCATCTCGGGCCAGGGGACTCGCTGCTTGCACCGCGCACCATTCCGCACGTCTGGGCATGCGTTGGCGCTGGGACGGGGCGCCTCCTCGTGGCATTCACCCCCGCCGGGGAAATGGAGGCGTTCTTTCGCACGGTAACGACAAGCGAAGCGATGCCGTCGCAAGATCCAACCCTTTGGCGTGACCATGGGATGGAGGTCGTCGGGCCTCCGCTGGATCTGGGGTAGGTGCCGACGCGCTACGCGGGGTGTGCGCAACCCCGGACGTCGCTCACTCGGCGTGGCCCCGATGGGAACGGGCGAGCGACGTAGAAGATCGTCAGGCGGGTGTATTGACGAAGACCAGCGCAGGGACGAATTCGTTCGAGTTTGACGCGTGCGGGGTAGCGGCGGAACGTCCCGCCGACGCAGGTTGGCGTGCAGTCGTTCAGCACAGCGACGCCGGTGGCAACGGTGGTTGGCGCTCCCCAGCCGGTCCACGTGAGGCCCGCAAGGTTTGCGTTCCCGTCGGCGCAGGCGAGGACGATCTCCTTCGGATGAACGACGGCCGGAGTTGCGGCGTGGTCGCAGTCGACAAACGCGACAGGTTGGCTCGCAGCGACTGCGGATTGCACACCACCGGCGAGCACGAGGGCAAACAACAGATGGGTAGGAATAGATCGGTTCATGTCGCGATGGTAGTGCTCGGCGCCTCCGGAAGGGAAGGCCGACGCGCAGGAGCAGCCGGGAGGCTGAGCACCAGCGAACCACCCGCCTCGGAGGGCACCGCGACAACGTCCCCGCCTGCCGCCCTCGCCAGGCGCCGGGCGAGCGAGAGGCCAAGGCCTGCCCCATCGGGCGATGCGGCGCTGGCGCTGCCACGACGCCCTGGCTGGAAGATCCACTCCGATTCCGCTGGGACTATCCCCGGTCCGTCGTCGGTGATGTGAACCTCGACGTGGTCCGTGCCATCCCGGATATCCACTGCAATTGCTCGCTCGGCGTAGCGAAGGGCATTCGTGAGGATCGGCGCGAGCGCGCGGTCCACGACATCGCTGCTGACGCCAGCCCTCGCATGGACGGCGCTCACCTGAACCACGATGCCACGCGCGGCCAAATCTGGAGCGAGATGGTCCACCGCCTGCTGCACGACGACAGCCATGTCACATGCGTCGCTGCTGTCACCCGCAGCACGACCCGCAGCAAGGAGCGCATCGAGGGTGCGCGAGAGCTCGTGCGCCGAGCGCAGCACTCCATCGAAGGCCTCGCGGGACTCCGGGTGCGGCGCCTCGGCCGAACCCAGGTCCGCGTGCGCAATGATCCGGGCAAGGGGTGTCCGGAGCTCGTGCGAGATCTCAGAGGTGACGTGGCGCTCGTGACGAAGACTGCTCGCGATCCGATCGAGCAGCCCATCCAGCGTGGCCGCCAGCCCGGTCAGCTCGTCGCGCGGCGTTCCCATACGAAAGCGCCGGTCAAGCTCCATCTCACTCCAGTTCGCCGCGTCCGCAGTCATGGTCGCGACGGGGCGGAGTGCAGCGCGCAGTGCCCACCAGGTGGCAAATGCAACGGCCGCCAAGATCACGGCGCTCAGGGCAATCGATCCGACCAGCGCCGTGGTCGCCGTGCGCTCGTACCGGTCCAGTGAGACTGCCGAAACCACCGTGGCACGCAAGGTCCCATCAACGACAACTGGCGCAGATGCAAGACGCAGCGGCCCGGACGACACTCCGTCGGGCGTGCGGACCGCTTGGCGAACCGCCCCGGCCAACGCCGTGGAAACGCCGGTCTCCTGGATGCGTTGGCCGTCCGTCGCGACGGTCCAACTGGGCTCGGTTTCGTCCTGATCGAGGCGCCTGCGCTCCGACGGGGTCAGCGCCCCACCCTCGACAACGAGCACGGCCGCGCGCGCCTCCGCGCGTTCTTGGGCAAGCCCGGTCGTATCGGCGAGGAGTGATTGGCGGAGAACAATGTTGAATGCAAGCGTCAGCGCAACGAGCGCGACCGTCAGACCGCCGAGGGCGCCGAGCAGGAGACGGGTCCGAAGCGATCGGCCAACCCGTCGCCTCATGCGTCCTCAACCCGGTAGCCGACGCCATGCACGGTGCGGATGAGCGGCGCTCCCGGCAGCGCGCGGAGCTTTCGACGCAACCTGGCGATGAATGCGTCGAGTGAGTTGTCGTGAACCATCGATCCGTGCGGCCAGCCGGTTGCGATGAGAACCTCGCGCCGAACGGCATCACCGGGACGTGCGACCAGGGCGGCGAGGAGGCGGAACTCCGTCGGGGTCAGGTCACATTCGTGTTCCCCGGCATGCACCCGGTGACTCGCCGGATCCAACGTGATCTCACCAGACGCGGATACGCCGCGCTCGCTGACGGTCCGGCGAAGGAGCGCACGGATGCGGACGACCAGCTCGTCCATCGCAAATGGCTTAGCGAGATAGTCATCGCCGCCGGCGTCAAATCCGCTGACGACATCGGCAAGGGCGTCCCTGGCAGTCAGGAAGATCACCGGGAAGCGGTGCCCGCGGGCCCGAAGGGATAGGCACACGTCACGTCCATCGGCGTCGGGCAGGCCAATGTCCAGCACGAGGAGGTCTGGCTGCTGCTGATCAAGTCGCCGGAGCAGGTCCCCACCGGCGGCAAGGGCGTTCGCGTCCAGGCCAGCGGCGCGCAGCCCACGAACGAGTAGCTCGCGAAGTTCGTCATCGTCCTCAACGACCGTTACGCGGGGGCTGGCCATGCCTCCATTGTCACTCATCGTGCACGGGTGGAGTGCAGGCGAGGTAACCGGCTGCCGTGTTGCGGGACGATGGGCGCGCCATACTATGGGGATGGGAGCCCACTGATGCCGCGCCGACCCTTGCAGCGCGTGGAGATCGTCTGCCCGACCTGTGGGGTGATCGCGGAGCTGTCGCGCCCGCGTGGCGGAACGCGACCCAAATTCTGCGACTGCCCAACGCCGCAGTCGATCTCTCCGATCACGACGCCGCGCCACTGCACCGAATGCGCCACCGCGCTCAACCGCTACAACACCGGTTCCCTCTGCGGCCCATGCTTGCACGCAAAGGCCCGACGCCGAGTTCGCGTCTAGGCACCCGGCTCTACGGCTCGCAGGAAGCGCCCATTAACGACGAAGAGCCGCATCTGGCGGCTTCGTCGAGTACTTCATGGTGTAGGGAGAACTACTTCATCTGGGTCATGGCGGCGGTCCTTTCTGTTTGGGAAAGCCACGTCTGGCGGCTTCGTCGAGTACTTCACGGTGTGGGGAGAACTACTTCATCTGGACCATGACGGCGGCTCCTTTTGCTCCGGGGGGTTTCTACACCTGGAACGCTACGACCACCCACTGTCCACATCATGGTCACCCCTGACCAATCACCAAAACCCGCGAAACCGGACACCGAAGCGGCGCCCTTTAACGACGAAGAGCCGCGTCTTGCGGCTTCGTCGAGTACTTCACGGTGTGGGGAGAACTACTTGCACTGGACCATGACGGCGGCTCCTTTTGCTCCGGGGGTTTCTACACCCGGAACGCTACGACCACCCCATGACCACATCATGGTCACCCCTGACCAAATGCCGTTTCGCCACGCATACCAGAATCGCCAGACTCTCCAGGGCGGCGTCCGATTCTGGCTGAAACCCGCCGCCCTACCCGGGGCGAGTGAAGACGCCCGAGCGGTTGCGCCCATTGGTCTTGGCCTGAAACAGCGCCCCGTCAGCGTCCGCGAAGAGGTTCCAAAACGTTGCTGGCACGGGCTCCGTCGCGATGCCAATGCTCACCGTTACCGCGAGCTCAGCTTTCACATCGGTCCAGGCGTACTCGGCGATGGTCAACCGGATCCGATCACAGACTTCAGTGGCCGCGGCCTCGTCAAGACCGACGAGGACAAGCACGAACTCGTCACCCGCATAGCGAGCGGCCAGATCGACGCCCGATCGGACCGATTGCTCCAACACCCGTGCAATCCGCTGCAGGACCGCATCTCCCACCAAATGCCCAAAGGCGTCATTGATCACTTTGAACTCATCCACATCGACGACTGCAACGGAGAGCCACTCGCAGGTTGACACCGCCGCCTTCGTCCCGAAGCCGTCCAGCGAGCGACGATTGGAGATCCCCGTCAATGGATCGACCATCGCCATGCGCTCCAGAATTTCCACATTCATTTCGCGGCGGGTGATCTCCACCTTCTTGACCTCAAGGTCAAGTCGTCCGAGGATACCTTTAGCGCGGCCGACGGCCTCGGACAGTCGGCGGTCTTCACCGGTCAGAAGCGCCTCCTGCAAATCCGTGACCCCACCGGCCAAGTCCCCTTGGCGGCGGCGAACGTCGGCCCGATCTTTCAGGGTGCTGGACAACAATCCAAAGAGATCCGTTTCGTACAGCGCCGCAATCGATGCGTCCAAATGCTCGCGCGCCGCGTCAAGGTCGCCGGTTTCGAGGAAGCCACGGCCAAGTGCCCGGTCAAGTCGCGCCCGCTCGGCTGCGCCCTGCTCAAAGCCGGGCGTCGTTGCGGCCTTGCTGAGGCACGCGATGCCCTCGGCGAGGCGCCCGACGCCAGGCAGCGCGAGACCACGCGTCATCTCCAAAAGGCCGAGAAACCCCTCATCGGTACCAGATGGCACGAGGGCGAGACTCTGATCAAGCAGATCTATGGCACGCAACCGGAGATCCTTGGCGCGAGGAGGATCTCGCTGCGAAAGAAAGTCTGCCCAGACAATGAGGTGATCGGCCAGATGAAAGCGCGCCCAAGATGCCTCGAACGGGTCCTCCAGTTTGTCGGCGAACCACAGTCCCTCCTCCGACGCCTTGACGGCTGGTTCGAAGGCACTGAGTTGCTGAAAAGCGAGTGCCTGAAGGTGAAGGGCATTGACAAGCTCGACGTCAGGCACGCTGATGAGGCTAATCAGGGCCGAGGACTCAACGAGGGCCTGAAGGCCCCGGTCGTACTCTCCAACGGCCAGAAGGACGACCGCCAGCAGGGCCGCGGCCCTTACTTCGCCGATCACGTCACCACTGGACTTGAACTGCTCCCGCGTCTGTTCCCCCATGGCCACAACCTCGTCAAGGCGTCCGAGGTTTCTCAGGGCCATCATCTGGCGAAAGGCCGCCCAGCCGATCAGTCGGTCGTCACCGGCCTCGTCCGCCACCACGGCAGCGTCACGTGCGACCTCAAGGGCCTCGGCGCTGCGATTCGCGCTATCGAGGTATCCGCAGAACGCGACCATCGCCGTCGCGCGAGCACTGAGGGACGGAGCATCGTCAATTTCCGCCCGGAAGGCGGCAGTGCGGTCACTGTCGGAAATGGCAGACATGCTGAGACGATCATCGGCGCGAACGGCGGCAGGGTTGACCTGCCCGGTCTGACGGGATGACCGGGATGGGCATACTCGCCCCGTGAGGTTGACACCCACCCTGTCCGGGCCAGCGGAGGTTCGCGGCGATCCGTCGCGCCCAGGCGGGCGGCTGCTGGTGTTGGACGGGGTCGAGTCGAGCTACGTAGACGTCCTTGACCCGACGCACTTGGAGTTCGAGTACCTCCGACACACGGTTCAGGTCATCGACGCGGTGCACCCGGTCAAGGAACCCCTGCGACTCTTCCAGATCGGCGGCGGGCCCTGTGCGCTTGCACGGTATTTGGCCGCAACCAGGCGCAGTGTCCACTCGACCGTTGTTGAGCGTGACCCGGCAATTTTGGACCTCGCGACCAGTCAGATGGGGCTCGTCGCCTCGTCCCGTCTCGCGCTTCGTGTCGGCGATGGGAGGGAGGTGCTCGCTGGCGAGGAAGACGGCTCCATTGACGTACTGATGATCGATGCCTTCGAGGGGGTCGTCGTTCCCAAGCACCTGGTCAGCGTGGAGTTCGTCGGGGTCGCCCGGCGCGTGATGCGACCAGGCGGAACGCACCTGATCAACCTGATCGATACCGCACCGCTGGAGCTGGCCCGTGCCGTGACGGCCACGATGGGGGCGTCATACCGGCACACGGTGCTACTGACCGATGTGGCGGTGATCCAGCACCGCAGCCCCGGAAACGTGCTCATCGTCGGCAGCGACGCGCCAATCCCGGTTGACCTCATCAGCCGTGCGTGTCGACGCGACCGAACACCATGGGAAATGCGCTCCGGACGCGCGTTGGCCCGCATGATTGGTGAACGCCCACCGATCCGCGACGGGCAACCGGCTGACCACCACGCGACGCTCCGGGACCCACGCTGGGGTACCGGGCGCCAAATGGGAACTGACTAGCGGCTCGCCGTCGTTGCGCGCGAGCGGGCGGGACGGCGTCCGCGGCCACCAGCCGGGGACGGGCGGCGCGAGTTGGAGCGCGAGTCGTTGCGAACCAGGAAACCGGCTTCCTGGTACTCGTCAACCAGCCCGAGGGTGGTGACGATTTTGCTCATCAGGATTTCGTTCTCGCCGGTGACGAACGTGATGCCGATACCGGTCCGCCCGGCACGCGCCGTGCGGCCGATGCGGTGGACGTAGCTCTCCAGGTCTTCCGGGGCATCGAAGTTGATGACGTGACTGACCCGGTCGATGTCGATGCCGCGGGCCGCGACATCCGTGGCGACCAGAATGCGCTCACGACCGCTGGTAAACGCTGCGAGCGCCTTTTCGCGCGCCGCCTGCGTCTTGTCACCGTGAATGGCGAGAGAACGCACACCGCGACGGTCAAGGTCACGGACCAGGCGATCGGCACCATGCCGGGTGCGGACGAAGACCAATGTCAGGTCGCGCTCGCCCTTCAGCTCCGTGAGCAAGGTCTCAACCTTGTCGCCACGCTCGGCACTGAAGAAGCGGTGCTCCACATTGCCAACATCTTCCGGCTCGACCTGCACTTCGTGACGGGCAGCGTCATTGGTGTAGCGAGCGGCAAGCTTGCCGACTGCCCCATCCAGCGTCGCCGAGAAGAACAGCGTCTGATGGGCGCCGAGGCGCTTCACGATGGCGTCGACCTGGGGCTGGAAGCCCATGTCGAGCATCCTGTCGGCCTCGTCCAAGACGAGTGTCTTCACGGCGTCTACGCCAATTTCGCGCTGACTGAGGAGGTCCTCAAGGCGGCCTGGGGTCGCGACCAGAATGTCGGCGCGCCGTGCGGCAGCAACCTGGCGGCGCTGCGGGACGCCACCGTAGACGGCCTCAATCGTGATTCGTTTGGCGGGTCCGATCACCCGAAGCTCTGCTGCGACCTGCCCCGCAAGCTCGCGTGTCGGGACCAGAATCAAACCGGAGGCACGGCCCATCGCGGCGCGGCAGCGCTCAACCATCGGGATACCGAAGGCGAGAGTCTTGCC
Source organism: Thermoleophilia bacterium (assembly GCA_043746815.1). GTDB lineage: Bacteria > Actinomycetota > Thermoleophilia > Miltoncostaeales > Miltoncostaeaceae > JAYTQG01. The sequence goes on along the minus strand of JAYTQG010000079.1, from coordinate 205 downwards.
GGAGCCCGTTGGGGACTTCGCCAGGACGTCGCGTCCGGCCATGACATCGGCGATGACCGCCGCTTGAATCGGGAACGGCGCGGTGATTCCCGCCGCCGCGAGTGCATTGCAAACGCCAGTTGACACGCCGAGATCGGCGAACGTCGTTTCGCTCATTCAGACTCCTTGGCCGGTTGGCCCGTGTGGGTGGGAGAACTCACCACTC
>JAYTQG010000078.1:0-10907 GCA_043746815.1 Thermoleophilia bacterium | reverse complement strand
TCGGGCTCTTGGCGCCGGAGATCGTGGAGGACATCGTGGGTCACGTCGAGGTGCGAACGACCTTCCGCGCAAGCCGCATCGGAACGATCGCGGGGTGCTACGTCACAAGCGGTCTGGTGCGCCGCGGTGCGAACGTCCGCCTCGTGCGCGACGGAACGGTTGTCCACGAGGGCAAGATCGGCTCCCTGCGCCGCTTCGACGATGACACGCGTGAGGTCCTTACCGGCTTCGAGTGCGGTGTCCTGATCGACGGCTACAACGACGTCAAAGAGGGCGACGAGCTGGAGATCTTCGAGCTTCGCGAGGTCGCCCGGACGGCTCAGACACCCGCCGCGTCGGCCAGCTGACGATTTGACGGGCTGGGCGTCGGGGGCTGACGATGGCGAGTAACCGCGTGCGCAAATTGAATGAGCGTCTCCGTCATCTCTTGGCGGAGACGGTCGCTCGGGAACTCACCGACCCCCGGGTGGATGGGGTCACGATCGTGGAGGTCCGGGCCGCGCCTGACCTGTCCAACGCGAAGGTCTTCTTCACGCTGCGCGACCCGGGCCGGATGGCAGAGGCCGAAGCCGGACTTGCCTCTGCGCGGGGCCTTTTGCAAGGACGTGCTGGCGCGGGCCTCAGTACGCGAAACACCCCGCACTTGGACTTCGAGTACGACCGTCATCACGACGAGGCCACCCGCCTCTCACTTCTGATCGATGAGGTCACACGCGATCTTCCGCCCCTGCCGGTCGCCGAACCCGAACCCGAGCCCGAGGCGTGACGGCCGCAACCATGGAGGTGGTCGCGGGGCTGCTGCGCGATCCGGCCCGATCGTTCGTGTTGACCACGCACACCAACGCTGACGGTGACGCGATCGGGTCGATGCTTGGCCTCGGTCGGGCACTGCGGGCGGCGGGACGTACCGTTCACTATTGGCATTTCGATGCGGTACCGGTGCGCGACGACTTGGCCTTCCTGCTGGAAGCTGGCGAGCGGATCAGCCACGACGCGCATGTCGGGGGTGCAACCCTGATTGCGCTCGACTGCGCGACTGCGGGCCGGATGGGCGAGGTGGAGCCATCCTCGTTGGGGAGCCCGGTCATCAACATCGATCACCATCACGACAACACGCGGTTTGGTGATGTTGACCTCGTCGTCGACGATGCCTCCAGCACCGCCGAGATTGTTGCCACGCTGCTTCAGACCGCAGGCATCCCGCTCACGGAGTCGATCGCGACTCCGCTCTACGTTGGCATCGTTACGGACACCGGGCGCTTTGGATATGCGAACGTCGCGCCAGCGACCCTCCGTATCGCGGCGGATCTTGTCGCTGCGGGAGCGGACATCCCCGCGATCTGTCGGAGCCTGTATGAGGAGACTCCGCTCGGGGCAACGCGCCTCCTCGGCGCGGCGTTGACTGGAGTTCGACTGATTGCTGACGGCCGGGTGGCGCTCGCGTCGCTCAATCAGGCCGCCCTCGCTGAGGCTGGAAGCGACTCCTCCGATGGGGCTGTGGAGGCCCTTCGAAGTATTCAAGGTGTGGAGGTCGCTGCGGTCCTGCGGTCGGTATCGGTTGACGATCGCCAGTGGCGGATTTCGATGCGCGCGAGCAGCAGCGAAGTGGACGTTTCGGCGGTCGCGCGGGAACGAAGTGGGGGAGGGCACCGGGCGGCTGCCGGGTGTACTGCCGACGGGGATCTCGCCGCTGTTCTCGGCTGGTTGGAGCCCGCATTGACGGCGGCGCTCTCCGAGCAGCGATGACCGGGGGCGGGCGGGTCTGGCTTGTCGACAAGCCGGTCGGCCCGACGTCCCATGACATCGTCGCGGCGATCCGCCGGCAACTCCCCCGCAAGACGAAGGTTGGTCACGCCGGGACGCTCGATCCGTTCGCATCCGGCCTGCTCCTGATCCTGGGCGGTGGCAGCACACGCCTTGCGCGCTATCTCATTGGCCTTGACAAGACGTATGAGGCGCGCGTGCGCCTCGGCGCCCGCTCAACGACCGGTGATCCGGAAGGGACCGTCGAACCAACGGGCCGGGTCGCGCGAGCCGATCGCCTGGATGCGGTGATCCAGTCCTTGACCGGAGCCCAGCGCCAGCGTGTCCATGCCTTTTCGGCGGTGCAGATTGACGGCGAACGGCTCTATGCGATCGCGCGGCGCGGGGACACGATGCCGGACCTGCCTGCGCGAGAGATCGTTGTCCATTCACTCGAGGTCACGGATCAGAGTCCCGAGTTGGATTGGCTGGACATCCGGGTGCATTGTTCGTCGGGGACCTACATCCGGACGCTGGCCGAGGACATCGGCGATGGCTTGGGTTGCGGCGGATACTGTGAGCGATTGCGGCGCACCGCGGTTGGCATCCATCGGGTCGAGACTGCGCTTACGCCGGACGCCGTAGATGACACAAACGGTGTTCCACCCGCGGCGGCGCTGACACATTTGGCTGCTCGGGTCCTAAACCCTCAGCACGTCGTTGATATCCGTCACGGGCGGGCCATCCCAACCGCGGTGGGAGATCTCACCCCACTCGTGTTGCTGGACGGGAGTGCCCTGGTGGGGATCGGCGCCGTCGACGGGGAGCTCGTTCGTCCGGAGGTCGTTCTTCCGTGAGGCGCTACGGATCGATCGGCGAACTTCCGTTGGGCTCAACACGGCGGGTTCTTGCACTCGGGAACTTTGATGGCGTGCACATCGGCCACCAGGCGATTATTTGCCGTGCCGTGGACCTCGCGAAGGAGCGCGGCGAGTGTTCGACGGTGGTCACGTTTCACCCCAGTCCGCTGTCGGTACTGCGCCCGGAAATTCGGACCAGCATTCTCACCTCGCCAGCCTTGAAGGCATCGCTAATCGAGCGGTTGGGTGTCGATGAACTGTTGGTCCTCCCCTTCAACCGGAGCTTCTCGCGTATCCGCGCCGAGCGCTTCATCGAGATCCTCGCCGCGAGGCCAGTCAATGCCGTAGGAATCGTCGTGGGGGAGGCGTTCCGGTTTGGTCACGGAGGAACGGGAACAGCAACGCTCCTGCGGGACGTCGGTCGGGCCCATGGGCTTGTGATCGAAACCCCGGACAACGTTGTGTCCGCGGATGGAAAGCCGATTTCGTCAACCCGCATTCGGCGGCTGATTTCCCAGGGAGAGGTCGACGATGTCGTCGAGCTGCTCGGCCGCCCGCACTGCGTGGAGGGAACCGTCGTTCACGGAGACGGCCGTGGGCGGACCATTGGGGTGCCGACCGCCAACCTTGACCCGTTTCCGGCCGATGCCGCGACGCCCGAGCCCGGCGTGTACGCCGGAACGATGGTCTTGCCGCACGGGCGGGAGGCCGCCGCCATCAACGTGGGTGTGGCTCCCACGTTTACCGCGGGGTCGGGCCGTGTGCCGGTACGGATTGAGGCGCACCTCCTCGACTACCTCGGCGACGATTTGTACGCCTCGCAGGCACGCCTTGAATTTGTCGCACGGCTCCGCGGCGAGCGGCGGTTTCCTGACGTTGCGGCGCTTGTGGCTCAGATTCAGTCAGATATCGCCTCAGCCCGGGCTATTCTCGCCGCCTGACAGTGACTGCTCAGGTGCGTGGTAACCTCCCGAACGCTGCGGCACGTTTGTCGCACGCCCATCGACCCGGAAGTGGCTGAACCGGCTGCACCGTGGCCAAGACGAGGACGAGATTTTGCTGAGTACGGAAGAGAAGATCCGAGTAACTACCGAGTACCGCCGTCATGAGACGGATACCGGATCGCCCCAGGTGCAGGTTGCGCAGCTGACCGAGCGGATTAATCAGCTCACCGATCACCTGCGCACACACAAGAAGGATCACCATTCCCGCCGCGGGCTCCTCATGCTCGTTGGTCGGCGTCGCCGCCTTCTGAACTACCTGCAGCGCACCAACCTTGAGGGATACCGCGAGCTGACGAAGTCGCTTGGGCTCCGCCGGTAACACTGGCGCCTTCCCCGATACGAGGAGTTTGACCCGAGGACGCCGCGGAACCCCGCAGGCGTCGAGACGCGCCTGGGCGATCGACGCCTGGGCAACCGATAGGACGTGAGAGACGATGGCAGTAGAACACGTAAGCGTTGAAATTGGCGAGCAGCCGATTACGTTTGAAACGGGCCTGTTGGCCAAACAAGCGAGTGGTTCGGTCGTTGTGCGCAACGGCGACACGATGGTCCTCGTGACGGCCGTTGGCGCACGGACGCCTCGAGAGGGCGCGGATTTCTTCCCCCTCACCGTCGACATTGAAGAGCGGATGTACGCCGCCGGAAAGATCCCGGGCGGGTTCATCAAGCGCGAAAGCCGTCCAAGCGACCGTGCCACGCTGACGGCCCGTATGACCGACCGTCCGATCCGTCCGCTGTGGCCCAAGGGGTACCGCAACGAGACCCAGGTCATTGCAACGGTGCTCTCTGTCGACATGGTCAACGCATTTGACGTGCTCTGCATCAACGGTGCATCGTGCGCGCTGATGCTGTCGGACCTGCCCTTCCACGGACCGATTGGCGCAGTTCGCATTGGACTGATCGGCGACGAGTTCATCGTGAACCCGACGCTCGACGAGACGGAAGAGTCCGACCTGGACCTGATGGTGGCGGGAACCGTCGATGCCATTTCGATGGTTGAAGCTGGTGCGAACGAGATTGACGAGGAGACGGTCCTCGAAGCCCTCGCCATCGCGCACGACGAGATCAAGAAGCTGTGCGCGGCCCAGCTCGAACTCGTCGAAAAGGCTGGCAAGGAGAAGTTCACATTCGAGCCCATCACCGTCGACCCCGCGCTGCTTGAGCGCGTTCAGGCGGCTGCTGGCGACGCCCTTGCTGAGGCAACGCTGGAGCAGGCAAAGCTTGAGCGCCGCGACAAGGTGTCCGCGGTCAAGAAGGCGGCGGCAGAGAGCGTTCTCGGCGATGACCCGACGAAGGAAGCAACGGCCGATTTCAGCCGGGCCTTCGAAAGCCTCCAGAAGTCGTTGATTAGGAAGCGCATTGCGGTTGACAAGCACCGCCCCGATGGCCGCAAGGCCGAGGAGATTCGCCCGATTTCCTGCGCGATCTCGGTCGCTCCGCGCGTCCACGGCTCTGGGCTCTTCACCCGCGGCGAGACGCAGGTCATGACGCTCCTCGCGCTTGGAACGCTGAAGGATGCGCAGCGCATCGATGGCCTCGGTATCGAGACCACAAAGCGTTACATCCATCACTACAACTTCCCGCCCTATTCGGTTGGCGAGACGGGACCCATGCGCGGCCCGAAGCGTCGCGACATCGGGCACGGGGCCCTTGCTGAGCGAGCGTTGGCTCCCATGATTCCGGCCGAGGAGGACTTTCCGTACACCCTGCGTCTCGTCAGTGAGACGTTTGAGTCGAACGGGTCGTCGTCGATGGCCTCGGTGTGCGGCTCCACGATGGCGCTCTTGGACGCCGGCGTCGCGCTGAAGCGCTCTGTTGCCGGTATCGCGATGGGCCTGATCGTCGAGGGCGACGATCACATCATCCTGTCCGACATCCAAGGCGACGAGGATCACCTCGGCGACATGGACTTCAAGATCGCGGGTACAACGGAGGGCATCACCGCCCTTCAGATGGACATCAAGATTGGTGGCGTGACCCAGGAGATCATGCGTGGCGCCCTCGCTCAGGCGAAGGCCGGACGAGAGCACATCCTTGGTGAGATGGCCAAGGCGATCTCCACGCCGCGCACTGAGATGTCCGAGCACGCACCGCGCATCACGTCGTTCAAGATCGAGCCCGGCAAGATCGGGATGGTCATCGGCAAGGGCGGCGAGATGATTCGCAGCCTCGAGGCCGACTACGCCGTTGAGATCTCGATCGAAGACGACGGCATGATCGCCGTCTACGGATCCGATGGGCCGAAGGCGAATGCCTGTGTCGAGCGCATCAAGCAGATGACCAAGGACGTTGAGGTTGGGGACGTCTATATGGGTGCGAAGATCGTCAAGACGACGACCTTTGGTGCCTTCGTCGAGCTCAGCAAGGGCGTCGATGGTCTCCTGCACATCTCGAACCTGTCGCGCGGTCGCGTCGACAAGGTTGAGGATGTCATCAACCGCGGTGACATCGTTGACGTCACGGTGGTCGAGGTGGACTCCGCACGTGGACGCATTGGTCTTCGCATCCTTGGGATGGAAGACGCGGATGGAACCGAAGGTGTTGCCACCTCGGATTCCGCCGCCGCGGGTGATACCGACAGCTCAGGTGACGAGGCCGCAGGTCGACGTCGGCGTCGCAAGATGACGGTTGAGGGCGACGCCTGATCACTCTTCCAGACGGGGTCTTCCTCGGTGAGACCGGTCATGGGCTCCGTGTCGTAACGGAACCCATGACCGGGGTTCGCTCCGCCGCTATCGGGATTTGGATCGGAGTTGGGTCGCGGTTCGAGACGCCGGCTCAGGCGGGTGTCTCACACTTCCTCGAGCATCTCCTGTTCAAGGGCACGCCAGGACGGTCTGCGAAGGCCATCGCGGAGCACTTCGACGGGCTTGGTGCGTCCGTCAACGCGGGCACCGGCCGCGACTACACGGTGCTCTATACGCGGGTGCTTGACAGTCACGTGGAGGCGGCCTTCGACGTTCTGGCCGACATGGCCGTCCGGCCGATCTACGCAGATCTCGATCAAGAACGCCAAGTGGTGATCGAAGAGATCGCGATGTATGAGGACGAGCCCGACGAGATCGTCAGTGACCTCGCCAGCGCGGCAGTCTTCCCCGATCAGCCCCTGGGGCGTCCGGTAATTGGCTACGCAGACGTGATCGAGCGGATCTCTCGCGATGAGATTGCCGGATTCCATCAGGCGCACTACACCGCTCCCAACATCGTTGTCGCAGCCGCGGGAGCCATTGAGCACGCGCAGGTTGAAGAGCTTGCCGCACGGGTGCTCGCAGGCCTTCCCGCCTCGGGTGTTCCGGCGCGCATTGAGGCGGCCGTGCCAGGCCCCCCGACAACCCGCATCCGGGAGAAGGCGACTGAGCAGGTCCACTTGTGTCTCACTGGGCCGGGGATCGACCGCGACGACCCGCGGCGGTTCGCCCACGCGGTACTCGACACGCTCCTCGGGGGGTCCATGTCCAGTCGGCTCTTCCAGGAGATTCGGGAAAAGCGGGGGCTTTCCTATTCGGTGGGGAGCTATACCGTGGGCTACTCGGATGCCGGTCAAGTTGCCGTCTACCTCGGGACACGTGAGGACAACCTGAGCACCGCTTGCGAGGTCCTTGGGACGGAGCTCCGCCGTCTCGCGAACGAGTTGGTCCCCGACGAGGAGATCCGCCGGACGAAAGAGCACCTCAAGGGACGCTTGGTCCTCGGCTCTGAGAGTCCGAACAATCGGATGAATCGGATCGGTCGGAGCGTGCTTCAGGGCAGTGAACTGCGGAGTGTGGACGAGTGGATCGCCGCCATCGAAGAGGTGGAAGCTGATGAAGTGCGCGAGCTCGCGCGGACCTATTGGCAGCCGGAGGGACTCTCTGCCGCAGCGGTTGGCCCAAACGGCGGGGCGATCGAACGCGCCCTTTCGGGTCTCATCCCGGAACGATCGGCCGCATGAGCGAGCGCCTGCGTGTGCTGGTGGTTGGGGCAGGTGGTCGGATGGGACTGGCGGTTGTCGCCGCGGTCGAGTCTGCCGAAGATCTGGACCTGGTCGCCCGCGTCGACCCCGCGCTCCCGCCCGCTCAGGGAACGTACGCCAACCTGGCGGCGGCCCTCGTGGACTCCCGTCCGGACGTCGCGGTCGACTTCACCCAGCCGCACACCGTCTTCGAGAACGTCCGTCAACTTCTTGGAGCGGGGGTTCACGCGGTTGTTGGCACAACCGGACTTACCACGCAGCAGGTCGACGAGCTTCGCCGCCTTTCGCAGGCCAGCGGCGCGAATGTGCTGATCGCCCCGAACTTCGCGATCGGCGCCGTCTTGATGATGCGGTTCGCCGCGGAGGCCTCGCACCACATGTCAAGGGCGGAGATCATCGAGCTCCATCACGATCAGAAGCTCGATGCACCGTCCGGGACCGCGCTGCGCACCGCAGGCCTGATGGAGGGGGAGGTCGCCATCCATTCGGTGAGACTCCCGGGCATGGTGGCGCACCAAGAGGTCATCCTGGGCGGAGTCGGTGAGACGCTGACGATTCGCCATGACTCCCTCAACCGTGAGAGCTTCATGCCCGGGGTTCTTTCCGCCGTACGAGCGGTGCCGACCCGCCCGGGCCTCACCCTTGGCCTGGAACCCGTCCTGTTCGGAGAGGACTAGACTTCGGCCGACGACAACGTCGGGCGGAGGAGAGATTGTGGCTGACGGCGCCAAGCAGATCGCAGAGAACGATGTTGAGGCACGAGAGCGCAAGGGCGGCGGGCCCTCGTCTCGGGACATCGGGGGTGCGTTGGAGAGCGAGCACATGTCGCTTCGGACGTGGCGATTTGGCCCGGGTGATGCGATGGCATATCACCGTCATCGTGTCCAGGAGGAGATCTACCATCTCATCGCGGGCGGCCCTCAGGATCTGGAAATCGCTGGGTCGACCCGCACCGTCAACGATGGTGACTGGGTTCGCGTCAGCAAGGACACACCCCGACGAATCGTGAACAGCTCAGACCGTGAGGCCCGCTGGCTGATCGTTGCGGCTCCGCCCGGCGAGCGGATCATGGACGGCATTCGGCTGGACCCGGCGACTGGCGAGGAGGTCCCCCGAGCATGACGGCGGTAGCTGCTTTGGCTTACACCGTACGCACGATTTAGTACACCGTGCGGGATATGGCCCGGGCCACGTCCGAGCCGATACATCCCCTGTCAGGTTCTGTAACCGCTTCAGGGGAGACTTACCAGTGCACCGCTCACCGCTCGCAATCATCGCCGCCGCCGGAGCCCTTGCCTCCGTCTCCGTCCCAGCCCTCGCCGCACCCGCTCAGCGCCAGCGCGGCAATGAGCAGAGCGGGTTCGGCTCAATCTTTCGGCGTATTTCGAACCTCGAGCGTCAGCTCGTCGTGATCTCGCAGCGCTTGGACAAGATTGGAACCGGTGCCGGGGGGTCAGGCGGTGTTGGACCTGCGGGTCCAGCGGGTCCTGCCGGTCCGGCTGGCCTTCCGGGTGTCAAGGGTGACACGGGACTGGCTGGTCCGGGCGGCGCGAAGGGTGCCACGGGTGCCGCTGGCGCGGCTGGAGCCGCTGGCGCAGCAGGCGCGCAGGGCCTTCCCGGTGTCGACGGAGCGCGCGGACCTCAGGGTCCCGCTGGTCCCACGGGCCTCGACGGTGCCGCTGGTCCGAAGGGTGACGTTGGTCCGCAGGGTCCTGGAGGAGTGGGCCCGGCCGGTCCTGCAGGGCCAGTCGGAGCTGTCGGTCCGACCGGTGCCGACGGCCTCACGGGTCCTGCAGGCCCGGCTGGCCCGGCCGGTACCGTTGGAGTCCATATGGTCTCGCAGAGCTTCACGAACAGTGTTCCCGGCGGGTCAGATGGCACCGCATCGGTCTCCTGTGGATCGGGCGAAGTCGTTACGGGTGGTGGCTTTGAGCTCTCCGCAACCGCCGACGCAATCGTCTACGCATCGCGTCCGAATGCCACGGCCACGGACTGGATCACCAAGTTCCACGTGAACACCCAGGGCGTTTCGGGGACGGTCTACGTCCTCTGCGGCCCGGCCGGAGACAGTGGGCCGAAGTAGCGCTGACAGCGGGGGGAAGGCTCCGAACCCGCCCGTATACTGACGGGGTGTTCGGAGCCATCCTTACCGCGGTCATCACCCCGTTCGCGGGAAGTCACATCGACGAGGAGGCCTTTCGGGGCCTCCTCGCGCATTTGGTTAGCGACGGTTCTGACGGCATCGTCGTCGCTGGAACGACTGGTGAGGCATCGACACTGACGGACGCGGAGCGGGTTCGGCTGTTCGAACTGACCGTGTCCGAGGTCGGTAGCCGGGCAGTCGTCATTGCGGGTACAGGCTCGAACGACACGGCTCACTCGGTTCACATGACCGAGGAGGCGAAGCGGCTCGGCGCTGACGCGGCCTTGATCGTCAACCCGTACTACAACAAACCTCCACCGGAGGGCATCATCCGTCACTTCGCAGCAATTGCGGAGGTTGGCCTGCCGATCGTGGCGTACAACATCCCGGGCAGGACCGGTGTCAACATGCCCCCGGATCTGCTGGAGGAACTGCGCAGGCGCGTACCAGCAGTGGTTGCGGTGAAGCAGGCGAACGACGATCTCGAGGAATCTCGACAGATTCGAGAGATGACCGACCTCGTGATGTATGCAGGAAACGACGACCTTCTCCGGCCCCTGCTCGACGTTGGCGGCGAAGGCGTCATTTCAGTTGCGTCCCACCTTGTTGGCCAGCAGATGGGTGAGATGGTCGCGGCCCACCGGGCTGGAGACACTGCCAGAGCTGATGCAATCGACCGAACCCTCGGTTCCCTCTACGAAGGACTCTTTACGACCACGAACCCGATCCTGGTGAAGGCTGCGTTGCGCCTTACCGGGCAAATCCCGTCTGATGAACTCCGACTCCCCCTCGTCGCGGCGACCGAGGCGGAGCGAGACGCCCTTCGTCCAATCCTTGAGGCCCACGGGCTTCTCAGTCGGACGGCTGCATAGTGGGCCGTGACCGGAGCGCCGTGCGTGTGATTCCACTCGGTGGGGTCGGTGAGATCGGCAAGAACATGACGGCGATCGAGATCGGCGACGAGATTTTCATCGTCGACTGCGGAATGACGTTCCCGCGCATTGAACAGCCCGGAGTGGACCTCGTGCTGCCGGACTTTGCCTATGTTGCCGAGCGGCGGGACAAGATCGTCGGCATCATCCTCACCCACGGGCACGAGGACCACATCGGTGCCCTCCCGTTCTTTCTCCGGGAGGTCGGGCAAGTCCCCGTCTATGGCTCTCGGTTCACCCTAGCGCTTGTTCGGGCGAAACTGGATGAACACA
>JAYTQG010000077.1:0-2126 GCA_043746815.1 Thermoleophilia bacterium | reverse complement strand
TTGGCGAGTCGCTGGAAACACGGGAAGCCGGGGAGACCGATGCCTGGCTGGCCCGTCAGGTCCGGGCGCTGCTCGCGGGCGTGCGTCCCGACCAGGCCGATCGCCTCGTGATCGCCTACGAGCCCATCTGGGCAATTGGTACGGGCAAGACCGCCACGCCGGAGATGGCGCAGGAGGCCTGTGCCCTCGTCCGACGTACCGTCGATGAGAGCCACGCCGCCGATCTCGTTCGCGTCCTCTACGGGGGGAGTGTCAACCCGGCCAACGCCGCCGAGTTGATGTCGCAAGGCGACGTTGACGGAGCACTCGTCGGGGGCGCCAGCCTGGAAGCCGACTCATTTGCGGCGATTGTGGAGGCCGTTGGGTGAGTCGCCTGCTGCTCGTCGTGATCGACGGGTTTGGGATCGCACCGGCAAGCCCGGGAAACGCCGTTCGGCTTGCCAGGACACCACATCTGGACCGTCTCGCCGCTGAGGGCTCTGGCACGCTCTTGACGGCGAGTGGCTTGCCGGTTGGGCTTCCGGACGGGCAGCAGGGTAACTCCGAGGTCGGCCATCTGAACCTTGGCGCCGGGCGCCGGGTGCCGCAGATGCTGGTGCGCATTGACGAGTCAATCAGCGACGGTAGTTTCTTCTCGAACCCCGCATTCGCAGCGCCGATCGCTGCGGCCAGATCGGGCACGCTGCACCTGGTGGGTCTCATCGGCAGTGGCGGTGTCCACGCGGTTCAACGGCACCTTGAAGCACTGCTGGAGCTGGCCCGCCGCAAGCGTCTGGAGCGCGTGGTCGTCCATGCGCTGACCGATGGACGCGACAGCCGCCCCGACGCCGCACTTGGCTTCATCGAGGCCCTTGAGGGGGCGGGCGTTACCGTTGGGAGCGTCGTCGGCCGGTACCTCGCCATGGACCGGGACAAGCGGTGGGATCGCACCGGCAAGGCGTACAACGCCATCGTCCACGGCGCTGGCGAGCGCGTCGAAACCGCCGTCGAGGCCATTCGCCGTTCGTACTCGGCGGGTGTCGGGGATGAGTTCATCGAACCGCATGTCATTGGCGACCCGTCCGAGAATCGCCTTCGTCCCGGGGATGGCCTGATCTACTGGAATTTTCGCCCCGACCGGGCCCGTCAACTGACCGAGGCCTTCACATCTGCCAGCTTCGACGGTTTTGACCGCGGCGGGGCACCGCAGCCCGTCATGGCGACGATGACGAGGTACCAGCGGGCCTGGGATATCCCTGCCGCGTACGAGGCTGAGGACATCCGCCAGGGGCTCTCCGAGTCCGTCTCACTCGCGGGACGCAGCCAACTGCACATCGCCGAGACCGAGAAGTACGCCCATGTCACGTACTTTTTCAACGGAGGTCAGGAAGCCCCGTTTGACGGCGAGGAGCGCGTCCTTGTGCCCTCCCCCCAACACGTCGCCACCTATGACGAGGCCCCCGAGATGAGCGCTGCCGGTGTCCGCGACGCCGTGCTTGCAGGTTTGCGGGACCCGGCGAACGCCTTCATGGTCGTCAATTTCGCGAACGCCGATATGGTCGGCCACACCGGGGTGATCCCTGCTGCCGTGCGCGCCATCGAGACCGTCGACGCCTGCATGGGCGACATCCGCGCCGCCGCCGCTGCTGCCGGGGTCATCCTGGCCGTGACTGCCGACCACGGCAACAGCGAGTACATGCTTGAACCGGACGGAAGCCCGAATACGGCCCACACCACGAACCCCGTTCCCCTGTGGATCGACCGGCCAGGCATCACCCTGGCCGACAATGGCAAGCTCGGCGACGTTGGGCCGACGTTGCTCGGCCTCGCCGGGTGGGATGCACCCGCCGCGATGACCGGCAGGGTCCTCATCTGATGGGCGTTGTCGGAGCCATGAACGCAGTGCGCGTGTTCGCCTACGGTGGGCCGAATGCGCTGGAGCTTGGGATCACGCCGCGCCCGGTGGCTGGTCCCGGTGAAGTGCTCGTTGAGGTCGCCGGGGCGGGTGTTAACCCGGTGGACTGCAAGACGCGAGCTGGTGGCGGCATTGCCCGGCGCCTCGGCGACAACCCGTTTCCGATCATCCTCGGCTGGGACATCGCCGGAACGGTGGTGGCACTCGGAGAAGGGGTCACGCAGTTCGGTGT
>JAYTQG010000076.1:0-10984 GCA_043746815.1 Thermoleophilia bacterium | reverse complement strand
GACATGCGCGTCGGGGCCTACGTGCTCCTCGGCCGCACGCCGCATCTTGGATACCTTGGCCGGGAGAGCCGGGCGGACACCGACGCCGTGCAGCGGGTCCTGCACCGGTTGGACCTCGCCGCGTTTGTCGACCGCCCACTCGGGACACTCTCGGGCGGAGAGCGCCAACGGGCGGTCCTGGCCCGAGCGCTTGCCCAGGAGGCACCGACGCTCTTACTCGACGAGCCGACGAGCGCCTTGGACATCGGGCGCCAGCAGCAAGTGCTGGACCTTGTCCAGGAACTCCGCGAGGAGTTCGGTCTCACGGTGGTTGCGGCGATGCACGATCTGACCCTCGCCGGACACTACGCAGAGCTCCTCGTCCTACTCGACGAGGGACGCGTCGCCGCAGTTGGCACCCCGGCGGAGGTCCTCACCGAGCAACTCATCGGCGCGCACTACGGCGCCCAGGTTCGTGTCATTGCCGACGCCAATGGCATTGCGATCGTTCCATGGGCAGTATCCCGCCGGTGATCGCACCACCGAACGCTGACGTCCGCCGCGCCGCCGAAGCTGAGATTTCGGCAAAGCTGAAACCCCGGGGCAGCCTTGGTCGACTGGAAGCCCTTGCCGTTCAGTTCGCGGCGATTCGCGGAACCGCGAACCCAATCGTCATCCCCGCGGTCGTGATCTGTGCGGGCGACCACGGGGTCGCGACGGAGGGGGTGAGCGCCTATCCGCAGGAGGTCACGGGCCAGATGCTCGGGGTCTACCTCTCCGGCGGTGCAGCGATCTCAGTCCTGTCCGCTCAGGCCGGTGCAGAGGTCATCGTCATCGACTGCGGCATCGTTGGACCCTCGCCAGCCGACGTTCGAAACCTGCGGATCGCCCCCGGAACGGCGAACATTGCAATTGGTCCCGCGATGTCTCGTGAACAGGCTGAGCAGGCACTGGCCAATGGGGACATGGTTGCCCGCGAGCTTGCCGAGCGCGCCGTCAGCGTCGTGGCCACGGGGGAGATGGGGATTGCCAACAGCACCGTGGCAAGTGCACTCGTCGCCGCAATTCTTGGCGTGGCGCCAGCTCGTGTGGTCGGTCCTGGTACTGGGCTGGACCCGGAAGGCGTCGCTCGTAAAGTCGCTGTGGTGGAGCGTGCGCTGGCGGCGAACCCGGATCGCGCCGATCCAATCGCCACCCTGGCCGCGCTTGGTGGGTTTGAGATTGCCACCCTCGCGGGACTCATTCTCGGGCTCGCCGCGCGGAACGTCGCCGTCCTTTTGGACGGGTTCATCACCTCATCCGCGGCGCTCGTCGCCAACGCGATTGACCCCGGGGTACGGGAGTACCTGATCGCTGGGCATCGCTCGCCCGAGCCTGGCCACGCACTGGTGCTGGACGCCCTCGGACTGTCGCCGCTGCTTGATCTTGGAATGCGCCTCGGTGAAGGCTCAGGAGCGGCGCTCGCGCTCCCCCTGCTTCGCTCAGCGGTTGCGATCCTGGCCGACATGGCGACCTTTGACCAACGCGGGGTCAGCGATTCCGGCCGGTAAACGTCTCCGCGCGTTGGCCGCCGCGGTGACCTTCCTGACGCGCATTCCACTGGCGCGTCGGATCACGTTGGACGGCGAAGATGTCGCGCGGGGTGCTGCGCTCTTCCCACTGGTCGGCGCCGCTATCGGCGCCCTGACCGGCGCGGTGGCGCTCCTCCTTGCGCACCAGCTTGATCCCTTGATCGCCGCTGGGCTTGCGATCGCGATTGAGACGGCGCTGACCGGAGCCCTCCACCTTGACGCACTGGCCGATGCAGCGGATGGCCTCGGAGGGCAGACGCGCGACGACACCCTCAGAATCATGCGCGACCACACGATCGGCGCGTACGGCGCATCAGCCCTCGTGTTCAACGTCCTCGTGCGGGTCGCGGCCCTTGCTGCACTCCTCGGCCATTCCCGCGTGGTCGTCGTCGCGATGGGCGCTGGGGCGTTGGCTCGCGGGGCCTCGCTGCCGTTGGCGGCCCTTATGCCCTACGCGCGATCAGGCGAGGGCACCGGAAGGTCAATCACCCTCGGCATCACCCGCTTGGGCGCCCTCACCGGGGTGGTCATCGCCCTGGCGGCGGCGGCATGGTCTGGCCCGATTCGTGGTTCGGCCCTTCTTGCGGGAGCGTGTGTCGCCATGGCCATTGGCGCTCGGTTGTCGTGGACGCGCCTTCGCGGCGTGACGGGGGACACGCTCGGGGCAACCAGTGAACTCGCCCAGACGCTTGCGCTCGTCGGAGCACTTGCCGCATGGTGAGCACCCGAATCATCCTCGTTCGCCACGGTCAGCCGGTGGCGGACGCCAGCGGGCGCTGCTACGGCCGCCTCGATGTCGCACTCTCTCCGCATGGCCTGGCCCAAGCACACGCCATCGCCGGACGCCTTACCGGCGAGCCACTTGCCGCTGTCTATACAAGCCCGCGTCGGCGAGCCAGCGAAACGGCCGCCGCCGTCGCGGCCCCACACGGAGTCACCGTCGGCCTGGACGACAACCTCTGTGAGATCGACTTTGGGGATTTCGAGGGCCGAACGTACGACGAGATCGCGGCTCAATACCCGGACCTTTACCGCCGGTGGATGGAGCAACCCACCACGGTCCAGTTTCCCTCCGGTGAGAGCTTCACCGATCTCCGCAACCGCGCCGTTCACGCACTGGATGGGATCCTCCGTCAGCACGCAGGGTCGACGGTCGCCATTGTTAGCCACGGGGGGGTTTGCCGCGCGATCATCGCTTGGGCCCTGCAGATGCCGGATGAGGCGATTTTTCGCCTCGATCAGCCCTACTGCGCCTGCACCACGATCGACTGGTTGGACGGCACGCCGGTGCTGCGTGCGATGGCGGGCGAACCCGCCGTCGCTACTTCAAGCGGTAGGTGATACGGCCCTTGGTGAGGTCATAGGGCGAAAGCTCGATCCGGACACGGTCGCCTGGGTTCACGCGAATCCAGCGGCGGCGCATCGTCCCGGAGAGTTTTCCCATCACACTCATACCGTTGTCCAGCGTCACGCGAAAAAATGTATTCGGCAGGGCTTCGGTGATCTCGCCCTCCAACTCAATCGCCGGTTCCTTCTCTTTGGCGTCGGCGGGCGCCTGTCCACGCTTTCCCATCGGTCTCCCACTGTCGTTCTACGAAAAAAGTTACTCACGGTGGCCGCCCGCGGGGACGACCACCGTGAGCGCACGGCTACAGCGGTGTAACGCTTGCTGCCTGGGGACCCTTGGGACCCTGCTGGCTCTCAAACGTCACGCGTTGGCCTTCCGCCAGGTTGCGAAACCCGGAACCGACGATCTCAGAGAAGTGGACAAAATGGTCCTTGCTCCCATCATCGGGAGTAATAAAACCAAAGCCCTTTTCCTCTGAAAACCACTTCACGACACCTTCAGGCACTGAACATCCTTTGATCGGCGGAAGTCACAAGACCGCCGAGCCCCCTGGACTTCCGACGTTGCACCCCGCATTTCGGCACACCAAACACTGGTGCGTGCGCCGAAGTGTAGCGCCCCAGCCCCGCATCGCGCGCCCAGAACCCCCATCCGGGTAGCATCACCGCCGTGCCAGAACGAAAAGACATCAGAAACGTCGCGATCGTTGCCCACGTCGATCACGGCAAGACGACGTTGGTGGACGCCATGCTGTGGCAGTCCGGGGCCTTCCGGGCGAACGAAACTGTCGCAGACCGCGTGATGGATTCCGGCGATTTGGAGCGTGAGAAGGGGATCACGATCCTCGCCAAGAACACCGCGGTCCGGCGGGGTGATCTGAAGATCAACATCATCGACACCCCCGGCCACGCCGACTTCGGTGGTGAGGTGGAACGCGGCCTGACGATGGTGGATGGAGTCCTCCTCCTTGTGGACGCCTCTGAGGGGCCGCTGCCGCAGACGCGGTTTGTGCTTCGCAAGGCACTCGCCGGAAAACTGCCGATCGTGCTGATTGTCAATAAGGTGGATCGCCCTGACGCCCGCATCAGCGAGGTGATCGACGAGGTCTACGAACTCTTCCTCGACCTCGAGGCCGACGAGAAGCAGATCGAGTTCCCGATCGTCTACTGCAACGCCAAGGCCGGACAGGCATCACTGGACGTCAACACGCCTGGTGTTGACCTGACCCCCCTGTTTGACGTTCTCACGGAGTACATCCCTCCGCCGCAGTACACGGAAGGGGCACCACTCCAGGCATTGGTCACGAACCTCGCCGCCTCAAGCTATGTCGGCCGCCTCGCGATCTGCCGTGTCCAAGAGGGGACAATCGCGAAGGGCCAGCAGGTGGCCTGGTGTCGTACCGATGGCACGATCACACGGGTCAAGATCAGTGAACTCTATGTCAACGAAGAGCTTGACCGCATTCCCGTTGAGGAAGCCGGTCCAGGTGAGATCATTGCCGTCGCCGGTATCCCCGAGATCACGATCGGCGAGACCTTGGCAGATGCCGAGAACCCCGTCGCGCTGCCGGTCATTTCGGTCGACGAGCCCAGCCTGTCGCTCAACATCGGGATCAACACGTCGCCACTGGCGGGCCTTGACGGCAAGAAGTTGACGGCTCGAATGGTGAAGGATCGTCTCGCCCTGGAGCTGATCGGAAATGTCTCCCTGCGTGTCCTCCCGACAGAGCGCCCCGACACCTGGGAGGTCCAGGGGCGTGGCGAGCTTCAACTGGCGGTCTTGGTCGAGACCATGCGGCGTGAGGGCTTTGAGTTGACCGTCGGCAAACCCCAGGTGCTCATCCGTGAGATCAACGGCAAACCGCACGAGCCCCTTGAGCGGGTCTCGATCGACGTGCCTGAAGAGATGCTCGGCGTTGTGACCCAGTTGCTTGCGCTTCGCAAAGGTCGCCTGGAGCAGATCACCAATCACGGCACCGGTTGGGCCCGGATGGAATACCTGGTGCCTGCCCGCGGGCTGATCGGCTTCCGCACTGAGTTCCTCACCGAAACCCGCGGGACAGGTCTTTTGCATCACGTCTTCGACCGGTGGGAGCCCTGGATGGGCGAGATCCGGACCCGCCCACGCGGCAGCCTCGTCGCCGACCGGACCGGAGTCACGACCGCCTTCTCGCTGTTCAGCTTGCAGGAACGCGGCACGCTGTTCGTCAGTCCCGGCGAGCAGGTGTACGAGGGCGCGATCATCGGTGAGAACGGCCGCGGTGATGATCTCGACGTGAACCCCACGAAGGAAAAGAAGCTGACCAACATGCGCGCCGCGGGCAGCGACGACATGGTCAAGCTGGTGCCACCGCGAAAGATGTCGCTGGACCAGGCCCTCGAGTTCGTCCGTGACGACGAGGCCGTTGAGGTGACGCCAGGCGCGGTTCGCCTACGTAAGGCGGAGCTGTCGGCTGTCCAGCGAGCCAAGCTCGCTCGCAACCGGAAGACGGCGCTCGAAGCCGAGGGATCGAAGTCCTAAGCTAAGCCAGTAGTCTCGCCTCTGACCGGATGTATCACCCGGTTGGTTTGCCGCTCATATCTGCGGTGAACCAATCGAAAACCCCGGAGGCGAACACGTGCGACGGCCACTGAACCTTGTCTCGCCGCCAATGACGGGACCCGACGTTGCGTTGGTGCAACGGGCGCTCGGGCTGCGCGCGGACAACAAATATGGAGCGTCCACCGCAGCGGCAGTGATGGCGTGGAAACGAACGGTCGGCTACCCGGACGCCGAGATCAACAATGGACTCGGGGAGCGAGGACAGGGATACCTGCTGGACCATGATCCCCTTCCCATGGACTATCGCGAGCGCAAGCAGGCCCGCGCAATTCAGGAACTGACGCCGGTGCTCTCGCTCCTCACCAAACCGGTGGGCCGACGCACGGTGGCCACGCCGACGATGAAACTCCGATGGCCCCTGAAGCCATTCGACGGACCGCATCCGGTTCGCGCGCCCTTCGGTGAGCCCCGCGGTCTCTCTGGCGGGACAAAGGGACTGAGCGGCGCTGACCTCGTTCACTACCTGGCGACCCTCTCACCGGTGTCGGCGCCGGGACGGCGCATCATCCACCACGGGATTGACATCAAGGCCGCCGACGGGACGGAGGTTTTTGCGATCACCTCTGGGACGGCGCGTCTCGGCGGGGGGGACAACTACTCGCGGTTCGTGCGCGTTGGCGATTTCGAGTACGTCCACCTCGACCATGTCGTCGCTGATGGCACCCGTGTGACTGCCTTCAAGACCGTGATCGGTCGTGTGTTTCCAGGCCAGGGGCACGTGCATTTCTCGCGCTACGTCGGCAAGGACCCCGTCAACCCATTGCGGTATGGGAGCTTCGTCAACTACGTCGACACCGCGGCACCAGAGATTGCTGGCTTGGTTGCCGTTCGCCCCAATGGCTCCAAAATCGCACTTGATGCACTGAACGGTGCGGTTGCTCTCTTTGTAAGCGCGCTGGATCGCCAAAGCGGCGGTAACTTGCTCGGAGGCGTGCACCGACTGGGTTATGCGATTTTGAACGACAGTGCGGAGGTTGTACTCGGGCCGGTGTCGGTCTTCGAGATGGAGGGCATCGTCGCCGAGGCCGTCGGAAATTGCCTGTACAGCGTGCAATCAACCCGTCACACGCTGGAGCCGGTGATCGCCTACCGATTGACGCTAAAGAGCCCGAGCGGCGACGGCTGGCTGCACACCAGCATGTTCCCCAACGGGAACTACAGCGTCCGGGTCACCGCTGGCGACATCGCCGGAAACGAGACGACGAAGTCGTTTCCGATCTCCATCGCCCCGCCGACTTAGGTCGTTTCGACGAGGACCAGCTGTTTCAGCAGGCTGCGGAGTTTGGCCTCGCCGACGTGGCTCCACACGTTGTAGAGGCACCGCTGTCCTGCGACCTTCATGTACGCCAGGTACCCAGGCCCGTGTCCGCCTTCAAGGCCGTAGCCCGCCCAGCTTCCGTCGTTCCAACGCACCTTGTTGGTCCAGAGGTCGATGAGACGGTCTTCGACACTAATGCCTGCTCCTGCCACCCCGAAGGCGGACCGCACTCCGGGGAGGTCATAGGCGATGCCCCAGCCACCGCCGAAGTAGGCGATACGGGGCCGGGCGCCAGGCCCGGCGCCGCGGATGGAGCGAAACATCAGGGGAGCACAGGTCGACCGGTTGTCAGCTGCCCGCCACGCCTGTAGGACGAGGGGGGCGTCGCCAACACTCGGGCCGATGGGCTTGTGTTTTTTCCACGAAGCGTCCACGCTGAGTGCAGGCGTCGTGGCGCTCGCGCCAAGGACCACCATCACGATGGTGAGGCGTTTGGTCTGATTCATGACGGGAATCATGACCGGAAACATGCGATTGGGGAAGACGGACGTGACAACCGCAATGCCAGCCGAATTTGATGACGACAGAATTCGGACGCTGATGGCCGCTGGTCGGGCGAATGGCTGCGTGGAGCTCTCGGAGGTCAGTGCGGTGGCAGAGCGATTGGGTTTGGACGAGGATCAGGTGGAGCGCCTTCACGAGGAATTTCGGGCGCGCGGCGTCGACGTGGAGGACGACTGCGGCCGCGACCGGGCGACCGCCGCATCGTTCACGAACCGTGAGCTCGCGGGCGCGACCAGCGATTCGCTGCAGCTGTTCCTCAATGAGATCAGCCGCCACCGACTCTTAACGAAGTCCGAGGAAGTGACGCTCGCCAAGGGGGTGGAGGCGGGCGACGCCGAGGCGCGCGAGCGAATGATCACCGCGAACCTCCGGCTCGTCGTTTCCATCGCCAAGCGCTATCAGGGTCACGGGTTGCCGCTGCTTGACCTCATTCAGGAGGGAATCATCGGCCTGATTCGTGCCGTCGAGAAGTTCGACTGGCGCCGCGGATACAAGTTCTCGACGTATGCCACATGGTGGATTCAGCAGGCCGTGCAGCGGGGAATCGCCAACCGCGCAAGGGAGATCCGTATCCCCGTCCATTTGCTGGAGCGCGAGCGAAAGATCGCCCGCGTCGAGCGCCAGTTCGTGGCGCGTCTCAATCGTGACCCGACCGACGCCGAGCTCGCTGAGGCTGCCGAGTTGACCGAGCGGCAGGTCCGGGATGTTCGCGAGGCGGCCCGGGCGACGACGAGTTTGGACCGACCCGTTGGGGACAACGACGGCAGCACACTCGGGGACCTTCTTGCCGGTGAGGACGGCGCGCTCGACGAAGAAATCAGCGTCCGCCTCAGCCGTGAGGCGATTCGCCGAGCGCTCGGCGACCTGTCGGAGCGCCAGCAAGATGTGCTCCGGCGGCGCTACGGCCTGGATGGGGACCTGAAGCCGGAGACCCTGAGCGCCATCGCGGACACCCTGGGCGTTTCCCGCGAGCGTGTGCGTCAGATCGAAACCGAGGCATTGAAGCGGCTCGCTTTGAACCGGGAGCTCGAAGCCCTGCGCGAGGCGGCATAGAAGAGGGCGCGCTCGCCGCCGACCGATCGTCGCAAGCGCACCCCAGCCAACCGGTACCCCCTGGCGAGAACGCCAAACATTGGGGTTTTGAGTTCACGAACACGGGCATGATGACAACCACATGGATGACGGCCGACCGAGCCGCTCAACGTTTTCCCCAGATGAACGCGAGCGGTTGATTCTTGACCATATGCCGCTGGTGATCGGGCTGGCCCGCAGGTACGCCCGCCGTGGCGAGGCGCTGGAGGATCTGATCCAGGTTGGCACGGAGGGTCTGATCAAGGCGGTGGACCGGTTCGATCGATCGCGCGGAACCAGTCTCGTTGCCTTTGCTACTCCCACGATCCTTGGTGAGATCCGCCGTCACTTTCGAGATCGATTGCGGATGGTGCACGTTCCGCGCGGTCTTCAGGACGCGCATACGAAGGTCAATCGTGGGATCACAGACCTCACGACCCGGCTGGGTCGGACACCGGTGGTGCGGGAGATCGCGAAGGAGGTCGACCTCACGGAGGAAGAGGTCCTTGACGCGATTGCGTCAAGCGTGGCGTTTCAACCTTTGTCGCTCTCCCGAATGCCGACGTCGAGTGACGACGAGATCGCGATCGACATTGGAAGAGAAGACCCCGGATTCGCGCTCGCCGAAGGGCGTGCGACCCTCGGTCGATCGCTGGCCGAGCTGAGTCCGCGCGACCAACTCATCGTCGCCCTCCGATTTGGGAGTGGGCTCACCCAGTCGGAAATCGCGGCCCGGGTTGGGATCTCGCAGATGCATGTCTCGCGCCTCCTGCGGCGCGCGATCTTGACGTTGCGGGCAGCGATCGTCCCTGAGGAGGATCCGGCCTCCTGATGTTTGCTCAACCCTTGCTGCGGGTACGCCTCGCGTGTGACGCTCCCCTCCCCATACGGCACGACTGCACCGAATGGGGCTTGATATCGACATCATGCGCGAGCACGGCCGAGTCGCGGTCGTGGTTCTCACTGGCGATCTCGATGCCTACACCGTCCGTTCATTGGATCAACTCAGGGAACAATGGGCTGGCGAGCGGCCTGCGATCGACTTGACGCGCGTGGAGTTCATCGACTCTGCGGGCCTCTCCGCGCTCCACCGGTTTCGCTCCGCTGAGCCCGACGCGACTCCACCCGTCATCATCTGCGCCCCCGGCAACATCCGACGGATTTTCACGATTGCTGGTCTGGAAGACGCTTTTGACATTCGAACGGCAGGCCACCTGCCCGAGCGGGGAGACACGGAATGAGTGGACTCGTATCGACGGCCATGGAAGGCGATGTGGCGGTCGTCCGATTGACGGGTGAGCAGGACCTTTCGCTGAGTCACGACCTGACCGACACATTGGGCCGACTGATTGAGAGCAGTCGTGACGTCGTCGTCGACCTTGGTGGCACGACGTTCGTTGACTCCAGCATCCTGCGCTCGCTGGTCGAGGGCGCCCGCTGGGCAGACGATGCGTCGGTGGGGTATGTCGTCTACTTGCCGGAGACGGAAGGCACGTTCGCGGTCCGGCGTGTCGTCGAGTTGACAGGGCTTGAGGACGCCATTCCGATTGTCGACAACCGAGCGATGGCGCTCGAGGTGGTTCGCGAACGATGATCGCCCCGGCGGAGGTCGGGTTGACGCTCCCTGCCCTTCCGGCGAGCCTCGCCATCGTGCGCCAGGTACTCGCCGGGATGGGCGACGCGCTGGGCTGGGACGAGGCATTTTTGGCTGACGTAAAGCTCGCGGTCTCCGAGGCTTGCGCGAACGTGGTGGTGCATGCCTACGGGACGGAAATCGGCGAGATCGATGTTCACGCGGTCATCACCGACGATCAGCTGGTGACATCCGTACGGGACTCCGGCGGCGGTATCACTCCCACGATCGGTGGCGACGACGGTGGCGGCGTCGGTCTCGCGTTGATGGTGTCGGTGGCTGACCTCGTTGCAATTCGTAGTGGGCGGGGCAGCGGCACGGCTATTGAGCTGTCGTTCACCATTCCGTCCGCCCAGCCCATCACACCGTGACGGTTCGCTGTCGTGTCAGCGTGGGGCCCCTCGTCGCCCCCGTGTTCGGACGTCTCGTCATGGCGCTTGCCGCGGAGGCAGACGTCCCAATTGATCGCGCCGCCGAGATCCAACTCGCCATTGAACTTGCGGCGTGTGACCCGCAGGCGATGATCGGCGATCACATTGAGCTCACGGGAACGGCCGGGGATGGACACCTCGACATCAGCCTCGGACCATTCGTTCCAGGCGTCGCGGCGGGAATGGTCACCGACCGCCGGATTCCGAGCCCCGCCGCGCTCTTCGCTGGTACTGACGACCGGCTATGGACCGAGGCTGTCGGCGACCGCGACTTCCTTCACGTTGCGGTGCGTTCCGTCTCTCCGGTCGAAACCGGGTCTGGCGTGACGGACGGTGCGCTGCCGAAGTAGCGGGGCCGAACGGCGCCGCGCATTCGCCCGGCCGTCCAGCCGATCGCCGTGACAACGGGCACCGTCAGCCAGCGGAGTCTGCGTCGGCGTCGTGCGCCGCGGGTCTCGGTCGCGGTTGCGGAACGCGCTTTGCGGCTGAGGAACGGAATGTTTGGCACGGTGGTCGTCTCCGGTCGTG
>JAYTQG010000075.1:0-4711 GCA_043746815.1 Thermoleophilia bacterium | reverse complement strand
GTCGTCGACCCGCGCGTCGCGTTCGGGCGCCCGATCTTCGAACATGGCGGGGCGCGCGTCGAGGATGTCATCGATCGTTGGCGAGCCGGTGAGTCCCCATCTGAGCTAGCCCGAGACTTCGGCGTTTCGGCCGAAGAGATCGAGGACGCCGCGCGTGCGACATCGATCCGCGCGGCAGCCTGACCCAGAGTTCTTCATCGACCGAAGCCTCGGCCGCCGTGTCGTGGCCGACGCTCTACGTGCTGAGGGCTTGACGGTTCACACGCTGGCCTCCGTCTACGGAGAGCAAGAGGGCCAAAGCGTGGCCGACGAGGACTGGCTCCGCGTGGCGGGGACTCAAGACTGGCTGGTGCTGATGAAGGACGACAGCATCCGCCGCCGCCCGCACGAGCTTGCTGCTTTGTCAGAGGCGAACGTCCGAGCCTTCTGCGTCACGAACGCGAGCCTCACGGGCGCGCAGTACGCCGAGTTGTTCGTGCGGCATCGACATCGAATCATTCAGCGGAGCCGCCATCCCGGCCCGTACGTCTTCGGGATCTACGACCGAGGCCTGAGCAGACTCTGGCCCAAGAGCTGACGTGAAGCGGTACGTCAATGTTCCGAGGCCCGGCCCGCGGAATCCGGCGGACCTCGTGAGTACCCTGGACTTCGGCCAATCTAGGCCAAGAGATGTGCAGGCAAGAAACAGTGACCAGTCTCGTTTGCATGCCGCTTCTTGCTCCGAAGCAGATCATCAAGACGTACTCGCTGCTCCAAGACTAGGTAAAGATCGGCGCCGTCCATCGCGAGAAACGGCGTGGCCTCCTGGTATTGCGCCAGTGCATCACCGGAGAAGCCGTTGATGCTCACGAAGAGCCCGAGCGCGTTCTTGCCTTTGCGGCGCACCTTTGCCGCGAAGACGTCGGCATCGCCTCGACTGACCGGATCTGCGCGCCATCGCGCTTCGACGATGTAGTCGTCCGTGTCGAAGCTCAGAGAGCCGTCGATCTGTTCATGGGCCAAGTCGTAGGCGAGCCGCGGCTCCATGTCGAACAAGCGAAACAAGCGGGCCAGGAGATCCTCGAAACTCCTGCCGCGCGCATGAGGGTCACCCGAGCCGTGGAGTGCGACGAGCTCCTGTCTGAGGGTGTCCACCTCGTCGCAGAACTTCCTCTGAGCGTCATGCTGGGAACGCTTCGTTTCTCGTTCGGCCGACAGGCGGTCTTCGGCTTCGACCATATCGGCGTGTCTAGCCGTGAGCTCCCGCAACCTCGCGACACCGGTCTCCGCCTCTGTAAGGCGGAGCGCCCTGTCCTCAGGGTCCTTCAGCTGCTCGATATTTGGAAAGGCCTTCATGGCGGCGACTTCGAGCATCAGCCGCAAGGTAACCGCCTGATACTTCCGTTCATTCGCCGCAAGCCGGTCCACGACCTGATCTGCAACCAGGCGTTTCGGCTCCGAAAAGGAGATTCCGGCCAGAATCGTAGGCTGGTCGCGAAGCGCCGTACGAAGGAAGGACTCAAACGGCCGCTTGTTCCATGAGATAACGGCGAGGGCGTCACGAAGAGCCTGGTAAGCCTCGGTCGCGATGCGCTTTTGGGAGCCCGGTGCCATTGAGGGGTAGTCTAAGCGCGAACCAGGGCGCTGGCCTTCCCCCCTTTGAAGAACGAGGCCATCCAGACTCGGCGCCCTGCGACTCACGGCTTGTCGAATTGCCCACAACCTCCGACTGACGGGACGCCCACCGGACGTCAAGGGCAAGCCGGCTCCACAGGTGCCCATGTTCGGACCCTTCCGCTCGCGTTTGGACTCAAAACTTGAGAAACTCACCGACATGAGCGAGCGTCCTCGGCGCGGTTGGAGAGAGGTCATCGAGTCCGGCGTGTATCGGTCGCATCGGGTCGCGTGCCCCTCCACGGCCGACCGGAAGGCCAAACGCCGCTGCGCCTGCCCGTTCCAACTCCAGGTGCCTGGTTTCACACCGGGCGTGACGCGTCTGGTCTCGTTCGAGGGCTCGGTGACCGATGCCCGGGCTGAGCGTCGACGACTCCTTGCCGCCGGCAGACCCGCGGCTCCCAGGCACCCAGACTTCGACGAAGCCGAGACGCTGACGGACTTCGCCGGCAAGTACTTCCGGGCGAAGAGCGCCGTCCTTGCCGCGCACACGATCGCGGGTACGGAGGTCGAGTACCGCTTGCGGATCGCACCGGCGCTCGGGAACCTCTGGCTTGAGGAGATCAACCGTGAGACAGTCGAGGTCTGGTTGGCCCGGCTTGTGAAGACCTCGTCGAGCCGCCGGATGGTTGTCGCCGGTGTCGCGGCGCTCCGAGGCATTCTCGCCACGGCCGTGGACTGGGGACGAATTCCGACCAATCCTGCAGCACGGCTGCGGCTTCCTGCGATGGCGACCCATGAGGAGCAGGGCTCCGAGCGGGTCCTCAACGAGCGGCAACTGAGGCACCTCCTTGAGGTCGGCGCGACAACCCTCCGAACGGAGACGATCCTACGAGCGGCAGCCGAGGCGGGGCTTCGGCGCGGGGAAATCATCGGCTTGCGTTGGCCGGACATCGACCTCGGGCAGCGCCGCATCGAGGTCCGTCGTTCCGTTTGGCAAACAAGTTCGCGGAAGGGCGAGAAGCCGACGAAGGGACGTCGGACGCGCCGCGTCGCGATCTCCGAGACCTTCGCGGAGCGTCTCACGGCGTGGCGAGCGGAGAGCGTCGGTCAACGTGGCGCGAACATGACGGGTTCGTCTGGCCGGGTCGCGGCGGCGAGTCAATGGACGCTCACAGCCCGACCCAGATGACGACGCGAGCGCTGACTCGTGCGGGCCTGGTTGACGGGAGCGGCAAGCCGCTCGTCACTCTCCACGGCCTTCGGCACACATGCGGAAGCATCCTGCTGGCGCACAATGTTCCGCTGATCGTTGTTTCCCGGCACCTTGGGCACGCGAATCCGAACGTGACGGCAAAGGTCTATGCGCACCTGCTCAGTGATACCGAACTGGACAGGGTCGCGATTGTCTTCGAAGGACGGAATTCGGTGCGCGCCGCGCCGCTGACCGCCGGTGGGAAACGATCACGGAACGCATCGGCCCGAGCTGGAGCAGCCGGCCGAATCGGGTCCTGAGGTCGGCGGGCAGGCATGACCCCATCCTCTCCGACTTGACGCACGGTTCGTCGCGTTTCGCCCCCGGGGCTGAGAACAAGCTGGAGATGCCTTGCGGCAGACCGGTCTTCGTGAGCTTCGCCGTTCACGGTTAGCGCCCTCGGTGCCTTCCTCGGCATGTGCGACCGTTGCCCCTGGACCTGCGAATCACTTGAAGCCTCCGAGAAGGACCAGTGGACTAACGCCCGCGAAATCGGTGTACGAACCTGGACGCTGCCTCCATTCCCCAGGACACCGTCGCTACGACCGCGCCTACTCCGCGTCACCCTTCTCTCGCCGGCTCGGGAACGAGACCGATGAGGTTCGCCAACGAGGCGTCGACTGCAGTGATCATCGGCGCCGAAACGACGGCAAGGTATGCACCTGCCGACTCTACAATGGCCAACGCCGAGCGGCACTCGGCGGGCGACGGCTCGCGAAGTTGGTACGCGATGAGTTCGAGGTAAGCAAGAGTCTCGGCCACACCGGTTGTGCCATAAGCGGGAATGCCATAGCGGCGCTTGAATCCCTTCAAGAGCCCCTGCGCCTTGCGCCACGTCTTGGCATCTAGAGAGGGGCTGCCACGGACCAGTGCGAACCCGTCCGACAGCACGATCGCGTTGCTGAAGAGCAAGCCTTCCTTTGCCCGGTGCTGGATGGCCTTATTGCGAACGCGGCAGAGATGGTCAAGCAGGGCGACGTCAGCGGCGTGTTGCACAAGCAGCGCCGCGAGTACGCTGTCGCGCTTGGCGCCGCGGCGCAGAGCGTCGATGCTCTCGCCCGGAGCGAGGCCGCGTTCACTTAGGGCGCGATGAGCGACGAGAGCAACCATTGCGTGCAGCTGCTGGAAGAACGCCGTGACACGGAAGAGCATCTGAGAATAGAACCGCGCAGACCCGCTCTCGTAGGCTCGCTTGTAGTCCCCGACGGCGAGCAAAAGGTGTGCCGCTTCACTCAGCATCATGACGTCGGTGATCAGCGCCTTGTCGATGCCGATGGTCTCCACGTCGAGAACCCGGGAGACAGCGGCCTTCAACGACGAGGAGAACGGCTCGGCGGCGGCCATGGGCGAAGTATGCGTCATAGATCCCGTTACAGTCCGGCCCTGTAGCTCATTGAAACCGCGGCGAGGCGCCAGAACGAAGTGCCTGACCGAAGTGGGCCGAGGTGTGCATGCGCCGATTGTGCGCAGCCGCGCCCTGGGCGGACCTCACCCTTACCATGCGGGCCGGGCACAGCCGCCGACCATGCCTCCAAACAGAGCCGCGCCCAGCCAGTCGACGGTTGGCTGCCCCGCCTTGGCCAGGGGCACCATTGGTTGCGAAGAGCCTGACGCCTCCGCAGCTACCGCGACTCGGTGAGCAGGCCCCTTGTCAGGCCCTTCCGGTTTGAGCGGGGAGGGCAGATTCTGGCGAATCCGGTTCGGCTTCCTGTGACTGGTCCCGCTCCACGGCGAGAACCCGTCGCGGCTAGACCCTCCGAAGCGTCGTCGAGGACTCGCTTCCCGAAGGGCAGCGCCGTGGATGTCAATGGCAGAACTGTCTCCTGTGCAGCTATTTCATCGGACCCGAGGAGAACAACAGCC
>JAYTQG010000074.1:0-11002 GCA_043746815.1 Thermoleophilia bacterium | reverse complement strand
CGAGCTTCAAGCGACCGCGGCCCGCGTGGGTTTCCCGCTCCTCGTTCGGCCCTCGTACGTCCTCGGTGGGCGGGCCATGATGCTTTGCAACGGGCCGGACGACATCGACGCCTACGTCGTTCGAGAGCGACCCGGCGGGGCGATCCTGCTGGACCGATTCCTCGACGGTGCCATCGAGGTTGACGTGGATGCGATCTGCGACGGCGAGCGGACATGGGTCGCGGCGGTGATGGAACATGTTGAGGCTGCGGGAATTCACTCCGGCGACTCGGCCTGTGTCCTTCCCCCCCAGCGGCTCTCGTCGGATGTCATCCGCGAGATCGAGGCACAGACGGGCGCGATTGCCGGGGCGCTCGGCGCTGTCGGTTTCGTGAACGTGCAGTTCGCCGTGCAAGGCGACCGGATCTCGGTCATTGAAGCGAACCCGCGGGCGTCACGGACCATCCCGTTCGTGTCGAAGGCGACCGGCGCACCACTCGTTCATCATGCGCTCAGACTGATGCTTGGTGCGAGGATCGGCGATCTCGGGCTGCCGTCCGCTGCTCCAATTCGACGGGTGAGCGTGAAGGAGGCGGTGCTGCCCTTCCGTCGCGTGCCGACCGCCGATTCGCTGCTCGGACCGGAGATGCATGCCACCGGCGAGGTGATGGGGATTGCCGACACCTTTCCCCAGGCGTTCGGGAAGGCCCAACGTGGAGCGGGACAACCCCTGCCGCGGTCCGGAACCGTGTTCATTTCCGCGGCTGATCGCGACAAGAGCGAGGCGGTCGCGATCGCCCGCCAGCTAAGCGAAGTTGGCCTCCAGATCGCGGCGACCCGCGGCACCGCGGCCGCGCTCGTCGCCGCCGGTATACCGGTTGGTCTCGTCAAGAAGGTCAGCGAGGGCTCTCCACACGTCGCCGATAGGATCGCTTCGGGCGAGATTTGCATGGTGATCAACACGCCAAGCGCGGCAGAGGACATGAGCGACGGCACCCAGATTCGGCGGGCCGCGACCCGCGCCGGCATCGCCTGCATCACCACCATGGCCGCCGCACACGCCGCCGCCGCCAGCATGGCTGCGGGTAGTGTCTCGTCACCCGTCGCGCTTCAAGACCTCCAGGAGAACTGACTGATGACCAGCCCCGCCCGCCACGACGCGCTCCTTCGCCGCGAAGGCACCGGCCTCATCCTCGTGGACATCCAAGACGCGTTTGCACCGGTGATCGATGGATTCGACGAGGTCGTTCGTCAAGCTGCCCTCCTCGCTCGGGGGATGGCGACGCTCGGGCGCCCGGTCCTTGTCAGCGAGCAGTACCCGAAGGGCCTCGGGGCGACGGTCGCTGCCCTCGGCGACGCGCTCCCGGATGACGCACCGATCATCGAGAAGATGCGCTTCTCGGCCTGTGGTGTCGCGGCGTTTGACGAGGCCATCACCGCATCCGGGTGCACGACCTGGATCGTGGCTGGCGTCGAGACGCACGTCTGCGTCAATCAGACGGCGCTCGATTTGATCGCCCGTGGACACCACGTGCACGTCGCTGCCGACGCCGTCAGCTCACGAACTCCGGGCAATCGCGCGCTCGGTTTGCGGAAGATGGAGGCTGCCGGCGTTCACGTCACAAGTGTGGAAACGGCACTCTTCGAAATGCTCGAACAGGCCGGTGGAGACGAATTCAAGGCCATATCGAAGCTCGTTCGCTAATAAAGCCGGGAAATTCGCACCCAGCGGGGTTGCGGCGCAGCGGTTCGCGAACCTAGAATCGCCGAATATGTCGGTCAAAGAAAAGGCCGTAGGCCAGGCACCGTCTCGATCGCTCGATCAACGTCTCGATGCTCTGCAGCGCGCAAACGAGATCCGGTCGAAGCGCGCCCACCTCAAGCGCGACCTGAAAGAGGGTCGCCTGACCTTGACCGAGGTCATCTCAAAACCGCCGGACTTCCTCTCGACGGCGAAGGTCATGGACCTCCTGATGGCAGTTCCGCGCTGCGGGAAAGTGCGAGCCACCAAATATCTCAATCACTGTCGCATCGCCCAGGGCAAAACCATCGGGGGGCTCACCGCGCGTCAGCGCGACGAGTTGTTGGAGTTGCTCGACCGCTGAGTGGCGCCCGACCTGCGCGGGTCTTCGTGATCTCCGGACCATCAGGTGCCGGCAAGGGAACGCTGATCGACGCCATTCTCCCGCGTTTCGCGGATCTGGCGCTCGCGACCTCTGCGACTACCCGCACTGTTCGCCCCGGAGAGACGGACGGCGAGGATTACCATTTTCTGAGCGCTGACGAGTTTGAGCGTCGCGTTGTTGCCGGTGACTTCTTGGAGCATGTCGAGTACGCCGGTAACCGCTACGGAACCCTGCGCAGTGAGATCGACCACTCGCTCGCCGAAGGGGAGTCGGTCGTCGTCGAGATCGAGCTGCGTGGCGCCCGTGCGATTCGGGCGATGCTGCCGGATGCGATCACCATTTTTATCGCGCCCCCATCACCGGAGGCACTCGCTGAGCGGCTTCGCCGACGCGGGACCGATTCGCCGGAGTCGATTACAAAGCGCCTTGACGAGAGCGTCGCAGAACTGGCGGCCCGTGAGGAGTTCGACCACGTCATCGTGAACGAAGACGTCGAGGTCGCCGCGGACGAGCTTGAAGTCGTCATTGCCGACGCGCTCTACGGCACGGAGCGGTAGTGGCCCGCATCCTGCTGGCGGTAACCGGAGGGATCGCCGCGTACAAGGCCGTTGAGGTCCTGCGGGCCCTCCAACGCGAGGGCAACGACGTCACGGTAGTCATGACCGCGACCGCTGAGCGCTTCATCGGGGCGGCGACCTTCGCGGCGCTTTCGGGGCACCCCGTCGGGACGACCCTCTTTCCTGGGACCGCCGAGGAGGGCTATGACCATTTGGACTTCGCCCGCGCTGCCGATGCAATGATCGTCGTCCCGGCATCTGCGAACACGCTTGCCCGTATGGCAGCAGGGATCGCGAACGACCTGGTGACGACCACCTACTTGGCTGTCGAGGCGCCCGTCATCGTCGCTCCTGCGATGAACACACGCATGTGGTTGCACGCCGCGACCCGGGCGAACATGGACACCCTCCGGGCGCGCGGCGTTCAGGTTGTCCCGCCCGCCACGGGCCTCCTCGCAGACGGTGACGTGGGGGAGGGGCGTCTCGCCGAGACCGCCGACATCATCGCCGCAGTGAGTCGCGCGCTGGGCAAACACGCCAGTCTCACCGGCGTTCGCGTTCTCGTCACCGGAGGCGGGACCCGTGAGCCCATTGATTCGGTGCGCTACGTCGGGAACCGCTCCAGCGGTCGAATGGCAGTGGCGATTGCTGAGGCCGCGAGAGATCGGGGTGCAGACGTGACCGTCATTGCGAGCAACCTGACGGTCGCGCTGCCGTTTGGCATCACCCTGATCGACGCGGCCACCGCCGCCGAACTGCACGCCGAGGCACTCCGGGCGCTTCCCCAAGCGGACATCGTCGTCATGGCCGCCGCCGTCGCTGACTACCGCCCCGTCGCGCAGATTGCCGGAAAGATGGACAAGTCGGCGACAGCGGAACTCGCCATCACCCTGGAGCGGACCGACGACATCCTCATTGATCTTGCGGCGAAACGGACTCCGACGCAACTGCTCATCGGATTTGCGGCCGAGCACGGAGCTGCGGGTCTTGAGCGGGCACGCGAGAAGCGGGTCCGCAAGCGGGTGGACCTGATCGTTCACAACGACATCGCACAGCCAGGGATCGGCTTTGACGGCCCTGACAACGCAATCACGATCATCGGCGACGGCGGCGAGACCGCGATCGGGCCAGCGAGTAAGCGAGCCTGCGCCGAGGCAATCTTGGACGCTGCGGAGGCAATCCGTGACGCCGCTGGCGCCTGACCGCCGGGGCCTCGGGTAGCCTCCCGGCGTGACTGGCGACCGATCGTCCCGCTTTGGGCCGCGTCATTGGATTGCCCTTGCGGGCTCGCTGCTGTCGGTTGGGCTCCTTTGTCTGGCGCTGCGGAACGTTGACCTCCACGCCGTGCGTCGCTCGCTGGTGGGTGCGCGGCTTCGCTGGGTTGCGCTGAGCGCCCTTGGGGTGAACGTCGGATTGATTGCCATGGCCATTCGCTGGAGGATGGCGAGCGAACCCAGCGGGCCGACCATCCCCTCGCGTCGGCGCTTCTTCGCCACGATCCTCACCTCAATCGCTGCAAATAATCTTCTCCCCGCGCGGCCGGGCGATCTTCTCCGGATCCTGTGGTCGGGGAAGGCCACCGGTGGGGGTATTGCGCGGGCTGCGTCGGTCGCACTCGCCGATCGGGGGTGCGACGTCATCGTCCTGACAGCCGTTCTTGGAATTTCGCTCCCGTTCGTTCGTCGCGACGGGTGGGTTGCTGCGATCGCTATCGCAGCGCTCGCGATCGCACTCATTCTCGTTTCCATCGTTATTGCGTGTCGCTGGTGGTCGGGGCGGCGGCACGAGCATGCGGATGCTGGTCGCTTTCGGGCGATGCGCGAGCGCTTCGCGGCCACGATGGCCGGGATTGCGACGCCCTCACGTTCCCTGCGGATGCTTTCAGCAACGGTACTGCTGTGGGCCAGTTGGACCGTTGGAGCGTGGTCCGCCGCGCGTGCATTGGGCGTCCATCTCAGCCTGGCGGAGGCGCTTCTCCTAACCGCGGTCATCAACCTCGGGATTGCCATTCCATCCTCGCCTGGCTTTGTCGGCACCTACCAGTGGCTTACCGTTGAAGCCCTCGGCTTGGCTGGCGTCGACCGCAGCGTCGCGTTGGCGGTATCGGTGATTCTTCATGCGGTGTGGTTCATTCCCACCACGATCGTGGGGCTTGCACTTTTGCCGAGGCTCGGGCTGTCGCTTCGGTCATTGATCCGGCCGGGCACAGCTCTCGTTGGAGCAGCAGAGTAGTGCGCGTACTGATCACCGGAGGCGCTGGGTTCGTGGGGGCCCATCTGGCCCGGTCCATTCGGCGGGACGATCCCACCGCCGACATTGTTTGCTTGGACAACCTCAAACGACGTGGGGCCGAAATCAATATCGGTCTTCTCCGTGCGGTTGGAATCACATTCGTTCATGGGGACATCCGGGTCGCATCGGACTTGGCCACGTTGGAGGGAAGCTTCGATCTCCTGATCGAGGCGTCAGCAGAGCCGAGCGTCCTCGCCGGGATCGACGGTTCACCGGACTATCTGCTCCAGACGAACTTGCTCGGAACGCTGAACTGCCTCGAGTTTTCCCGGCGGCGAGTCGGCGCTGTCATCTTCCTGTCCACCTCCCGTGTGTATTCGATCGCCCCGCTGCGGTCGATCCCTCTCGTCGAGGCGGACACTCGCCTCACGCTCTCGGAGCCACTTTCTCAACGTGGAATGAGCAGCCACGGAATTGCGGAGGATTTTCCGACCGACTCGCCACGGTCGCTCTATGGGGCAAGCAAACTTGCCTCGGAGCTATTCGTCCAGGAATACGTGGACACGTACGGTATGCGTGCTGTCATCAATCGTTGCGGGGTCATCGCAGGGGCGGGACAGTTCGGCAAGGTGGATCAGGGCGTTTTCACCCTCTGGGTTGCCAACCACCACTTCGGACTCCCGCTCCGCTATACCGGTTTTGGAGGCACTGGAAAACAGGTTCGGGACTTGCTTCACCCCGAGGACCTTCATCGGTTGATTGGTGTGCAGTACGAACGGATTGACGCGCTGACCGGGGGAGTTTTTAACGTTGGCGGAGGCATCGACGGCTCCGTCTCACTTGCGGAGCTCACCGGTCTTTGCGAGGCGGCGACCGGGCGACGCGTTCCAATTGCCAGTGTTCCCGATAGCGCTTCGGTCGATATGCCCTGGTACTGCACCGACAACCGGCGGGTTACAGAGATGACCGGCTGGGCCCCACAGCGTCGTCCCGTGGACATCGTTGGGGACATCGAGCGGTGGATCGCGGCAAACGAGACACTCCTGGCGCCTATTTTTGCACCCGAGGGGAGCTGAACCATCCCTCGCTCTGAAAGGACAACTCCATGACGGAAACTGGTACCCAAGCGGGGGTGGACGCGGGTTCTGGGGGCGACCTCTCGGACATCTATCGGCTGCGCTTCACCGACGACGAAATGGCCTTCAAAGAACAGATGTGGCAGGTCCTGTGCCGGGAGGTGTTCTCGCACCACATCCGCGCCGACGACACCGTGATCGATCTCGCCGCTGGTTCGTGTGAGTTCATCAACAACATTCGCTGCGGCCGAAAAATTGCCGTCGATCTGAATCCCGAGACCCATCGCTACGCAATCGATGCGGAAGTCGTGCTGGCCCGGTCCGATGAGATGACCGCGATCAGCGACGCGAGCGTCGACGTCGTGTTTACGTCGAACTTCTTCGAGCATCTGCCCGACAAACCTACGCTGCTCCGAACCCTGGCCGAGTGTCGACGAGTGTTGCGCCCTGGCGGCCAGATCATCGTTCTCATGCCGAATATGCACTACCTCGGGGGCAAGTACTGGGACTACTTCGACCATCATTTGCCCCTGACACACCGGTCACTGCCCGAGGCGCTCATGTTGGCGGGGTACGAGGTCACAAAAGTCGTTCCACGATTCCTTCCGTACACCGTGAAAGACGGCCGAATCCCAAATTCGATCGCGCTCTTGCGGCTCTACCTTCGTCTTCCCATCGCCTGGCGCCTTCTCGGCCGCCAAATGCTGGTGATCGCTCGAACACCGGCCCCATAGTGGCCTGCCGACTGTTGACGGCCCATGCGTCCAGGTGGCTATCATCGGCGCCGACGAGGGGGATGTGACGTGTCAGTAGCGATTGTGACCGGTTCAGGTGGCCTGGTCGGTAGCGCGTGTGTGCGATTTCTCCATCAGCAGGGAATGGATGTCGTCGGCGTCGATAACGACATGCGCAGTTACTTTTTTGGTGAGTCGGCATCCACCGCGTGGAACTCCGATGCGCTGGCCGCCAGTCTGCCGCGGTTTCGTCATGAGTCCGTCGATATTCGCGACTTCGACGCCATCAGCGCGCTGTTCGCGGAGTTCGGTTCCGAGATCACGATGGTGATCCACACGGCCGCGCAGCCCAGCCACGACTGGGCCGCAAGCGAGCCGTTTGTGGACTTCACGATCAATGCCAACGGCACGCTTGTGCTGCTTGAAGCCACGCGCCAGCACTGCCCGGATGCGGTCTTCATCTTCACCTCCACTAACAAGGTGTACGGCGACACCCCCAACGAACTTCCACTGGTCGAGCTCGATACCCGGTGGGAAATTGACGACGGCCACCCGTACTTCACCCACGGGATCGACGAGCACATGTCGGTGGATGCGTCGAAGCATTCGCTATTCGGTGCAAGCAAGCTGGCGGGCGATGTGCTGGTTCAGGAGTACGGCCGTTACTTCGACATGAAGACGG
The DNA here is from genome assembly GCA_043746815.1 of Thermoleophilia bacterium. GTDB lineage: Bacteria > Actinomycetota > Thermoleophilia > Miltoncostaeales > Miltoncostaeaceae > JAYTQG01. The sequence continues at coordinate 3,616 of JAYTQG010000074.1, read as the reverse complement.
GCGTCTTCCGGGGCGGTTGCCTTACCGGCCCCGCCCACTCGGGTGCCCAGCTCCATGGCTTTCTGGCGTACCTGGTGCAGTGCGTCGTGTCCGGTACCCCGTATACGGTCTTTGGCTACAAGGGCAAGCAGGTGCGCGACAACATCCACGCGGACGATCTTGTCGCGTGCTTTTGGGAGTTCGCACAGGCCCCCCGGCCAGGGGCCGTTTACAACATTGGTGGGTCGCGCCATTCGAACTGTTCCGTCCTTGAGGCGGTAACGCTTTCGGAGCGCATCGCTGGTCGTCAGTTGGATTTTTCGATTTCAGATGACAACCGTTCCGGCGACCACATTTGGTACATCTCTGACGTGCGTCGCTTCCAGGCGGACTATCCGCAGTGGTCCTATCGCCACACCCTTGAGAGCATTGTCGAGGAGATCGTGGAGAGCGCCTCCGCGAGATCCCGCGGGTGAAGCTCTCGGTCGTCATCCCCGCGCACAACGAAGAGGGCGGGATCGAGGGGACCGTTCGCGGCCTTCACGCCACCCTCGCTGAGGCTGGGATCGAGCATGAGATTGTCGTCGTTGACGACGGCTCGAAGGACACGACCGCGGAGATTTTGGCCTCGCTTGAGTCCGACGTTCCTGAGTTGGCTTGGTTCTCGCGAGGGGCACCAAACGGCTTCGGCTTGGCGATCCAAGCGGGTCTCGACCGTTACACCGGCGACTGCGTCGCGATCTACATGGCGGACGCGTCCGACCGTCCCGAGGATCTCGTTCGGTTTTACGAGACGCTCGTCGAGAGCGGGGCAGACTGCGTATTTGGAACGCGGTTCTCGAAGGAGAGCCACGTTACGGGCTATCCGAAGGTCAAGCTGCGGATCAATCGCTTCGCGAATGCCGGTATCCGGGTTCTGTTTCGCTTTCGCTACGACGACGTGACGAATGCATTCAAGCTGTACCGGCGCGAGGTGATCGACGGAGTTCGTCCACTGTTGTCGCACCACTTTAACCTCACCGTGGAGATCCCCCTCAAGGCAATCGTTCGCGGCTACACCTACCGTGTCGTCCCGAACGATTGGATCGGCCGCGAAGCCGGAGTTTCGAAGTTCAAGGTGAAGGAGATGGGCTCCCGATACGCCTTCATCGTCTTCTACTGCATGCTGGAGCGCGCCCTCTCGCGGGGGGACTATCGCCGCCAAGTGCCCGAACGGGCGGCCGACGAAGTTGACGTCGAGACGCAATAGCTCAGCCGGGACGGGGGGAGGCGGTCAGGGCGCTCGAAAGACGGTGACGTTGGCGTCATCGTACGTCGTCTTGAAGTGGCGGAACGCCACGACCTTTAGGACGTGCGCTGGGATCGGGGCGCCCCCCTTGATAACGACCACTGCCCCGAGCTTGGGATCACCGGCAGCAGCCTTTTCGAATTGCGTGGCGTTGACAGAAGGAATTTCCCAGCCGATTCGACGGGCGAAGAAGAGTGTTGCCGGATTGCTGGGGTCAACGCTCGCCCCAACGATGATAACCCGATGTCCTTCAGGAGTAGTGCGGCCGATGAGTTCACCGAAGTTGACGGTGTCTTGCGAAAACGTAATCGGATTGAAGTAGCCGTGGACGAGTTCTGCGCGGTACGCAACGCCGAGTGTGATGAGAACCCCCGCCGTTGCCGTCGAGATGGTCCGAATGTCGGCGCGGGGAGCCAGTCCGCGCAGCCAAGCGGCGCCAAGGCCCGCGAGTAGAGAAAGGGCGACGTACCACGGCAGTTGGTAGTAGTCGTGGATGTTGTTGAGATTCGCGAATACCACCAAGGCCATGAAGTTGCTGAGGACGAGCAGTCCGAGCTCTCGGCGATACGCAAATTGCCCGAATAGGATGCGCCCAGCCCCGAGCGCAACCAGCAACCAGCCGAGCCACTGGAGATTCGAACTGAACCGGTCAAGGATGGTTTGGTAGGTCTCGAGGTTGGTCAGTGTGCTCCCGAAATACCAGTCCCACGCGCCGTTGAAGGTGTTGCCGCTGGATTGGGCGTTGAGGCGGTCCCCGTGGCGGGTCCAGAGCAGAAGAATGAGACAACTCGTCAGAAACACGCTGATGCTCGCTGGCCACAGCCGCCAGTCGCGGCCCCTGCGCTGTAACCCTCTGAGGGCAAGCGAGGCTGCAGGGAGCGCGAATGCGAGGAAGATGGTTGCCTTCGTGAGCATCACGAGGGGGAGCAATACCGCGGCGAGCGACCACCAACGCCATGCCGAACCCTCGGAAAAACGCAGGAGGGCGTAGATCAAGCCAAGCGCCATGGTGATCGTGAACGGGTCGATGTGAAACGCGCGGTAGTAGAAGACCAGGATTGGCATCAGGGAAAACATCGTGACCGCAACCAGTGCTCCCAATCGGCTCTCGAGAACGCGTCGGCCGATGGCGTAAAGGAGGACTGATCCGATGACATAGGCCGCGATTGAGACCACACGCCCCAGCTCTTCGTGGAAACCGAAGACCTTGACGAGAGCGAATACGACGGTCTGATAGGTCGGCAACTCCAGCACCCAGTGCCCGCCGCCAAAAACGTTAACCCGGTACCCCGTGAAGTCGAAGCCGAACCGGTCCCAGATCCAGACCGTCCCAGCAGTTTGGGTCTGGCGGAAGAAGTGCGTGTCCGCGATCGGAGCCGAGAAGTGGTACGTGCGAATCCACACGCCGAGCAAGATGACGGCGGCGAGCGCGAAGACGGTGGGGCGCGCGGCAATCCTCGTAATTATCTGGGTGCGCAGCTGACGTGCCGAATTCACCGGCGGAGCATATTGACTCTCCGGATTGGCGTCGCGACGCCGGTTGGGCGTCGATTCGCAACTGCGGGCGCGTATGGTGTGTTACGTGGAGATGAACGGACTTCGCGTACTCCTCGTCGGCGCAACAGGTGGGTTTGGGTCTGCACTGAGTACGGCGTTCGGTGTCGCTGGTGCCCGTCTTGTGCTTTCGGGGCGAGACGCCAAGCGCCTGACGGAGCGTAGAAACGCTCTGGGCTGCCAGGTACTGGCGGCCGATCTCACTGCTGACGGTGCGCCCGAAGACCTCCTTGCGGGGGCGGCCGAACTCCTCGGGGGCCTCGATATGGTGGTGTGCGCCGTCGGCGTCGTCGCGTTTGGGCCGGTCAGCGACGTGACTGACGACACGCTCCGGGCGCTATTTGAGGTGAACACGTTGCTGCCGATTCGCCTCGCCCGGGCATCGCTCGGCGTCCTTGGGCGTGGTGGGGTCATCGTCAATACGACCGGTATCGTCGCCCGGCAGCCGATGGCGGGAATGGCGGCCTACTCGGCATCGAAGGCGGCACTCAGTGCCTTCGACATCGCCCTGACACGGGAGGCCCGTCGGGTCGGTGTCCGCGTCTTGGACCTCTGCCCGCCACATATGGAGACGGGCCTCGCGACCCGACCATTGGCCGGTTCGCCGCCAAACCTTCCGACAGGGCGCGACCCAGCCGAGATGGCCCAGCGTGTTTTTGGCGCCCTCGAGAGCGACGGCTCAGAGGTTGATTGGAGCTAGTGTCCCGCGCCGGAAGTGTCTTTACGTTTTCGACGGCTGCGACCGTCGCAATCCATCGTCCTCGGTCTCCCGAATATGGCCAGATATGCAGGAGA
>JAYTQG010000073.1:0-4728 GCA_043746815.1 Thermoleophilia bacterium | reverse complement strand
GAACGCCAGCGACGCGCCTGCGGCGGCTCGCGAGGCTGCCGGGAAGCTCATCGCGCCAGTGGCGCCACCATCCGAGGGGAAGTGACGAGAGTTTCTCTGCGACGGCATTGGCCGCCACGTCGTCTTCAAGTCCGAATGCCGCGCCCACATCGCGCGGAGCCTCCCCCAGGCCGAGGGCCGCCGAGAGAGCCGCGAGGTCGCGCGCATACCCATCTCTGGTGTTGGCGTTCTCCTTCGTCTGAAGAAACCCGCTTGCCAGGCGCCAAAAGGCGGCAGCGTCAACCACGCTGGGGTTCACCTCGCGGATGCCCGTCGCGAAGTGCACGCTGAAGGGCCTTCGTCGTGACACCCGTATACCGCTGCGTTGTGGCGAGACTGGCGTGTCCCAGGACCTCCTGCACCACCCGCAGGTGGGCGCCGCCAACACCATCGGGCCCTTCCAGGAGGTGTGTCGCTGCGGCGTGGCGGAGCAGATGCGGCCCCCCGGCACGGCCGCCTTCGCGTAAGTGGCGCGCCACCACGCGGTAGAGGGTGCTGCCGTCGAGGCCACGTCCATTTCGTGAGAGAAAGACATGTGCTCGCGAGCGTGGCGTTACGGGGCCAACCCCCGCCATGAGCGGGCGACCCTGAACCAACCAGTCTCGCAACGCATCCACGGACGGCTCCGTCAACGGAACGGTCCGCAGCTTTCCGCCCTTACCAACAAGGCGCACCGTTTCCGCCTCGAAATCGAGTGACGGCAAAACCAGCCCGCAGACCTCTGCGCGTCGCAAGCCGCTGCCGTACAGGAGTTCCACCATCGCAAGATCGCGCAGCGCCAGGGCCTGCTGCATCGAGCGCGGGGCGGTGGCCCGCGCCCTCGCTGCTGAACGGTCGACAAGTGCCGCCGCGTCCGCCTGCGAGAGACGCGGGATGGGCGGTTGAACAACCTTCGGAGATGCGACGAGGTCGGCTGGTGAGCGTCCGGGTGGGTGGAGCGGTCCCAACCATTCGCGCACGGCAGTCAGTGCTCGGCGGCGTGTCGCAGGGGACCATCCAAGTGCACGAAGGGCGGCCTGCAGTGACGACGCGGTTACCGCCTCGGGACCAGAAACGCCGTTGGACGCGAGCCAGGTGCCGAGGCGGCGACAGTCGCCCAGGTACACCTGCTGCGAGCCGATCGCGAGCGTCCGGCTGCGCGCACCCTGCGTCGCCAGCCGCGCCGCCAGTTGTTCGAGGGAGGTTTCCCAGGTTTCCACAGCCATTTAGTTCGCCGTACCGGCCAGTCGGACCTCTGAGATGCTCGCGATGAACCGCGTCGGATTGTTGGGCTCGGCGGGGACCTTCACGAAGTTCAGGGTGTAGGTCACCGCGGCCGGAGCCTGCTTCAGCGCAACGTCCTGCCGAGCCCCAGTCGCGTCGATCAGCGCCGACCGCTGGCTGATACCTCCCGGGCCGGGGCTGAGGACTTCGATTTGTGAGCCGGGACTCGCGGTAATCGAGATCCGATGCGCCTGAGCGGCGGCGCCAAGAGTGAGCCGCAGTCCGAGCGCTTTCTTGTACGTCATCGGATCCCGATCGAAATAGCGCTCGGTACGCCACGCCGTCCCCGGCTTGCCGTCGATCGCAAGAGGTGCCTCGGCGTCGCGCTCGCCGTCATTCGTTGAATCCACCGTGGCGACCTGAACAACTGGCAGGTTGACGTCGTTGCCGATTGGCTGGCGCTTGGCGTCGTTTCGGGTCAATAGGACGGCCCCTCCGGCCGTCAGAGCTGCGACTGCGAGCACGCTCGCCACCACCCGTCCGCGACGGCCTGGAGCGGCCACGACCTGAGGCATCGTTGCCGTGACGTCGTTTCCCTGCGGGGCCGAGATCCCGGCACGCAGCGCCGTCGCCATTGCGGTGGCGCCCCCGAAGCGCTCGTCTGGATCCTTCTGACAGGCCCGCTCCACGACCGCTGCAAGCCACGGCGGCGTCCCCGGGGCCTTCTCGCGGACATCGGGAACCGGGACGCTCGTCTGCTGCACTGCGACCGCGACAACGCTTTCTCCTGTGAACGGGACGCGCCCTGTCAGAGACTCGAAGAGCAGGACACCGAGCGAGTAGACGTCGGTGCGCGCATCAACCGGTTGCCCAGTGGCTTGTTCCGGGGAGAGGTAGTCCGCCGTGCCAATCAACATTCCGGTCTGAGTCAGTCCGGACGCCGCGTCTGCCTCCAGGAGCGTCGCCACTCCGAAGTCGGTCAGCTTCACCTCACCGTCGCCCGTCACGAGAACGTTTCGGGCCTTGACGTCGCGGTGGACAACCCCGCGGGCATGTGCGTACGCCAATGCGTCCGCGACAGCCGCACAGGTGGCGGCCGCGTCGTCTGGTGACAGTGTCCCAACCCGATCGAGGCGCTGGCGAAGGTCTTCACCCTCGACGAGTTCGAACACCAAATACGCGGAGCCGTGGGCGTCCTCGCCGCGGTCGAACAGCCGCACGATGTTCGGGTGATCGAACCTGGCCACAATTTCGGCTTCGCGCGCGAACCGTTCCTCGGCGCGCCCGTCGGGTATCGCATTGCGGTGGAGCAGTTTCACCGCCACATGCCGTCCGAGGCGCACGTCCATCGCGCGCCAGACGGAGGCCGCGCCTCCTCCACCGATCTGGGCCTCCAGGCGGTACCGACCGCCGAGGTCGTCACCCACGAGGCCAGCCCTGGGCTACGCTTGCGCGGTGGAGGCACCGGCCACCGTTCTGATCGTCGAGGACGACGCAACCATCGCGGACGCGATCTCCCACCAGATCACTCGGGAGGGGATGCGGCCCCTGGTGGCGAGTGATGGTGCGCAGGGCATCCGTCTGTTTCGCAGCCATCAGCCCGACCTTGTGATCCTGGACCTGATGCTCCCGCAGATTGACGGGTGGCGCTTTACCGAGTGGCTGCGGAGCGAAGACAAGCGGGTCCCGGTCATCATCACGAGTGCCCGTACCAGCGAGCACGACCGTGTTCACGGCCTTCAGATTGGGGCGGACGACTACGTTTCGAAGCCCTTCTCGATGCGTGAGCTGATGGCGCGCGTGCACGCGCACCTCCGGCGCTCCGATCGCGGTCCGGCCGTGCCCACTCGTGACGTGATTGAGGCCCACGGTTTGCGAATTGACCCTGAGCAGGTGCAGGCCTTCGTCGGCGACACGCCGGTGGGGTTGACCCCACGCGAGTTCGAGGTGCTCTACGCCCTTGCGATCCGGGTTGGAAAGCCCGTCAAGCGGGCAAAGTTGTACCGGGAGGTGTGGGGCTACGAGATGTCCGCCGGCGACCGATCGGTCGACGTCTTCGTCCGAAAGCTTCGTCAGAAGCTTCAGAGCGCACTTCCTGATCGGGCGATCATCAACACCCATTATGGCGTCGGATATCGCTTTGAGCCCGACTCGTGACCGGATTCCTTGGCTGTCCGCCAAGTCGCACCGGAGCCGCCACCTTCTTGACTCATTCAAGAAAAGCTGGGAGCATCCTCGCATGACCGGCCAGCAAACCGAGAGCACCGCGCTCCTGAAGGAGCACGGCCTTCGGGTAACAGCTCCGCGCCTCGCTGTCCTCTCGGCCCTTGGTCGCCTGCCCGGCCACTCGGATGTCGACACGATTGCGGGAGCCTCGCGGCAGCGCATTGGGAGCCTCTCCACCCAGGCGGTCTACGACATCCTGCGCGCCCTCCACGACGCGGGCCTCATACGTCGCATCCAGCCAGCGGGCAGTCCCGCGCGCTACGAGACGCGCGTGGGCGACAATCACCACCACTTGGTCTGCCGCGTCTGCGGGGAGACCCGCGACGTGGACTGCGCGGTGGGAGCGTCCCCCTGCCTTACCCCGTCGGAGGCGGGTGGCTTCGTCGTGGATGAAGCCGAAGTTGTGTTCTGGGGCCGTTGCCCCGACTGCGCAAACAATTCAGCGAAGGGAACCGGATGAGCGACACGCCACGCCGCCTGACGACCCGCCAAGGGCATCCAGTCAGCGACAACCAGAGCCAGCGGACGGTTGGAACGCGGGGACCCGCGACCCTCGAGAACTACCAGTTCCTCGAGAAGATCAGCCATTTCGATCGGGAGCGGATTCCGGAGCGCGTCGTCCACGCACGCGGTTTCGTTGCCCACGGGTATTTCGAGGCCTACGGAACGATCGGCGACGAGCCCGCATCGACCTACACGCGCGCTAAATTGTTTCAGGGGAAGGGCAAGCGGACCCCAGTGATCATCCGCTTCTCAACGGTGATCGGCGGCAAGGATTCCTCCGAGGTTGCCCGCGACCCGCGGGGCTTTGCCGTTAAGTTCAAGACCGAGGATGGCAACTGGGACCTTGTCGGCAACAACCTCCCGGTCTTCTTCATTCGTGACGCAATCAAGTTCCCGGACGTCGTCCACTCGCTGAAGCCCGATCCGGTGACCTTCCGTCAAGAGCCGAACCGGATCTTCGACTTCATGTCATTGACGCCCGAGTCGATGCACATGCTCACGTTCCTGTTCAGCCCGCGTGGCATCCCGGCGAATTACCGCCAGATGCAGGGCTTTGGCGTGAACACCTACAAGATGGTCAATGCAGCCGGTGACGCCGTCCTTGTGAAGTACCACTGGGAGCCGACTGCTGGCATTGAATGCCTCACCCAGGCCCAAGCCGATGCCATTCAGGCGACGGAGCTTGGTAGTGCTTCAAAGGACGCCTATGACGCGATCGAGGCGGGCAACTTCCCCGAGTGGGAGCTTCGCGTGCAG